>DATLCW010000316.1:0-37427 GCA_035526195.1 Bryobacteraceae bacterium
GAAGTAATCTGTTGCGGAGATTCCTTCCCATTCCCGGCCTGCCTGCGAATCGCAACTCGAACTTGCCACCGCCGGGCCACTCGCTGTTCCGCAAAGCGGATCAATGAGACCTGGACGGCGTTCCGATAAACGCGGCGAATAATCAATCGATCCTCCCGGTCCCGTACCCACTATGCTGGGACCGGTCTGTGCCCTCGCCGCATCAGGTGCAGCGACTGTCAGACACAGTGTGGCCGCTAAGGGCATCACACTTGACCACCAAAGACGTCCTTTCATTTTCCTCCTCCCAAAAACTCCTGGACTCGACTTTTGCAAATTACACTGCCATCGGGCGCACAAACTTCCCCGATCGTAACGCCTTGTTATATCCCATTTCAAAATCAAATGTCAATACTTATGTTTTACCGCCGGGGATTGATCCATACCTGAATAAATAAGGACACTACGAGCGGCGCTTGAACTTCCTAACACTCTAATCGACGGGACGCGCGGTTTCGGATAGGCAAACAGTGTAACCGATCTTCAATCCGAAGGGAAGGGGGTTTGTAGGGAAAGCAAACGTCCTTATTATGTTCACGTTGCCCTCATCAGCCCGACTCTTATCAAATACACCGATCCCGGCATAACCGCGGTTTGTGCAAAGATGATGGAGTAGAACATCCCCTCTTTGCCTGTAGTTTTGAGCGTTTCCCGGTGTCTTGTTTTTCTCGTGGTGACACCGCTTTTGATGGCGCAGGAGAGTGTTCCCGGCCCGGTGATGAGCGCTGGCTACTCGGCCCCGCGCCCCCTGCGAGTGTCTCCCGGCCAGGTGTTGACGCTGTTCCTGCGGGCGGAAACCAACCGCCCTATACCAGCGGCGGCCGCCCGGGAGCTTCCGTTGCCGGTGACGCTTAACGGCTACTCGGCGGCGCTCCGGCAAACCTTCAGCCCTGCGCCGATTGCACTTCCATTGTTTGCTGTTTACCCTGTCAATGACTGCTACGGCCTGGTCCCTTCGGCCTGCACTTCGCTGACGGCAATCACGGTTCAGATTCCCTGGGAGTTGACGCCGAACATTCCGGGCACGCGCCGGCCCGAGAATTTCGCGGTATTAACCATCTCCTATCAGGGAACCGCGGGGGAGGCGATTCCTCTGCAGGCGGACACGGACAGCATCCATGTGTTGAATTCTTGCGATTCGATAAAAGGAGTCGCGGGGATCGAGGAGACGGCCGGCCTCTGCCGGCCGCTGGTGGTCCATCGAGATGGGCGGATCGTAACGCCGGCCAACCCGGCAGTAGGGGGAGAGACACTGACGATGTACGCGTATGGCCTTGGCGTGTGGGATGGGGTGGTTGGCACAGGGGCGGCGGCGCGGAGCCCCGGCTGATTCCCGATGTCCGGAGGCGGTTTGCATTTGGTGCGGAGGTTGCACCCGCCCGCCCCACGGCGTCTGCGCCCGCCGTGCCGGCCAAATTGACGCCGGGAGAAGTGGGATTATTTCAGATCACGTTTGTGGCTCCGTCTTTGCCTGAGGGTGTTGCAGGTTGCACGGCCGAGTTCTCAGCCTCGAATGTGACGGTGAGTATCGGGCGATTAATGTCGTTTGACGGGGCGGGGATATGCGTGGAGGGCGGACCCACTCCGTAGGCTTACAGCCTGAGGCCGCCGCCTTGGCTCGAGTAGTTTTCAGCGAGCCAGCCGATGGTCCGCAAGAGTCCCTCGCGTAGCGGCGTGGGACACTCGAGGCCAAGCTTCTTCATTCGAGTCACGTCGAAGATCTTCTCTAACTGGCCGTCCGGCTTGGTGGTGTCCCAGGCGATCTCTCCTGCAAAACCGGTCAGCTCGCGGATTGTTTCCGTGAGCTCGCGGATGGAAGTGCTGGTTCCCGAGCTTAAATTGACAGGCGCGGTGGAATCATACTGTTCGAGGAAGAATGGGAAGAGCGCCGCGATATCGCCCGCATACACAAAATCGCGGGTGGCGCGGCCGGTTCCCCATGCCGTGACAGAGGGCGCCGCGGCAAGCTTCGCTTCGTAATAGCGGCGGATCAGCGCAGGGACAACGTGAGATTCCTTCACGCGGAAGTTATCGTACTCGCCATACATGTTTCCGGGAATCACCACCACGCTCGAGAGTCCGCGCTGCTGCCGGTAGGCTTCCGATGCCACCAGTCCCATCTTCTTGGCCGACGAATAGGCGGCGCTTTCCGGCTGTGGGTAACCTTGCCACATCTGCGCTTCATCGATCGGAGAATGGGCCGTGGCCGGGTAGCTGCAGCCGCCCATGGGATAAAGCAGTTTCCCTAGTTTTCTTTCCGCGGCGGCTTCAAACATGAGCGCGGTGAGCAGCGTGTTGCGGTAAAAGAAGGTGGCGGGGTATTCGCGATTGGCTCCGATGCCGCCCACGTAAGCGGCGAGGTGAACGACCGCATCGGGCTGATGATCGTCAAACAGGCGCCGCACCTGGGCCGCGTCCATCAGATCGTAATCGCGGCTGGTTACCGGGATAACGCACTCCGGCCCGTAGCGGGCGCCGAGGATGGGCGTTACATGGCGTCCCAGAAACCCGCTGGCGCCGGTGACAATGATTTTGTGAAAGCTCATGGCAGATACATTCTTACCTTGTCGAACTGCGCATCCCAGGTCAATTCCGCATTTACGGCACGGGCGCAGCCATCCACCATCTGGCGCCATGTTGGGCTTCCATAAGCGTCCATGGCGCGGCGCAGGGAGGCGAGAAACGTTTCGAAGCTCCAGTCGGCCATCAGCAGCCCGCAGCCGTAGCGTTCGATCAGGAGCTTGCATTGGGGATGCGGCGCCGCCACCGGCGGAACTCCATCGGCGATCGATTCGAAAAACTTGTTGGGAGCGGCATAGAACTGATTCTCAACGTTCGGATTCCAGGCCACAATGCTGTAGGCATACAACGGCCGCACGGCGGCAAGCTCGGCCGAACCGATGTATCCCCGATAGCGGGTGGCTCCGCTGGTTGGCTCGGTAATCTTCCGCTTATCCTCGTCACCGCCCTTCACGGGGCCGAACAGGTCAATGGGCAGCGCGCGCACTTTCTCGGATACATAGTAATCGGCAAATGTTTGATCGCGGCTGATGGTCCCGGAATAGAGAATGCGGCGATTGCGCTGTTCCGGCGGGAGTGCGGGGCGCTGGTCTTTGCGCAGATTGCTGGTGTTGTAGAGGACCAGCTTGGGTACATCGGGAAATCCACAGCGGCCCACTTCCAGGACCGCGCGGTTCTCTTCGGGAAACAGCACCAGGTCCAGCAGCGGAGCGGCGCGGCGATTCATTTCGATATCGAATTCGCCGTAAAAAGGGATGGACTCGATGGAGTAGTAAATGACTTTGGAAGGCCGCCGCTTGAGGCGAAAGAGAACGGGCAGCGTATAGGTACAGCAGATGACCAGGACATCCGGCTTCCACGCATTGACAAGCTTGGCGGCGCGCCAGATGTACTCCATACGTCCGATGGGTGTATGCGGATGATCGGCCGTGGCGACGCGCAGGATTTCAAAGCCGGGATAAAGGCCGTGACGGGGAGCGAGCTCCGGTTGAACAGGCTCCACGATCTTTACCTCGCCGTCATAGTAGTCTTTCAGCGACGCCGCCAGCAGCGGAAGCTGAGGGCTGCCATAGCCTACGGTGACATCGGATACGGCAACGATTCTCATCGCCCTAGCTCCGCAACGAGGCGCTCGGAATTGTGCAGTTGCTGCCAGGTGACCGCAAACTCCCTCGCGGTACGGGAATAATGCTCGTGGTGATCGATCAACTCGCGCAGCTTCGCGGTGATCTCGGCCGGATCGTGATAGACCAAGCCTACCGCGCCTTGTGGCGGGGCAGATTCGCCTGGCGGCGTAGCGAGAAAATCGAGTTGGAGATGCTTCAGGTGGATGTCGCCGGGGGAAGCGCTGGCGACGGAGAGCCAAAGTTTGGTGGTGCGCGAATCGAGAATAAACAACTCGTAGGCTTCTGCCTGCTCGTTCGCCTCGACCAGACGCGGGCGGGCGGTTCCAATGGTGTTGCCGCGGGCATCACATTGCTCGACGTGCAGCATCAGCTCGGTAGAGTCTGCGCCAAACCGCAACAAGGCGATCATGTGTGTCGCGGAAGGAATACTGCGCACCCAGCAGAATGCTTTCGCGTCCCGCGAAGCGGTGAGGCCTGAGGCGGTAAGCGGATTGGCGCGCGCGTCGCCATACACCTGCCAGCGCAGATCCTTGGGCGTGTATTGCTTGAGCGGCAGCAACTCCTGCCGCAACCGGGTAAGGTGCTCATACAGAGCGCCGCGAAACTGGCGCGCCAGCCAGCTTCCGGCGGGAACCAGCACGGGCACGCCGGCCGACAGCGATTCTACAAGAATGCCGCTCGAACGCGCGTAATAGTTCACGGCGTCATAGAGCAGCAGATTGATATCCCCCGACAGCAGAAAGGCTTTGTACTGCTCACTGGTCATGGGATGTTTGATGAGTTCGATGGCGGAAGGGGCGCGTTGCGCCAGCTGCTCGAGGTGTTCGCGAGCGATGACGGCAGCAGGCTCGCCTTGCGGAATATTGAAGTTCGATTGGAGATGAAAGCTCACGCGGCCGGTTACGATGTAGTGGTTCCAAAGATCCTCCACCAGCGTGGGAATGTAGTGATAGCCTTTCTCGCGCCGGGCATCGCCCACATAGATGATGCGCAGCGGCTGCTGATCGGGCCGGGCGGAAGCTGGAGTATGGGTATGGGGAATGGGAAGGGTACGGAAGGAAAACACACCCAGCCGGTTATATTGAGCCGTCAGCTCATCGGTGTCGGTATAGAACCGGACATCATGCCCTTTGAGTTTCGGCGCGCTGCCGAGGAAGGAGTTACGCAAACCCTGGACACGCCATTCCTCTGCGCCATATGCGGATGCTCTTCCGGGATAAATATCCCGGCGGAACAAGAGATGCCAGCCTGGGCCGGGCTTCTCGCTTCGCAGATATTCGGCGAGTCCGATTAACTCGATGCCGGACAGGGTGGGAATAAAAATGACATCTCCGGGGCCGGGAGCAATATCGCGCAGCATCTTCGCGGTATCGGTGCGAAAGCCCGCCAGACACCGGTATTGCTGCCACCAGCTTAGAAAGCCGATGCGGCGAATAAAGATCTGGCGGAAGAAATAGAGCGCATCGGCGGCATCGGCGAGAAGGCTGCGAAGGTAGCGCTCGGGAAAACCTCCGGCTTTCATCAACCGCAGCAAAGCGCGGCAGAGAAAGATCACGATCATGACGGGCAGCAGGAGCAGAAGGAAGAGGAAGCGGAACAGCTTTAATAGAATCGCCGCCGGGACCAGCGTGGCAAGAGAAAGAAGATGGGCGCGATCGAGAGGCTGTTTCAGTACGAAATCGCCGAAGCGGTCGCGCACCGCCCACAGCAGTCCGAACAACGAGAAGCGATAGAACAGCCGCCAGCGGAAACGCAGCCATGCAATGCGGCCGAGGATCCAGTTGACCAGTCCGAACTGGGCGCTTTCCTGCGCGGCCCAGAAACCGAAGCGGTAAATCGGAAAGGTGCGCCAGGGGGAATGATGGCTGGATTTCGCAAAGCGTACATGCGTGCCCAGATACGGCTCATACCCCATTCTTTGCGCGGCTTCGAGCACATGGACGGCATACTCGTAATGATGTCCGGCGATGCTCGAGATCGACTGATCGATGAGAATGAATTTTTTGGCCACGCGGGAAAACGCCTCAGGCGTTCACGTACTGCTTCGCCTTTAGAATCGTGTACGCCTTGATGAGCTCCTGAATCCCCTGATCGAGTGAGACAACGGGTTTGTAGCCGGTACGTTCGATTTTCTCATTGGAGACGATGTAATCGCGTTTGTCCGGATCCTGACCGATGGCCGCTTCCACGTAGTAAAAAGAGGGCAGCTGCAGCTTGATGCGCTCACAGAGCTCCAACTTGGAAATATTGGCGTCGCTCAAGCCGACGTTATAGGGCTGGTTTTTAAGTGCTTCGAAGTTCTCGATGGCGTGGAGAAACGCCCGCGCCACATCGCGGATATGGATGTAGTTGCGCTTGAAGTGACCTTCGAAAATGACCAGAAAGCGATCGGTGAAAGCACGATACACAAAGTCGTTCACCAGCAGATCGAGCCGCATGCGCGGGGAGGCTCCAAAGACGGTGGCAAGGCGTAAGGAAATGGAATTGCCGGCGTCGAGGATTGCTTTCTCCGCCTCCACCTTGGTGACGCCATACAGCGAGATCGGGTTCAAGGGCGTCTCTTCGGTGCACATGGCGTTCTTCTGTCCGATGCCGTATCCGCTGTTGGTGCAGGGGGAGACGATCCGCTGCTCTCTGGAACGTAAAGAGAGCAGGAGACGGATGGAATCGAGGTTGATGGAACGGGTGGCGGTTGGATCGGCATTGCAGGCAGGCGCTCCGACGATGGCCGCGAGCGGGATGATGTAATCGGCGCCCGCGATGGCCCTCTTCACTTCCGGTTCCTCTCGGCTGTCCCCCCGCAGGATACGAAAGTTTTCGTGGAGGCAGCAGGCAAGAAGGCTATCCTGGTGATGGAGAAAATTGTCCAAAACGGTTACCGCGTAGCCGCGCTCGAGCAGGGCCGGGACCAGCACCGAGCCGAGATAGCCGGCCCCGCCAATTACTGTGATGTTCGTCACGTCGAATGTGTCCGTTTCTGTTTATGCAGCGGGACTGTCCGTGTTCGGTTCGCTGCTCATTTTGGGAAAGAATTCATCATTATAGCCCGGCTATGTTTGCCCAGGATGCCGATGGCATCGAAAAGCGTATCGGCTACATGGATCGAGGTCGCTGGTTCGAGGGTGCGGACTTCTTTTTCCATGTCCGCTCCATAGCCCGTGCGGACCAGAATGGCTCCTTCCAAACGGGCGTGGATGCCGGTGAGAATGTCGATGGTCTTGTCGCCGATGATCCAGGAGCGGGCCAGGTCCAGATTCATGGTCTCCGCCGCGTCCCGGAGCATGCCGGGATTCGGTTTTCGAAACTCATGACCGGTGTCAAGGGCGCCACAGGCCCATACACCGTCCAGATGGGCCTGGTGAGCGCCGAGTTGTTGTTCGATCTGCTGCTGGCAGTGTTTGAAGTCCGGCCATTGATAATAGCCGCGGGCAATGCCGGCCTGGTTGGTGACGACAACTACGGGAATATTAAGGTGATTGAAGACCGCGATCGCGGCGGCGGCCGGCAGGATCAGTTGGATGTCTTCGGAGCGGTGCAGATAACCGACTTCTTCGACGATAACGCCGTCTCTGTCGAGAAAGATTGCGGGTGTGGGACAAGGGTAGGTTTTTCGGAAGCAGCGATGGATGGCGGGATCTAAATTCACAGGCTACTGCTTGGAAAAGGCCGTATAGCTGAGGATTGACGCCTTCTGCATCGCTTCCCGCCGGATCAGTCCTTCGGCGACTTCCCTCACTTGCTCCGGGGTCCACCACTCGGCCACACGATACTGCTGTTTCACTTCCCCGCTCTTCTCTTCCAGCAGTTTCGCGTATTGCCGGGCATCGTAGTGGCCCGCGATGTAAGCGGTGACCTGGTCACGGACATATTCCTCGTAGGCGTGACGGAGATCGCCCGGGGGCTCTTCAATGTGCGTTCCCGGCTGGCTGGAGTTGCCGGGGGGAGGAAGAATATTCTCGCGGACGAGATAGGTATAAAAACCGGGAGGATTCTCGATCCGCCCTTTACCCTGGCGGATCAGCATGTCTCCCCATTCCAGTTGCGCCTGTAAAGGCTGCCCGTCTTTGAGGCCATGTACCAGGCGTTTGGCTTGGGCTTCGGAGATCCCGCGTTTTATCAGCTCGTCGAGCAACGGGTCGGGAGGCTTGCTTCCCTGCCCCACCGCCGGCTTGCGCTGATGAAACGCTTCGTACTCTTTGCGGGCACGATCTCCGGGAACGTATAACATGTTCCAATCGGGCCTTCCCTCAGAATCCTGGGTTTCTTCGTAGTACACCCGCGTCAGATATCCAGACTCCAAATGCGGTTTGTGTATCTTATACATCTGCTTTTTGAAATGATCGTAATCGCTGTAGCGCTGCAGCGCGGAGAAGGTGCAGAATTCGGAATAGGGGAGCCGCGCGTCGGGCTGTCCATACTTCAGCGCAGCGTACATGCGGTAGCTTACGATTTCATAGAACCGCTGCGCCGCCGGGGTCAGTTCCCGGAGGTATTCGTAATTGAGCGGGCGTACCGGAGCGTTGTTCAACACCTCCCAATACGGTTCATTGAAAATCAGATGGACGCAATCCGCCGCCGCCCCGTCTGGAAGTTTCTCGCCCGCGAACACGACGCTGTAGCGGGTGAAGTCGGCTTCAATGCGGCGTTCTTCTCCACTCGCGGTGCGATAGGTAAGCTTGGCGGTGATGCCGGTGAAGGCATTCTGGCGGAGGGCTTTCCGAATCTGGTTGGTATCTCCCCCGAGGTCCAGCTCTTTGGCAATGTCGCGCAGACTTCCCAGCCGGATCACCTTTGGCACCGGCCGGCCAATTTCATCGATACGGCGGTTGATCACCAGGGTATCGAGCTTATAGGCCAGTTGACGGGGAGGTCCGTGCTTACTGTTGTAGGAAACCGACCAATGCAGCTCGACTTCTCCGGTGGCCTTGCGGCGGTGGATGAGGATCTCGAAATTGCCGGTCTTCGACAGGTTGTGAACGGGGAGCTTGGAGAGGACCGTTTCTGTCCGGATACTCTGAATGGCACCGAGGTCATTCCACAGTGCTACCACCGCATTATCATCTGCCACAAGGTTTCCCTTCCGGAGCGCTTCGGACAAGGTCAAGCAACAACAAAGTGTTGTTGTTGTCTTCATAGAGTCTAACAAAGTCTAAGAGTCTATGACGCAGTTCTCCCATATTTTCATGATGTTGAGTCTCAAATCGTCTCCCCAATACGTGCACTTCGTCTCCCCAATACGTGCAGTGCGTCTCCCCAATACGTGCAGTGTCTCCTCATTACGTGCAGGATCGTCTCCCCAATACGTGCACTCGGGGGCTTTTGGAAGTATCCAGAAAATCACTTGATAAGTCAATGGGATAGGGATAATCTATAAAGGAAGTTCGTGTTTTGTATACAGACCCAGATTGAGAGTGATCGACGACGGATGTCTAAGATAGGCAAAAGAGGTATCAATCCAGGTGGAATTCTCTCCACTCAAGAAGTTGCAACGGTATTGGGCATCAGCCACCCAACATTGCTAAAACTATTAAAAGAAAAGAAGATCCCCGAACCCCAACGCGTAAATGAGGTAAGACACTGGAATAATGCGGACTTGCAGCAGGCCACGGTAGCGCTGGAAAGCCTGAGAGCGCAGGGCATTGTGCGGGGGAAAGGGAGCAGCCGCAAGTGAAACGCATCGCGATTGCGAATATGAAAGGCGGGGTGGGTAAGACTACGAGCAGTGTCAATCTGGCCGCGGGGCTGGCTATGCGCGGCAAGCGGGTGCTGCTGGTGGACATGGATCCGCAGGGCAATGTGGCACATTCCCTGAAGATCAAAGCCTCTCAAAACACGGTATTTGACTTGATGGCGGACGACATGGTGCTGGAGAAGGTGATTCGGCATGGGGTCCGTCCGAATCTCGATGTGATTCCCAGCAATAATCTAGCCTTCGGGCTGGAGAACCGTTTGGCGGGGGAAACGCTGCGAGAAAAAATCTTCGCCCGGCGCATGCGGCATGTGACCGATTACGATTTTGTGATTGTGGATACGAGTCCGGCGATGAGCCTGCTGACGGTGAACACACTGCTCTACGTGGATGTTGTGGTTCTGGTCGTATCTATGGATCAGATGGCTCTGATTGGGGCGGTGCAGAGCCTGGCGGGATTGAAACGGGTGCTTTCGGTGTTTGAGTCGCCGACGAAGGCAATTTATGTTCTGGCTACGATGTATAACGCTTCCACCAACGGGTCCCGGGAAACTATGGCCGCGCTGACGAGCGATCCCGAGCTTGGTTCCTACGTATTACCGGTTACTGTCAGACAGGATGTGAAAGTGAGTTATGCCGCTGCTTCCAAGAAATCGATCTGGGAGTATGACGCCAAGACACGGGCGGCGGACGATTATGGACGGCTGGTAGATTTCTTTACTGAGGGTATGGGGGATGAGGTCGCACAAACCGGCCAAGTCGCGGCAGAAGCTTAGTTTTGCCGTAGACCGGGCGGAGATCGACATATCGAGCGACTGGGTTCAGGCGGTGATGCAACGGCCTTCCCTTCCCCCCTCCGCGTCTCCTCAGCCGGGGGCGGAAGTTTTAGCATCCCGGGAGAATCGTGCCACTGTGGAAGACATAGCTACAGTGGCAGAGGATGCCACAGTAGCACCAGGTGCCACAGTAGCAGAGGATGCCACTGTGGCAGAAAACGCCACAGTCGCACTATTTGGGGGGAGTTATAGTGCCACAGTAGCAGAAAATGCTACTGTGGAATTACCTGCTACAGTAGAAGAAAATACCACTGTGGCAATAGATGCTACTGTGGCAGTATTAGCGGCAGCCCGCCGTACCTTTCGGCTCAAGCCAATCCGCCGTATTACGGACGCTCTGACTCCCGGACAGTATGCCGTTTACAGTCTGATGTTCGACACCGGGGAAGGGACAGGTCAGGGAAGCCGGCTATTCCGCGGCGGCTATGTGGACCTGGTGAGACTGACCGGTTTGAGTAAGCGGGGCATCCAGAATGTGGTGGGGGAGTTGCAGAAGAAGTTGGTGATCGGCATCTATCAGGCTCCGGGGTACCATCGGACGCAGTCTACGGTGTATGAGGTTCTGCCGGAAGAGGCGGTGCTCCAGCGCTGGCGGGAGCAGGGGCTGCAATACTCAATGGGGAAGAGCAAGGAATTAGTTAATATTTCCACAGTGGCACATAATGCTACTGTGGCAGAATGATGGCTTAAGGAAGCGACTGCCATCGCGCCAAAGTTCAGGCCCGGCGCTGGCGCTGGCAAATCGGATGTTTAAGGGAATGCTGCCACAGTAGCAAACAGTGCTACTGTGGCAGCATTATGTCACTTCCCTATTGATTCGTTTACCAGCTCCCGATGCCGGTGCCGTCATGCGCTCAAAACGCTCATAATCGTTGCCGATGGCCATGGCTAGTGCCAGTAGTTTTTCCAGAGCTTCCTGCGGGTTATCAAATCTGACGGACAGTGTGCCGGGGCCGAGATCCACTCCGGAAGGAAGATTGCCGAGTTGCTGCGTGAGCACCTGAGAAGGCGCTTCGACATGCAGCTTGGGCTGGTGCAGCCAGTCCTTGCGCCAGCTATCCAATTGATGGACGAATCGATGCTGGCGCCGCTTTTCTTCGCCCGCGGCGGGAGATCCGGCCAGGAGGCGCAAATGAGCAATTAACTGGTCACGGCGGGCCAATCCGTTGGTACCGAGCTGGTGAGAAATACAAGGTTCGAGGATTTGCTGGGTGCGGCGGGGACCGACGTTGAGCAGGGTTTGAAGAGTTTGGCGATCCACCCAGGGGTAGGGGAGGGAATTGAGGTGTTGAATAATGGAGTCGAGGCGGCCAAACCAGCTGGGTTTCGCGGGCATACGGTGGGGATAAGGATACCACGCTTTACATGCGATTATGCGCTGGTGCGAAATACGGGCCGCTTTTACACTCGTGATAACTGAACGTTATCACGAGTAACGTGCCAGCAGACGGACCTGAGGTATGGCAACGATTCGCCGGAAAATGGGCCATTTCCAGTCGCAGCCTTTTTCGAACTTGCCTACCTACTTGGCAAGTGCAGGACGTGGGACGGCGAGCGTCGCTCGAAGGAAGACGACACCGCCGGCTGTGGTGGTGCCGAGTAGTATGGGCCTCTCGTCCAAAGTTGCGCTGAAACGGACACGGGTTCCTGGTTGAATGCTTTTCCATCGGTCAGATGCGGAAGGGTCGATGCTAAGTTGTAATTCGGTGGCTGTCACGCTAACGGTTTTTGCCCGATCGGCACCAGGAGAAAACATCCATACCGGGATAGCGAGAGGCTGGGGATCCATTTGGAGCAGGATGTTTGCATCCGGCCGCCCCTGAGGCACTTTTGCTAATACTCCGTCGAACTCAATCGACTTGCCGATGAAGGCAGTCTTGAAACCTTCGTCCAAATACAAAAGGGGTGCCGTTACTTGATGGAGTCGCTTTGTTAGCTCAGAGACATACAACGTCCAGTTCGTCTGCCAAGAGAGAAGCTTAGCTTGACCTTTGACATCCGGCTTCTGCATTGGCGTCGCACGTGGCATTGTGAACAGCCACGCCAGCAGAGCGGTTCTCCTTGTCATCATTCAGGGTGCCTCCTTATGCCTGCAGCAGTATGCGCCTCACGGAAGTTCGGCCGATCTGAAGCTGTCTGGCGATTTCAGACTTGCTGATGCCCGTCGCGAACAGGTTTCTAACCTGGTCAGTTTTTCGCCGCGCCGACTGTGGCCGTCCGTGCCGCTTGCCCAGCCTGCGTGCCTGAGCGATACCGGCCCGGACGCGTTCGCGGAGGATTTCCCTCTCGAACTCCGCGAATACTGCGAGTAATCCTGCCATGGCGCGTCCAGTGGGGGTCGTTAGGTCGAGAGCTTCGGTGAGCGATACAAAGCCGACGCTCAACTCGTTCAGTTCCTTCAAGGTCAATACAAGATCGGCCACCGATCGTCCCCACCGATCCAAGCGCCAAACCAGAACCGCATCGATTTCGCGCCGCCGAGCTGCTTTCATCAACAGTTCGCGCCTGGGCCGCTCGATAGAGCCTGAACCGACATCTTGAATCTCCGTGATCACAGTCCAGCCACGTTGCCCGGCGTAGGTGCGCATCGTCTCCAACTGCATTGGAAGGGTCTGCTGATCGTGCGTGGAAACGCGGGCGTAAAGGCCGACGCGAAGACTCTTTGCCATACTCCCTTCCCCTGGCCAAAAACCCCGCCCCAAAATAGCAGCGGAAAAGCGTTTTTTCCGGCCATTTTGATACGATCAGAAACCCGGCCAATAACTTTAGTTTCTGGCCGGTTCAGAAGGTCCATCGTACACGATTTCGGAGGCTGATTGTGCCGAGTGCTCATGAGACCGCTTATCCACGATTGAAAAGCAATCCTTCCCCAAGTGAACTCGCGGCCGTGTACACGCCGACCAGAGAAGAGGCCGCGCTCGCCGACCGAGTCGCTCGCGGCGAAGTGGCCCGCCTGGGATTTCTCGTCTTGCTGAAAGCCTTCCAGCGGCTCGGCTATTTCCTTCAACTCCGTGATGTGCCACCGGTGATCGTCGAGCACATCTCCCATACACAAGGATTCCTTGTGGCTCCCGGCGGGTTGGGCGAATACGACGAGTCTGGAACGCGCCGAAGGCACGTCGCCGTCATTCGCGCTCATCAAAGGGTGAAGCCCTTTGATACAGACGGACAGGTTGCTTTGGGCAAAGCGGTTCGAGAAGCAGCGCAAACGAAAGAAGACCTCGCCGACATCATCAATGTCGCCATCGAGGAGTTGGTTCGGCAAGCTTTCGAACTGCCGGGATTCACCACTATTCAGGAAGAAGCACAGCGGGGGCGCGCAGAGGTTAATCGTGGATTCTACGCTCAGGTCTTCGGCTCCTTGGGTGAAGATGGCCGCAGGCGGATTGATCGTCTGTGGGCGGAACCGGGAGCAGAGGCCCGAACCACGGCATGGAACACGCTCAAGCAAGATTCTGGCAGCCCGACGCTGACACATCTCAAAGAACTGGTGGACCACCACAAGTGGCTGTCCGATCAGCAACTCCCTGCGAGTATCCTTGGTGGCCTTCCCACTGCCAAGAAGAACCAATTTGAAGCCGAGGCGAAGAGCCTGGATGCTGCGCGAATGCTGGAACTGGAGCCGTACAAACGCTACACGCTCGCGGCAGTGCTTCTTCAGACCCAGTTGTCGCGGGTCCGCGATGATCTCGGTCAGATGTTCATCAAACGGATGATGCGCATCCATCGCCGCGGGAAAGAAGCCTTAGCATTGCATCACCTCAAGCACCAGGAACGGACAGATGGTTTGATCCGGACCCTTCGTGATGTTGTCGCCGCGTATCAGACCGAAGGGGGCGCAGATGAACGCTTGGCGGCGATCAGCTCCGTGCTCTCCGGGAAAGGCACGGAGGTTCTGGAGCAATGCGAAGCTCATGATGCCCATGCCGGCAACAACCACCATCCATTTCTATGGCGGTTCTTTGCGAGCCACCGGCCTACGCTGTTCCGCATCTGGCGCGCTATCAAGATGAAAGCCACCAGCCAGGACTCTTCGCTTGAGAAAGCACTCGCGTTCATCATGGAGAATGAGCAAAGTCGGGTCGAATGGATTTCGTTGACGGACGAATCTGAGAAGGCGAAGCTGGACCTCTCCTGGGTTCCCGAGAGCTGGTGGCGGCTCGTCACGGGCCAGGGCAAACGCGACTCGCCACCCTTGCGAGTTAATCGGCGCTATCTGGAGGTCTGCGTGTTCACGCAGCTCACGTGGGATCTCAAGTCGGGCGATGCTTCCATTGACGGAAGCGCCGAGTTTGCCGACTACCGGGAGCAGTTGGTCACTTGGGACGAATACGCGCGGATGGTTCCGGCGTATGCGGAGCAGGTTTCGTTGCCAGCGGACGCAGCCGCCTTCATTGCTCAGTTGAGAAGTTGGTTAGAATCGATTGCCCGCTCGACGGACCAGTCCTTTCCAGACAACGCGGGAGTGCGCATTGAGAACGGTGAGCCGGTTCTGACCAAGCTCCCTCGGAAGGACGACCCAGCTAAATTGCGCTGGCTTGAGAAGACCATAGCTGACCGGTTGGACCCGGTGCAGATTCTGGACGCTCTTGCGGACACAGAGAATTTGCTGAATTGGACGAGGTCCTTCGGCCCGCTCTCCGGCCACGAAGCCAAAATCGACAAGCCACGGGAGCGTTACGTCATCGCGGCGTTCTGCTATGGCTGCAACCTCGGCCCCAGCCAGACGGCCCGATCTCTCAAGGATTCAAGACCGGCGCCAGATCGCCTGGGTGAACCAGCGTCACATCACCGAGGAGAACCTTGACCAAGCGATTACGACGATCATCAACGCGTACAACCAGTTCAATATCCCCAAGCTTTGGGGTTCCGGGAAGCATGCCTCGGCAGATGGAACGAAGTGGGACCTTTACGAACAGAATCTGCTCTCGGAATATCACATCCGCTACGGCGGCTATGGCGGTATTGGCTACTACCACGTTTCGGACAAGTACATCGCCCTGTTCAGTCACTTCATCCCGTGTGGCGTTTGGGAAGCGGTCCACATTCTCGACGGGTTGCTGAAGAACAAAAGCGACATCCAGCCCGACACTCTCCACGCCGATACACAAGGGCAGAACGCGCCGGTGTTCGGCCTGGCTCACCTGCTCGGCATTCAGCTCATGCCGCGCATCCGGAACTGGAAGGACCTCACGCTGTATCGACCCGACAAAACAAGTCGCTATGAGCACATCGATTCCCTGTTCACCGACACGGTGGACTTGGACCTGATCCGCACCCATCTGCCGGACATGCTGCGCGTGGCGGTGTCGATCAAAGCCGGGCGGATTACGGCTTCAACGATCCTTCGCCGACTTGGGACATACAGCCGGAAGAACAAGCTGTACCTGGCCTTCCGGGAACTCGGGCGTGTGATTCGGACTGGATTCCTCCTGCGCTATCTGGCGGACAAGGAACTACGCTCGACGATCCAGGCGGCAACGAACAAGAGCGAGCAGTTGAATCACTTCCTGAAGTGGGTGTTCTTTGGCGGCGAGGGGGTCATTACGGAGAACAGCCGGGATGAGCAGCGGAAGGTCATCAAGTACAACCATCTGGTCTCCAACTGCTTGATCTTCCACAACGTCTGCTCATTGACCCGAGTAATCGGCCAGCTTCAGGATGAAGGGGAGGACGTGCCGGAGGCCGCACTGGCCTGCGTCAGCCCATACCTGACAGAGCATATCAATCGGTTCGGGGACTACGTCCTGAACATGAACCGGAAGCCGCCGAAACCAGCCTACGACTTCAGTCTCCGAGCGCGTTCAGCAGCGGCGGGATAGAAATGGCCCATTTTCCAGCGAATCGTTGCCATACCTCGACCTAGGGAAACTAGCGCTCGCGGACCTGCCAGGGCACCGCTATCATAGTATTTTGCGGAGAATATCATGACCCGCTGGCCTCACATTCTAAAGTCCCTTGTCCTGGTGGCCTGCCTGTCCTCACCCGGCCGGGTCTATGCCGAGGACGACCCGCTCGCCGCCAGCACTCTAACTGTCTATGTGACTAATTCCCCTGACTCGGTAGCCGTCAAGGATCATTACATCCAGGCCCGCTATCAGGAGCCCTCTTCCGCACCTGTCTGCGGCATCGCCCTGCCCGATCCGAATTCCGCCCAGCTTAATGAAACGGAGTATATTAACTCCGTCAAGACGCCCATTCGGGATTGCCTGAATGAAGCGGGAAGAACAAAGATTCTGTACATCGTTCTCGCTTACGTCCGGCCGTTTGCGCTCATCTTGCCTCGGGGAATCGGCTATTATTCGCTCGATTCCTATCTGGCCGACATTTGGGATCAGTATACTACTCAGGATTTCAATACCGCCCCGGCCGGTCCCCATGGATATTACGCCGACGCGCAAAACCGCGGCAACGTCTATGCCCCCTTTGTTTCCCTGCAGGCTTACCGCGCCCAACCTCGCAGCCTGCTGATCTATTCCGTCTGGCGGCTCGATGGAGCCACTCCTGCCATAGCCAGAGGTCTGGTCGATAAAGCCACCCAAAACATGAATACTTTATCGGGCGCCGCCTGTATCGATCGCAACCGGGGCGACCTCACATACCTGCCCGATTCCGGCTACGGCTTTGGAGATTGGGACCTCCGCCAGGCCGCCGCATTCCTGGCCAGCGCGGGAATCACGGTCACCGAAGATGATCAGGAGGATGAGTTCGGCCGCGGCGCTGCTCCTCCTGTCTGCCCCGCCAGTGGAGATCCGGTCGCCTTCTATTCGGGATGGTACAGCTTGAACAACTATAATGGGCCGGGCGTTTTCAATTGGGCTCCGGGGGCCATTGGATTTCATCTCGACAGCAATTCTCTTAAGGATCCACGGGGCGGCTCCAACTGGTCCGCCAACGCCCTTTCCCACGGCATCACTGTAACCAGTGGCGCCGTCTATGAGCCCTACCTGCAAGGCTTGCCCCGGCCCGCCGGCATCTACCGGAATCTGCTCGAGGGCGCCAATGTCGGCGACGCTTTTCTACGCAACACCCGGTGGCTGAAATGGATGATCGCCAATGTCGGCGACCCGCTGTACCGGCCCTTCCCCGCTTCCGGTCAATTTCCCTTCAATCCGCCGGGCCCGGAAAACTCGTTCTTTATCCAATTCCGCGACTTGTTGGAAGGGGAATCCACCACCGCTACCATCAACCTTGCCTCCCCGGCGCCCCCCGCCGGCCTCAACATAGCCCTTTCCACCAATACTCCGGCGATTCTAACCCTGCCGGAAAGCGTCACAGTCGACCCCGGCGCAACCAGCGTTTCCTTTCCCATCGCCGCTTCCTTCACCCCGGATATGGTTTCCCCGATCGTTTCCGCCGATACCGGCTCCGCCATTTTAAGCAATAGCGTGTCCGTCTATCCCTTGCTGGCCAACGTCGGTTTGACACAATCTACGGTCAGCGCCGGCCAGACCATTAATGGAGCCGTCTTCCTGAACGCGCGCGCCCCCGCCACGGGAATCACCGTCGCCCTCACCAGTACCGACCCCTCCGTCGCTACCGTTCCCGCTTCGGTCGTGATCCAGCCGGGACTCGCAGCGGCAGCCTTCCCCGTCACAACCTTCCCCGTCGCATCGAGCAAAACCACAACCATTCGCGCTTCCTACAACGACACTCGGGTTTCCGTAAATCTCACCGCCGTTCCCGCCCTTAGTAGCGCCAGTTTTACTCCCCCCAGCGCCGCCCCGGGGGCGTCCGTTCTTTTTGAGGTCTACTTGAACGTGCCCGCGCCGCCCGGAGGCGTTACCGTCACCCTCACAAACTCCAATCCCCGTGCCGCTCCCTTGTCTGTTTCCTCGATTATGATTCCCGCCGGTTCGCGTTATGGGAATGCCGGATTTACCGCCGGCGCCGGTCCCGCCACCGCCACCGTGCAAGCCAGCTATGGCGGCGATACCAAATCGGCCACCTTCACCGTCAACTGAATCATTGCAGCGCCAAGCCCCGGCATTCGATAATATTGCTGAGGCGTAGCTGCATGTCCCTGGCAATCCGTTCCTTCCTGTTTCTCTGCTGGATCGTCGCACCCGTTCAAGGCGCTGATTCCCGGAGGCTGATCGCCGGCGTAAAAAAAACGATTGATAAAATGCAGCCCTCGGAAGCGGAGCTGCGTTTTGACCGCATCGCCTGGGTCCCCGATATCCGCACCGCCATTCGCCTCGCCGGTCTCGCCAACCGGCCCGTATTGCTGCTGTCCCACGATGGCCGCATGAGCACCGGCCGCTGTTGAGGCGGAGCCATGAGCTTGAGGGCGGGTCCGCTCTCCGATTTAAAAGTAATCCATACTCTCAATTCTTATTTTGTGCCGGTGTATATCACTACCAGTGATTATGGCGACCAACCCAAGGTGGACGAGGGTGAGCGCGCCGAATGGACGCGCATCCTGCGCGAGGCCCAAAAAGCCAACTTGTCAACCGGAACCGTCCACGCCTACGCTCTTTCCCCTGGGGGAACCTGCATGGACACCCGCCACGTGGCGGCCATTGCCAGCACGAAAAACTTTCAGGACTTTTTGAACTCGGTCGTTCAAAAGCTGCACACTACGCCCGGAGACCCCATTGTTGCGCCTAAGCGGCAATCCAATGCGCCTTCGGTGCCGCGAGGGGATTTGGCCCTCCACATCGTTACCCGCATCCTCGATGAACATGGGGAAAGCACCGGCCAGGGTTACACGTCTCATGAGTATGTCGTCATGCCTCGCCAGCAAGGCCGGCATTTAGGTCCCAAAGCAATGACCATCGGGACGAAATGGACGCTGGACCCCACCGCCGCCGCCCTGTTCCTCCGGAAAATATATCCGGTGACCGAAGACGACTCCGATAGCGGACGAGACCGCGGAAAAATCTTACGTTGCAATCTCGTTGCCACCATCGTTAGCGTGGACGGCTCTGCCGCCACCGCCTCGCTCACGGGAAAATTTGAGCAGAAGCGAACGCGGTATCTCGAAAGACCTGATAATGCCAGAGTGTCGGCCAAACTTCAGGGCTACCTCCAGTTTGATATAAAATCCGGCGATCTTCTCGATCTCGCCCTCTACTCGAAAGAAGCCGTATACGGGGATGAACAGCAAACCAGGGATTTCGAGGCAGCTGTCAAGGCCGTGGATTAGGACGGTTCCCAAGCAATCGCGTTATCATCGTTCAACGCCACATCTTCAGCTTCCTCATCGTCCTGTAGGATCGCCCTCGTTACCGGGCCCAGTGCTTCATGCACGGCGATGCGGGTTAGCCACGTCGCGCCAGAGGAGTCCCCAGGGCAAAGCGCCGTTCTGAGGCAGGAATGGGAACCTCATTTAGCGTTTCCGGCGAGTTTGTCGTTTTACACTATCGAACTACAATGGGGGTCATGAGCTTCGACGACTACAAGCTCGTGATGTATAGGAACCAACCTGATGGTTGGGTGGCGGAGATTCCTGCCATTGCAGGATGCCATGCGCTGATGCCCACAGCCGAGGAAGCGCTGACCGAGCTCGCCAAGGTGTTCCGATTGATCGAGGAAGAGCACCTCGCTAGCGGTCAGACTCTGCCGCGCGACACGACCGAAATCGTGCCTGCCTAGCGCCGGGCATCCCAACTACAGCGGGTCGCCGCCAAACTCGGGTTTGAGCGAGCACGGCAAACGGGAAGTCCTGAGCGGTGGCGGCACCCGGATGGCGCGCACGACCATTCCAATTCATGACGGGCGCGAGATCGGCCCGCCTTTGTTCTTACCGAACCCTCGAACAACTCGGGATCGACGTGGAGACTTTCGAACGCCTTCGGTAGATTTCGCCGTTATCGTTCCAAACGGCTGGCTCGCCACGAACCAGAACGGACGCAGCTACCAATCAAAGTATGCCTGCAGGGCTGAAGGTTGCCTGGTATGTGTCATCGCCAGCATCAGCAAAATCCGAGCCTTCTGAGGACTCAGATTGTGAGCGAGTACACACCCAATTCGCCGCGTCATCAGCACGGATCCGGGCGACGCAGAGGATGGATAGATCCGTCCGGTGGGCGCGCCGGTGATCACCACCGGCAGACCTTTTGCACGGGCCTCTTTGATTGCTTCAAACATCGAACCTGCCACCGTGCCGCCGCCGAACCCGGCGACGACCAATCCTTGTGTCTTCCCGGTGGCCATCAAGGAGCGCACGAGTTCGCCGTCGACTCCGGCATAGTTGACCACAATGTCGACGCGCGGGAGAGCCTTAACTGCCGTAATCGGAATGGTCTGTCGCTGCAGTGGAGCACGATAAAACTTCACTCCCATTCGATCGGCTATTCCTATCGCGCCGAACTCCAGACTGCGAAAGGTCTCGACACGATTCGAGTGTAATTTCGTGACATCACGAGCAGCATGAATCTGTTCATTCATTACAACTAGGGTTCCCTTTCCTCGCGCATCGGGATTGACAGCCACCTCAACGGCCCGCAGAAGATTCAACGGTCCATCGCTGTACGGATCTGATGCTGGCCGTTGAGCGCCGACCAGAATCACAGGCTTGACACTCGTTAATACGAGATCGAGAAAATACGCCGTCTCCTCCAGAGTATTCGTTCCATGAGTTATGATTGCGCCAGTTACAGATGGCTCTTCAAGGACGTGTTGCAGACGATTCGCGAGTTGGAGCCATATCTCGGCTGTCATGTCGGCGCTGTTGATTGCGGTGATCTGTTCTACTTGAAATTCCGCAATGTCCTTAAGCTTCGGAACAGCGGCAACGAGTTCATCTCCGGTAGCGGCGGGCAGATAACCACCACGCGCTGGATCATGCCTGCCAGAGATGGTTCCACCGGTGGAAAAGACAACCACCTTGGGCAGAGTATATGCATTAAGACAAGCGGCAAGCACAAAGCAGGCAACGTTGAAAGACATATCCGAAGATTCTAACGTTAGTTGATGCGCGGAAGTTTCGGGGTGCCATGCGCTGATGCCCACAGCCGAGGAAGCGCTGACCGGACTCGCCCAAGGTGTTCCGATTGATCGAGGAAGAGCACCGCGCGAGCGGTCAGACTCTGCCGCGCGACACGACCGAAATCGTTCCTGTTTAGCGCCCGGGCATCCCAACTACAGCGAGTCGCCGGCAAACTTGGATTTGAGCGAGCACGGCAAACGGGAAGTTCTGAGCGGTGGCGGGCACCCGGATGCCGGGCGACGACCATTCCAATTCATGACGGGCGCGAGATCGGCCCGCCTTTGTTCTACCGAATCCTCGAACAACCCGGCATCGACTTGAAGACTTTCGAACGCCTTCGGTCGGCGCCGGACCGGTTAAACTAGCTACTGGAGGTGCTACGGCAGTTTCGATAGGGATGGGCAAACCGGCCACATTACTCGAGCGGCTCAGTGGTCATGCACTGTCATTCGGCGCTCAATCCATAACCGTGGACTACAAAGACCGCCGCGATCGGATCTTCGCCAATATAGGTGGCAGGAGTATCGCGATCGCCAATTACGCAAGCTCCAGCGCCGATGCGAAGGAGTTGCGCGCGAACCTCTCCGCCGCCTCCAAAAAGCCTGTGCGTACCGTGATCGGTGGACAGGTCTGCATTCTCAAAGTCCGCGTCTTCGACAGTTTTGGCGAGGAAGCCTTCGAGGTCACGATCAATCCAGCGCCGAAACCCGATCCGTCAATTGCGCCGTCATTCACCGCCAAACAGGGCCAATATCTGGCCTTCATCTACTACTACATGAAGATCCACCGCCAAGCTCCGGCTGAATCGGATTTGGAGCGCTACTTCCGGGTTTCCCCGCCGGCCATTCACGACATGATTAAAACCCTGGAACGTAACAGCCTCATTGAAAGGACTCCCGGGCAGGCGCGATCCATCCGCCTTCTGGTGCGGCCGGAGCACCTGCCGGAATTGAAATAGATCGAGGCCTGCGCTCTGCACGAGCGCGATAGAAGATTTCGCTACCGGTCAGGTGAGCAGAATGGCGGCGGAAAAACACATGGGGAGATGGCCACGCCGCTTCACCCGCAGGACCGGAATCGCCTGCTTGCGTCCGAATGCTTCGGACCGCCATCCTTCGATTCGTTCGGCGCCGGGCACGATCAACCGGCGGGCGGCGTGTTCCGAGGCGAGATGCCAGAACTGTTCGACTTCATGATCGCCGGGCGGTCCGTCCACGTGATCAAAGATAAACAACAGATCCGGCTTCAGGAACACGATTCGACGGCGATGGGTGAAGCCGCGATAGCGGCATCCGGCATCGAGGATGTCATGGCTTGGCTGGGAATTCCAGGTGTGGAGGATTACCTCCGGCTTCTCCTTCCAGGCGAACGGGTTGACGGGAATGGCCTGATCCTGCCCATCGACGCGAATGGTGTTGTGGGAAGCGGAACCGCGGAACACAGAGCGCCAGTGCGCATCGCCGACGTAGGTGTAGGTTCCGGGGTCGATGAGGATTTCTTCGGTACCGCGGCGCACCACCAGGCTCAGCGTGTCGGAATGGCTATGTCCGGCGGCTCCCCAGCCAAAGGGACCGGTATCTATCACGACTTGCGCTTCGTTCCCGCACAGTATGGTGAGGCCGCTATCGGAGAAGCGGCGCGAGGCGAGATGTCCACTTCCGGGGCAATGCCCTGTGGAATCGCCCAGCCACCAGGCGGCCTGTGGATGCAGGTCCGCTTCCTCGTAACGCCAATCGGTGCGGTTCAGAAACAGCGCACAGGTGGCGAGGGTGGCGCGGCCGTACTCGTCATGGCGGCCAAAGGGATGAAAGAAACGGCCTCCATCGTCATCGCCGAGGAAGGGCAGGGAACGGGCAGGGCCGAGCAGCGCCTCCAGATATTCGGCCATGTGGGCGAGTTTTCGCAGGTAGTTCTCCGCGCAATTGCCATGCAGCAGGGCATGGAAGAGGAACATGTCCGTGGCGTAAACATGATAGTAAGTGGAGTGCTCGAAGTGGCTGCCGTCGGGCTGTACCTGGGTCTCCATCTCGGCGGCCACCACGCGCGCGCCGGTGGCGCACCATTTCTCAGAGCGCGGAAACTGGGGAATAAGCACGCCGACGGCATGGAGCGCGAGCGCCTCTCCCAACAGGTGTGTGTTCGGAGAGAAGTAATAAGAAAGATTGTGCTCGAGGTGGCAGCCATGCTGGTAAAGGGCTACCAGCAGGCGGCGCCGTAGCGATAGTGGTAAAACGCTGCCGGCGAAGTGAAGAATCCAAAGCCAGGAGAGTGCCCGGAAGGCCACCTCGAGAGCGCTGGCCCAATTGATTCCCTGCTGGAAGGGGTTCTGCCGAAGCCAGCTTTCCAGCTGCGCCGTGATCTCATCGAGCGACGATCGCTCATCATGCAGGAGCCAATCCTGGGCCAGCAGCACCAGATGCTGGTGGCGGTTGAGTTCCCAGATCAGCTTATGATCGCCCGCCTTGCGAACATCGAGGTAGGGGATGCGGCGGAAGTAAGAGATTCCCGTTTCGAGCCCGCTCGAGTAGTCGCGGCGCCAGTGGATTTCCGGCCCGGTGTCCAGAGTAATGCCGAGCAGGGGAATGCGGTGTTCTCGAATCCGGGCGGCTCCTTCCTGGATGCGGGTAGCAAAATCGGTGTCACGCAGGTGTTGTGCCACAGTAGCAGGATTTGGAAGGCGGGGAAGCGGGGTAACGATGTCGAAATCCCGCGGCAAGGAAGGGGGCATCCATAACAAGTAGGCATTGCGCGCTTCCTGCCGCAGACGGTTTTGTATCTCCCGCGGATTTGCGAGAACTCTCCGGAGGCGCCGGAAGCGCTCTGAGATAATTGAGGCAGCCATGTGCGGTATCGCCGGATTCTTTCTCCCCAACGGGCAAGCCGATCTTGCCACTTTACGTTCGATGTGCAGCCAGATCCGGCACCGGGGACCGGACGATGAGGGTGTATACGTGGACGGCGGATGCGGGATCGGGATGCGGCGGCTGAGCATCATTGATCTCAACACGGGCCACCAGCCCATCTCCAACGAAGATGATACCGTATGGGTGGTCTTTAACGGCGAGATCTACAACTACCAGCCTTTACGCGATGATCTGGCGGGGAAAGGCCACCGCTTCAAGACGCGCAGCGATACCGAGATTCTGCTGCACCTTTATGAAGAAGAGGGAGTACGGGGGATCGCGCGCTTGCGTGGGATGTTCAGTTATGCCATCTGGGATTCGCCAAACAAATCCCTGCTGCTGGTAAGGGACCGGTTCGGCAAGAAGCCGCTCTATTACGCCGTACTGCCCAGCGGAATTTATTTCGGCAGCGAGCTCAAATGTCTGAGGGAAGCGGGCGTGCCGCTGGAAGTGGATGCGGAAGCGCTGCGGCTGTATTTCCAGTTTTCCTACATTCCCGATCCGCGGAGTCCTTATCGCGATGTGCATAAGCTGCCGGCGGGATCGTGGCTGCGATATCACGCGGATGGAAAGGTAGAGCAGGGCCGGTATTGGACGCTGCCATCTCCCGCCGAGCAAGCGGCGGCTGATCTGAATGAAGAGGAAATGGTGCGGCGGGTTCGGGACAAGTTCGACGAGTCGGTGCGGATCCGGATGATCGCCGATGTCCCTTTGGGAGCGTTTCTGAGCGGGGGAATCGATTCAAGCTCCGTAGTGGCGTCCATGGCGATGCAATCGGCCGAGCCGGTGAAGACGTTCTCGATCGGGTTTGAAGAAGCCGCGTTCAATGAACTGCCCTACGCGGCGCAGGTTGCCCGCCAATATGGAACGGAGCATCATGAGATTCTGGTGAAACCGGATTGCGTCGATCTGGTGAACCGGCTGGTGCGGCATTTCGACGAGCCGTTCGGGGATTCGTCGGCCATTCCTACCTATCTGGTGTCGGAGTTTGCCGCGCGTCATGTAAAGGTGTGTCTGACCGGAGACGGCGGGGATGAGCTGTTTGCGGGCTACGAGAGTTTCTTCGCGCTGGAGAAGGTCAGGAAATTCGACGGGGTGCCGCAAGGGGTGCGCCGTGCGCTGTCCTGGGTGGCCGGACGGTTGCCGTATTCCGCTTATGGGAAGAATTACCTGCGCATGATCAGCCGCTCCAATGAGTTGGAGCGCTATTTCGAGTTGAACTACACGCCTTATTTTTTACGGGAACAACTTTTGGCGGACGAGTGGATGCTCCCGGCCGATGCCGCTTATCTGCGGCGGACCTTTGCCGGATGCCTGGCTTCCAACGGGGCCGATATTCTCACGCATGCGTTGTACTTTGAGGCGACGGCGAAACTTACGGGAGACATGCTGGTGAAAGTAGACCGGATGTCGATGGCGGCTTCGCTGGAGGTGCGCTGTCCACTGCTCGATCATGAACTGGCGGAGCTGGCGATGCAGATTCCGCACTCGTGGAAGATGCGCGGAGGACGGGGCAAAGATATCCTGATCCGGGCGGTGGGGGACCGGCTGCCGGCGGAGCTGTTGAACCGTCCTAAGAAAGGGTTTGGCGTTCCATTGAGCATCTGGTTCCGCGGATCGCTGAAAGAGTTCCTGTGGGATCATCTGCGGAGCCGGAAATTTCTGGAGCGGGGAATCGTTTCGCCGGAGTTTGTGGAGCATCTGCTCCAGGAACATGCGTCGGGGCGCCGCGACAATAATCATTGGCTTTGGATGCTGCTTATGCTGGAGCTGTGGTTCCGCGAGTTTGACCTCAGCGGTGACCCAAAACCCCGGCCCATGATGGTCACCTGAACAACGCTGCCTTTGCACGAATTGCTCCTGCGTGGCCAGGCAGGACACCGAAGCGGCTTGGTGGTATGCTGAGCGGCAACCGGGAGCCACCGTGGAAATCCTGGTGAGATAGGGTTGAACAATCAGGGGAACAATCCATGTCTTGCAACTTCCGTTCGCATGTGCTGATTTTTTCGGGTGTAGCTCTACTGATCTCCACCCAACCACTCCCCGGACAGAGCATCTTCGCCACGATCGTCGGGAGCGTCACGGACTCGACCGCGGCGCTGATTGCCGGCGCCCAGGTGACTGTGACGAACCTCAAGACCAACGAGAAGCGCCAGTCAATCACCAACAGCGCCGGTAACTACGAGGTCAACAATCTGTTTCCGGGTGTTTATTCGCTCGAAGTTACCATGAGCGGTTTCGCGAAGTACCGGAACGAGCAGGTGGAACTCACCTCCACCCAGAACGTGCGTGTGGATGCCAAGCTTGAAGTGTCGGGCCAGGTAACGGAAGTCACGGTGACGGGGGCCGGTGCGGCGATCGAGACCGAAACCGCCAAGCTGAGCGACGTGCGGAATCTCCGGCAGTTGCAGACGCTGCCGCTGGGGACAAGAAGTATCTGGCGGTTCCTCGTGCTTACACCGGGCGTGACCGGTGGCATGAACGGGACGATGTCGGTTTCGGGAAGCGGATTGCGCCAGGTTCATTACGCAGTCGACGGCGTCACGATGTCGGACGTGCGGTCCAGCAACACGATCGGGCCAACATTGAATTTTATTGAGGCGTTCGAGGAAGCCAAAATCGACTTTGGAAATAACTCCGCCGAGTTCAAAGGCGTCGGAACGCTTGACATCGCGACCAAGCGCGGCGGGAACAATGTCCACGGATCGGTTTACGATTACTACTCCTCAGGCGTGTTGCTGGCGCGCGACTACTTCACGCGCGCCAGACAGGGAGCGCCCAACCACGGATTTGGAGGAAGCATCAGCGGACCAGCCTATATCCCCAAAATTTATAACGGAAAAGACAGGACGTTCTGGTTCGCATCGTATGAGACGAGTTTCGCGCCGCAGGGCGTGGCCAATCTGACTCCCTCGGTGCCGCTCGTTGCCTGGAAACAGGGCGACTTCTCGGGGCAGTCTGTGGCCATTCGCGACCCGCTGTCAGGCGCTCCGTTCCCGAACAATATTATTCCCGCCGGCAGGATCAACAGCGTGGCCAAGCTGTATCTGCCGTTCTGGCCCGACCCCAACTTCGGCGACACAAGCGTATTTGCAAACCAGAACTTCCGCCAGCAAGCCCGCGTCCCGTTCTCCAAGCCGCATAATTTCCAGACTCGGCTCGATCATCGCATCTCTCAGGCGAATACCATCTTTGGCCGGTATCTTCACCAGCGGCAACAGAACCCCAACTTCGTGGGCGGGCTGCCCGGAACCCTTGGCTATCACCAGCAACTGCGCGTCGTAAAACATGCCCTGGTGTCCGACACCCATATCTTTTCTCCGAATACGGTCAATGAAGCGCGGTTTGGAATCTCGTTCAACACCAATCCACAATCGTCGAGGGACATCGATGGACCGGCGTTCCTCAAACAGGCCGGGCTGACCAATGTGACCAGGGACGGCGTCATCCCCGACGTGAAACAGATCCCGGTGGTTGCCTTTGGCGGAGGGCTGGGAATTCAGCCGATCCAGGTTTCAAACCAGCGCGATGGCAACCAGGACCTCACCTATCAATGGCAGGATACGGTAAGCCTGATCCGGGGAAAGCACAGTTTGCGCATGGGCGGCGAAGTTAATCTGCGCTACTTTAAGGACCAGAATCAGTCGATCAACCTGTTCGGAAATTTTCAATTCAATGGCACGTATACGCAACTGAATTTCGCCGACTTCCTGCTCGGAATGCCAACCAGCATCACCCGCGCTCCTTACGCTCTCAGACGCGTGGACCAGTCGGTCGCCTACGACTTCTTTATCCAGGACAACTACAAGATCACCAACCGGCTCACGCTGAATCTCGGCGTCCGTTATGAACTGCATCCGGGCTGGACGACCGCGGGCAACCGCATTTCCGGATTCGACGTAAAGTCGGGCAGCATCGTGGTTCCGGACAGCGCGCTGGGCCTGGTGAATCCTTTATTCCCGACGAATCTTGTGCCGGTGATCGGGAACTCGAAGACGGAATTCAACGACAGGCTGATGCGCACCGACCGGAACAATTTCGCGCCGCGCATCGGGTTCGCATGGAGGCCGCTGGGAACTTCGTCGCTGGTGATCCGTGCCGCGTTCGGACTTTTCTACGACATCATTCCGTACGCCCCGGCGCTGTTCGGCACGCCGTTTATTGTGAGCGAGCCGGCCTATACGAATCCGGCGAATGTAAACGACCCGGGGTTTGTCCAGTGGCCGCTTGCGTTTCCCACCATTCAGAGGCTGGCTGGAGTGAGCGTGCCCAGCACGTATGAGAACGGATTCCGGATGCCTTATGCGCAGAACTGGAATTTCACCGTCGAGAAAGAAGTGGCGAAGATGAGCTTTCGCGCGTCCTACGTGGGGACGGGCGGCCGCAAGATGCCCAGGCCGTTCAATATCAACCAGCCCGCGCCCGGTCCGGGCCTGTTCGTGGACAAGCCGCGGCTCTTTCCCGCTCTGCCCGGCATCACCATCAACACCAATGGCGCCAGCCACACCTACAATGCGATGAACCTGGAAATGGACCGGCGGTTCAATAATGGACTCCTCTTCCAAACCAACTTCGTATTCGCCAAGGACCTGGGCAACAACGAAATCACTCCCGAAAACACGTATGACTTGAGACGGGAGCGCGGGATGACCCAGATTACCGCCACCCGGCGATGGGTTGGATTCTTCATTTACGAGTTGCCAGTCGGCAAAGGCAAGAAGTTCCTAAGCGGCGCGAGGGGCGTAGCGGGCCACCTGATGAGTGGATGGACATTGAGCACCTCGGGGACCCTGCAGGACGGCCAGAACGAGACGCCGGTGTGGCTGGCTCCGGACATCCACGGAATCGCATTCACAACCAGCCGTACAGCTCCGCAGGTTTCCTACCGCCCCGATTGTATCGCTGATCCGAATCTGAAGCCGGGCGAACAGTCGATTGCACGATGGTTCGACGTAAGCGCTTTCCGGCTCCCCACGACACCGGGAGTGTTCGGTTCCTGCGGACGGGGGATCATTCACGGACCGGCGGTGCGGGTGATGCACAGCGCGCTGTTCAAGAATTTCCAGCTTGAACGATTCCGCATCCGCCTTGGCACGCAGGTGACGAATGTATTGAATCACCCCAACTGGAGCAATCTCCCGGCTGGAGCGCTGAGCCTGGACAATACGACGGCGAGGGGGAGGATCACGGGCGCTGGTGGGGCGACGGCCGGTTCCGCCGGTGATGCGCCAGGGCCTCGGGTGATGCGGCTGGATTTGCGGATTGATTTTTAAGGGCACGCAGGCCTGGCGGGGTGTATACTTGCCGCTACCGGGAATCCAAACGCCCGGGCCAATCTCAAATCTAAGGAAGGGAAAGAACCATGCTGGGAGAGTTGATTGGTGAATCGCGTGGAAAGCGAACCGGCAGGAGAGTGCTCTCGACGGATGCCGGATTTAAGGTAGAAGTATCGTTCGAGGACAATGGGAAGGTTCTGGGAATCGAAGCAAACAATATTGGAACCTATTGGTCGCAGAACAGGCCTGACGGCAGTTTGTATGGAGAGGGACAAGGTGTCCTCATAACCCGAGAGGGAGAGATGGCTACATGGAAGGGTCAGGGTGTGGGAAAGTTTCTCGGGAGCGGTGCTGTCAGTTATCGCGGCGCCCTGTACTACAACACTGCATCTTCGAAACTCGCGCATCTGAATACCATCGCGGCTCTGTTTGAGTACGAAGTAGACGCAGAGGGAACTACCCACACTAAACTCTGGGAGTGGAAATAGCCGCAGCCGTGTTGTTGCGATTTTGAGTGTTCATCGTACTTCAAGCCGATCAGCCGGTGAGCTGGAAACATCAAAGAGCATTCAGCTCTGCGATTCTCTTTCGCACCGCCTTGGTATAACCCTGCACTTCGGCCGGCGAAAAGCCGGCGGAGCGAAAGCAATCGCTAAGCTGGCCGTCGGAAATCCGCGCCAGCCTTTGCCCCAACCATTTCGCGTGCGGGCGCGGAATATTCTTGCCGACTTTTGCCCGATCGGCAAGCTTTTGATAGTGATAGAAATCGATGGCGAGCAGGAATGGAGGACGGCTTTTTAAGGTTAGATCGACCTCTTTAGGCTCCGTTTCGTCGATAAACTTCGACGTGGAGTAATCGTGTAACCGGCCCTTTGTACGATCGCCCACTCCGCCCGTCTTGCCGAAGGTCGCGCCCACGTCGCTAACCATGTAATGCTTCTCGCCGCCCTTTAGCATAATCGAATTGTTCGATGTTTTGAGGTCCCAATTGTTGAGCAAGGCCATCATGACCCGCAAGCCGTTAAATTCCCGGGTTCCGACGAAGGGGTTGCGCTCCCACTCCCATTCTCCAATATCTTTATGGTCCTTTCCGCGGCGCTCCATGCGAACAGCCGTAACCGTGCCGTCCTCGGAGAGGAACTTCTTCGGCACACCGCTCACTTTAATTTTCGGGAGGTAGTAATCTTCATCCACAAAATATCCGGCGCCCCATAACAAGCGCGTCGCTGCCGTTTCTGTTCGAGCTTCTTCTCCCAACTTCACTCTCCATATGACTCCGTGCTCGTCCTTGACGTCGAACTTTGGACTCGCTCCGCGCTTGGCGACTTTGTAGAAGACGTATCTCCCATTCATACTGGGCGCGCGGCTCCTCCCCCCGGCCCCGTAGAAGAAATTCAGGGTGGAAACATCGCCCGGGTCTCGCCAGATTTTAGCCCGTGGGGGAGCGGCCGTCCGTTTGGCGGTACTGTTCTCCGCGAACAATTGCGGTCCGGTTCCAAACAGAAGGAACAGGACTGTAGTGGGAATGATCGTCGCCTGCTTCATGGAACCACTCCTTGTGTACGAAATGTCACAAATAAGGCCGTTTATACGGGCCGCTCACCTGTTTACTAGTGCAGCCGAAGGGCCATTTGGGCATAGGCTCATTTACCGGAGCGCTAGAATGAGTGGATCTGAATGAACAGGGAACAGGCAGCCATGCAACCAAGCGGGATCCTTAATGATCACAACTGGCTCGGCGGAACATTGGTATTCCGAGGCACTTGTGTATCCTTTCCGGCGTTACCCCACTCACCTGGAAGGTGGCCATACTATTGAAAAAGTTCTGGGCGAAGCGATTGCTAACCAGATGGCTGGTGAGAGCGCTGGCGGTAACCGGCGCCTTTCTTCTGATCATCACGTTTACTCCCTTGGTGAGCGCGTGGGCCAGGTGTTTGGCAGGACCATGGATGGGTCCGCGGGGGGAGGTTGCGGTGGTGCTGAGCGGGTCGATGCTGGTTGCGGGCGCCGGGCCGGAGGCAGTGATTGGCGAAAGCTCCTATCTCCGAGCCGTGTATGCCTTGCGCGGGTGGAGGACGGGAGCTTTTCACAAGATGCTGATCAGTGGCGGAGGAGCGCCCGCGATCGAAAGCTTTTTGCGGGCCTATGGCGTACCAAAAGAAGCGATCCTGCTGGAAGTCCAATCGGCCAGCACCTACGAGAACGCCCTTTTTTCAAAACCTCTGCTGGAGGGGTTGCCGGGGAAGAAACTCCTGCTCACAAGCGACTATCACATGTACCGGGCGATCGCGTGTTTCCGCAAGTTGGGCATTGCCGTGGAACCGTATCCGTTTCCCGATCTGATCAAACGATCGAGCAGTTTGCCCGCGCGCTGGCAAGGGTTCTGGACGCTCACCGAAGAAATGATAAAGATGGCGTACTACCGCTGGAAAGGATGGGTCTGAGCCGGAATGCTCCCGGACACGGTATTCACCAGATCCAAAACGGGTAAGCCGCTTTGGCGGATGCGTTCCATGATCGCGGCCGATTGCTTCTGGACCAGAATCAAATGGTCGGCCCACTGGAGTGTCAGCTCGAGCGATTGATCCAAAAGACGCCCGATATGGGGAATGGTGCCGAGAATGAAACTGCGGTTGCTTCCATAAAGGTCATCCAGGCGGATATGGGGATCAAAGACACGGATATCGCGGCCTTTGCCGATCAGTTGCTCGAGCATGGTGACAACGGGGCTTTCGCGAACGTCGTCGGTATCCTCTTTGAAAGCCAGTCCGATGAAGCCGGTACGTTTCGAGGGCAGAGCGAGCACCTCCTGGATGGCGCGGTCGAGATGCGCCTGATTGCTGGGCAGTGCGGATGTAAGCAGCGGGAGTTCCAGATCCAGACGGGAGGCACGATAGGTGAGGGCGCGAAGATCCTTAGGCAGGCAGGAGCCGCCGAAAGCGAAGCCCGGTTTCAAATAGGCGGCCGAGGCGTTCAGCTTGACGTCCTTGGCAAGCGTTCCCATGACTTCATTCGGATCGATGTCGAGCCGGGAAGCCAAAGCACCTATCTCATTGGCGAAGGAAATCTTGACGGCATGGAAAGCATTGCAGGCATACTTGATCATCTCGGCCGTGCGGAGCGAAACCTGGCAGGCCGGGACGCCCAGCGGAGCGTAGAGCGCGGCCACCCGCTCGACCGCAGCGGGCTGATGTCCGCCCACCACTACCAGCGAAGGTTCCATAAAGTCGCGGACGGCCACTCCTTCCCGTAGAAACTCGGGATTGGAGACCACCGCGAGCCGGTCGGAGAGTCCGCCCAGAGCGGGGATCACCACCTCGTCGCAGGTGCCGGGAAACACCGTGCTGCGGATCGCCACAATCAGCGGCTTCGTGCGGCCCGCGAGAAGCGTGGCGATCTCTTCGAGAATACGCTGCAATTGTTCGAGTCCGAGATTGCCGTTCTTTTGAGAAGGCGTACCGACACAAACCAAAGCGATATCGGCGGCGGGAATCGCTTCGGCCGCGGAAGTGCAGGCCATCAGAAGACCAGCGGCGACGCCCTTTTGGACGAAGTCCTCCAACCCTGGTTCATAAAAAGGAGCTTTGCCGTCGAGAACACTGCGAACTTTGTGTTCATCGCGGTCGACGCCAATGATGCGGTGACCGAGGTGAGTAAAACAGGCCGCCGTTACGCAACCGACATAACCAAGGCCGAGAACAGCGATGGTTTCCTGAGGAAAATCCGAAGGGGGCACTAAGGATCAGTATAAACGGCCCACTATGTACACCTGTAACGGTGTATGGCAGGAACGTGGCGGTAACGGGAAACCGGTGTCTCAAGCTGACGCAGGTCGCCGAACTGACCCGGCGGCCGGTCTTTCGTCACGCCCCCGCCGTACCGCGCCGAGTCAGTCCAGATAGAGAGCTAGCGTTTTGCGTAATCAACCATGCCCTGGAAGTCGACGACCACCACCGGCTCGTTTCCGACCACCCAAGCGTCGTGTCCTGGAGGAATGTTGAGGACGTCGCCGGCCTTCGAAGTCTTTTCGGTGCCATCATCCATCCGTGTCGTCATCACCCCCGAGAGCTGATAGCCGTAATGCGCGGCTTGGCAGCTGTTCGTCTTGGCGATCGGCTTGACGCAAGTAGACCACTTCCAACCGGGCTCAAACGTAGCGCGACCGATTGCGGCTCCGGCGACATTCACCAGTTCAACCTTGCCTTTGTCGAATTGCCGCACCTCCTCGGGCGAATTCAAGCTCTTCAATTCGAACGTCTCAGCACTCATTGGGTATTACTCCTTTTCATGGTGCGGTCTTAACGGCTAGCATGCTGAGTGACATAGTACTAAACGTGACTCAGGAGTACAAATAATTCTATACAACAGATGATCTCGAAATGGTCTACCCTACGACAACGTCGTCTGGTCATTTGTACGCTGGACACGGTTGGCTTGGCGGCTGCGGGCCGATCGTTTGTTAAGATGAACTTTCGCGACCAAACGCGTAGGAGGCGATTGATGTTGGGAGTCAATCCGTACATCGCATTCAAAGGCAATTGCCGGCAGGCAATCGAGTTCTACAAGACCGCGCTGGGCGCTGACGTGTTGTTCACTCAGACGGTGGGTGAATCGCCCATGTCCACTATGGGACCGGCAGAAAACATCATGCATTGCACAATTAAGGTGGGAGATTCGACGATCATGATGTGCGACGATCCGAGCTCGGAAGCGGCAGCCAGCGATGGCAACATCAGCCTTGCCATTGGACTGAACGATCCGGAACGGGCCAGGCAACTCTTCGGCAACCTCGCTAACGGCGGCGCGGTGATCATGCCGCTCGGCAAAACCTACTGGGCCGAAGCTTTCGGTATGGTTACGGACAAGTTCGGTGTCAAGTGGATGGTAAACTGCGACGCGCCCAAGATCAGTTTGGGCCCCTCCCGCTGAATGGGCCCGGAAAAGCCTGACCTATTGGAAGCGCGCTAGCAACCAAATCGGCGCGCCCGGTGGCTTGTGATCCCCCGGAACGTGTCGGTTGGTAGAAGCTTTCCTTCTCGCGAGAGGCTAGTTTACATCTGGTGACCCGAGTGTTGGGTTAAGGCCATACAGGTCCGCTAAAAGCTAAAATACTAAAGACAGCTCATCTCCGGTCCGATTTATACTACTTGCACAACTCCCTTGACCTGGAAACGGCGGGATCCGCGTACCGCACCAATGAAAATCCTCTGGGTGAAAACCGACTTCCTGCATCCTACCAACCGCGGAGGGCAGATTCGAACGCTGGAAACCGTGAAGCGGCTGCACCAGAAGCACGAAGTGCATTATATCGCCTTCGAAGATTCGTCCACTCCCGAAGGCCCGGAACGCGCTCCTGAATATTGCAGCCGCCACTACGGGGTGCCGCACTATGCGCCGGAAAAGAACCTGTTGTCTCCCACTTTTGTGGGACAACTGGCCACAGGTCTGATATCCCGCTTGCCGGTGGCGGTGAATCGCTGGCGCTCGCCGCAAATGCGGCAGGAGATTGCGAAGCTCGACAGCAAGGAAAAGTTCGATGCCATTATCTGCGACTTCCTGTTTCCCGCTCCGAATATACCCGACCTCGGCAAAGCCATCTTATTCCAGCACAACGTCGAAGCGCAGATCTGGCGCCGTCATGTCGAGCATGCTGGAAACGCCTGGAAAAGAGGCTACTTTCAACTGCAAGCCACGCGCATGGAGACCTATGAGCGGGAAGTCTGCCGGCGCGTCAAGCGCGTCATTGCGGTTTCCGAAAACGATGCGCAGCAGATACGCCGGAATTATGGCATCACCGGCGTCACGGCGATTCCCACCGGCGTAGACATCGACTTCTTCTGCCCGCCGCCGCATCCCGAACCGAAAGCGGATCTGCTGTTTCTCGGCTCCATGGATTGGATGCCCAACATCGAAGGCATCCAGTGGTTTGTCCGTGAAATTCTTCCGTTGATCCAGGCAAAGCTTCCTTCCACCACGTTCGCCATTGCCGGCCGCAAGCCGTCGGCAAAAGTGCAGGCACTGGCTGGACCCGGGATCCTCGTCACCGGAACGGTACCCGATGTGCGCCCGTGGTTATGGGGCTCCAAACTATCGATTGTCCCGTTAAGGATCGGCGGCGGGACGCGGCTTAAGATCTACGAGTCGATGGCCGCCAGGATTCCCGTCGTATCGACCACCGTCGGAGCCGAGGGCCTGGAAACCCAGGACGGCGGAAATATTGCCCTGGCCGATTCGCCCGCCGCTTTCGCCGGACGGTGTGTGGAACTGCTGGACTCCGCCGCCGCGCGGGAAAAGATGGCCCAACGGGGTTGGGAGATGGTCGCCGCGAAATACTCCTGGGAATCGGTCACGGCGCAATTCGAGAGTCTGCTTCCATGATTTGGGTCTTCGCTCTCAGCGCGCTGGCGGCCACCTATATCCTGGCCGGGTGGCCGCTCCTGTTAGGGCTGATCGCGCATTGGCGCGCGCGCCCGATCCGCCGCACATTCCGTCCGCGATCCGTTTCCGTAATTCTCGCCGTGCACAATGGTGACCGTTACCTCCGCGCCAAGCTCGATTCCATATTCGCGCTCGATTATCCCCGTGAACTGCTGGAAGTGATTGTGGTGTCCGACGGCTCGACCGATGCTACGGACAGCATCGCCGCCGGGTACCCTGGTGTCCAACTACGGCGAGTGCCGAAAGGCGGGAAATGCCGCGCGCTGAATGCCGGCGTTGCCCAGGCGCATGGTGAGATTCTGTTCTTTACCGATGTCCGGCAAATGCTGGACCCAGCCTGTTTAAAAAACCTGATCGCCTGTTTTCACGATCCGGAGGTTGGGGTAGCGAGCGGGGAGTTGCGCATTCGCCTGGGAGCGACGCAAGGCGCACAGGATGTCGGCCTGTACTGGCGCTTTGAGACCTGGATCCGCGATCGCCTGAGTGAAGTGGATTCGCTGTTCGGAGCCACCGGGGCCATCTATACGATGCGGCGGGAATTGGCGGTGGAGATTCCTGAAGGCATCCTGCTCGATGATATGTATCTGCCGCTGGCCGCCTATTTTAAGGGCTACCGGCTAGTCGTGGCCCATGGCACCATCACCTGGGACGATCCAACCTCACGCCACACCGAATTTCAGCGCAAAGTGCGGACACTGGCCGGCAACTATCAGTTGCTCCTGTATTATCCCCAGCTCCTGCTGCCGTTCCGGAACCGCATGTGGCTGCATTACATGTCCTATAAGCTTGGACGGTTAATGCTGCCGTGGATTTTCACGGCGCTGTTCCTGGCCGGCCTTTTCCTGCCGCAGCCATGGAAAGCGGCCGTATTGGCCGCCCAGCTTTTCGGTTACGGCATCGTCCTGCTGGATCCTTATATTGGCGAGAACAGCTTCCTCAAACGCATCAGCTCTCCCACGCGTACGTTTGCCGTCATGATGGCCGCCGCCGTGCTGGCGTTGCGTGTGTTCTTTGTCGATCCACGGAGTCTCTGGATCGTCACCAGCGCCAAAAAAGAAACCGGGCTGTAAACGTTCCGCAACTTTTCCGCATCTACGGCGGCGGCCTTTCAGGCTGAAACGACAGTTCTGGCCAAGCGTCACCTCCCGGATTTCCGAGAACTGGCAGAACCGGCAATCTTCCCAGTGCGTAAACCAATACAAGCGCCGGAGGAGTTCGATTCTAGCAGAACACTGCCGGTGCCAAATACAAAAGCGGAAATCTGTCGGTATCTGAAACCGACCGGTATAGCCCTTCCAATGTGGGTCCGCATGTCTCGGGCAGGAACAAATTTGGGGCGGTAAAGGCTGACGAAATGCAACACTGGTAACAATGCGCAGCGCTGCTGTAATTCTTCTCTGGTTCGGTCTCGCTACAGGCAACATTCTTCGATCCGAAACGCCATCGAAGGAGACAGCTCGGCGTGCCGTTGAGCAACTACCGGCACCGTATAAGGCCAGCTGGGACCATTCCGGTAATTTTATACGCTAAGGGGCCACGCAACAATAAGCAGACATTCGCAATGGGAACTCTGACATAAGTACGATTCTGGCTGGGTGGCTGTCAGTTTGTCAGTTGCGCTTCTGGACCCTATCCGCAAAGCTTCCGAGCGGTTCGTCGCTCTTCT
>DATLCW010000319.1:0-11954 GCA_035526195.1 Bryobacteraceae bacterium
GTGGGCTCTTGGTTCGGGGTGGCTCAAGTATACTCCCGCTGACATGGTGCACAACCCAGGATTATCCTCAGTGAACCAGACCCGATGGCAGGTTGTTCCTGTCATCTGGTGCCGGGTGTTCTGTCATCTGGGGAAGAGCCATAACCTAAGGAATTGGCCTGTAGAGGGGCCTAGGGCGGCTGTAGCGCGTCGGTGGGATGGATTCGACCTGCTGCTCGGGCTACTGGAGGCGGGGGCCGGTTCCTAGCGCGTGCGTGCGGGTTCCCGGGGGAAGGCGCACGATGTAAAGTTTGCGGCCATCTATACGTTCGAGCTGGTCCAGAAGTTCTTGCAGACTAGCGAGTAGGCGATCCCGCTCGGCAATCCTCTCCGCCTTGGTCATTTCCTTCCGGTGTGGCATAGCGTTTCCCTATTCACGGGGGTGAAACTTGCAGGGTGTGCAGTTGTGTCCTTTGGGGGACGGCTGCGGTTGAAAGCCCCTAAATCTCGGTCGTATCCTCGAGAAGAAATATGGTGTGACCGAGGTGTCACCCTCCTTAGCCAAGAAAAAAGCTTGGCCGCGCGGCCCCGGTCACTCTGCAATCGTAACGTCAACCGAACGGCAACCACATCTCGCAAATTTGCCGGGTGTGACCGTTTAGTCATTTCAAGATTGAAGATGGACGGCCCCGCGAAGGCGTGACGTTTTAATAACAACCATGTTGAGCACTATGCCTAGCAGCTATTACCCTGGCGGTTTCAGTGTGTTGCTGGGCCTTCTCAACATCCGCAAGCACGGCATTGAAATCATCCGCGCTTAACTCCCAACCAGAAAGGCGGTCTACTTCATCCGCCAATAGGTTGAGCGCTTTTCTCCACAAGACGGTAAGGCTTTGGTTAATCGGACAAAGCGATGAGTGACCTTCTTGGCCCTGTGGATCGTTTGGCAATGGCAACACATCAAGTCTATCGTCCAGTCGTCGGCTACCAGGAGCTGGTAAATGTACTGGCGTACTGGACATTACACACCTGCCTTCAAACTAAGCAAGCGGTGGTCCAGGCACCGAAGAGAGGGCGTGCGCGACTGCGTGCTAACACACTAAGCGGCGCTTGACACCTCTTGGGTGTCTGCTACTGTTCTCTCTACCTCCCACCTAAACTTCCGCGATAGCCACTTCCCTGCCCTGGCAGGTCGGTTGCCGCGGGGGCTTCGGCCTCCGGAATCACACGGGAGGAATCCATGCAAATTACGCTCAATGAGTGGCTGACACTGAACATCTACGCATCTGCTGAAGAGGCGCTTGCCGACTACAGCGAACTGGACGACACGTACCCTGCGCTCTGCGACGAGGATTGTCAGGTCGAGCCGGATGGCCATTGTCCGCATGGCGGGCCGTCATTGCCTCTGGCAATGGGGGTGATCTGATGCCGGGCGAAAGCGGTTGGAAGCAGGATGGAAAAATTACGTCACAGAAATTTCATCTTGGCAAGGTCGTGGCGACGCCTGGCGCGCTGTCCGCACTCGCCGCTGTTGGACAGAGTCCGCAGGAATTTGTGAGCCGGCACCAGGGCGGCGATTGGGGCGAAGTCGATGAGCACGACGCCCGAGAGAACGAGACATCGCTTCAGCAAGGTTTCCGGCTCCTGTCGGCCTACACCTTGAAGGACGGCACGAGGATTTGGGTCATCACCGAAGCTGATCGATCGAGTACAACCATCCTCCTTCCGGAGGAGTATTGAAGGTTAGGGCAGCCGCTCCACGGGCTGCCCTTTTTTTAAACGGAAACAACCGTTCATACAGATGCATCAACTGTTTGTCTAAAACGAAACTTGTTTGGGGAGGGAGGACCACCATGCCCACCAAAAGAACAGTGATTGAACCGAAGAAAGGCGAGAAGCGGTATGTGCGCCGCGATGCAGCGGGCCAGTTAACCGAAGACCAGGTCAAGGTAGGAAAATCGCTGGCCGCGGATCGGCGCACGCAGGCCAAGACTACCGTGCCTAAGGGACAAGGAGATCGGGGCGACCAGAAAAAAGCGTGAGGTGAGGTTGTGAAGGAGCTCGGTCTAGCCTTAAAGGAAGACTGATCGATCAGCTCGGTCCGCCCGCAGTAGCGACAACTTCCGGTCTCGACATCCGGATCCGGTGCAAGAAAGCCACGCCTTTTCCGCCGCCATTGACTCGCCGTTGGGCCGGGTCCTCTCACGGAAGCATTACGGTTTACTACGATCAACGGCACACCTTCAGCCTGTCCGCGCACCCCGAGGAATGTGTCCCGCCAGTCACGGCAAAGTTGCTAACCGTGGTGACGGTGGGTGCTCCCGGTGGAGGCGGGCCGGCCCCGATGACATGATTGAGCCAATCGGGGTACCATCGGCTTGCAAAATTCAAAAACCCTATCGAGGTAGTTTGTTCGGACCACATCCGCGATCGCCTGCCCAGGCGAAGGATTCGGCGCTTAGATTGACTACAACCTGCCGGGTCAGAAAAAGACCCTTGGCAGGCTTACCATTAACCGCGATTCTTGATTGTCAGCCATTCTTCGGGCTTCTCCTCCCGAGATTGCTAAGCAAGCATGCCGCCGCTCCGTGTGGTCCGCAAATGGCGCGCGGCGGCGCCGCCCGGTTTTCGCGTTCTGCATCAAGGCCTGGCAGCTGATCACTCACACGGCCGCCAGTCCCACCTACCGGCGTTTGCGGTCCCCGATAGCCGTGAACGAGCGGGATTCCGTGGGCTCATTCCGCCAGACGGATCAGGTCTGGGAGGCGTGCGCAACGGACACTTGAAATCGCAAGGACCCTGGAAGCGCAAGTCGTCCTGTTCCAATGCCCGAAGTCATTCATCCCGACGAGCGAAAACCTCACTAATCTCTCGGCGTTTTCCGCCGGTGGAAAGGGGAAGTTTTCGCCTGGCGTGGGAGCCGCGCGGCGAGGCCTGGACGGAGGACGTTGTCCGCGAGCTGTGTGTCGAGTACTACCTGATTCACTGTGTCGACCCGTTCGAGGCCGGATCGGTCCATGGCGATATGAGGTACTGGCGCGCCTCCACGGACGCGGCTCCTACTCTTACCGCTATACGGATGCGGATCGCTGCCCTCGGGCACATGCTGGCCAAATCGCCAAAGCCAGCTTATCTCATGTTCAACAATTTCTCATCGAAGGCGGACGCGCAGCGGTTCCGGCGGTTGTTTTGAGTGTGATGATCGACCGCGCTACCGCCTGGATAGCATTCAGGCGGAGGCAATCCCGTGTTGCTCACGCCCCAACCGCTTTTCGGCCCTTCGGTTGCAAGGAGTCCACGGTGTCGCGTCAACCGGACGTCCTGATCCTTCCCGTTTCCCCGGCCAAGGTCGCGTCCGTCCGGAACATTACGATCTGCACCTCGCTTGGTCTCGGTTCCTTTTCATGTTGAAGGAGATAGTGATGGCATCCCAAAACGCGCCGCAGCGGCAGTGCGCGATCCAGAAACAGGTTGCACGAGCGGATGAAGCTCATCCCAAGGCGGAGACGAAGCGGGCGATGCAAGCCGGGGCCCGCAGGTATCCGGCCCCGCCTTTCCCTAGACAGCATCAAAGGAAGCCAGGGTCCGAGGCGGCGCTCAACCCGCCGCCGCTCTACGATGCACCTTTTTACCTCGGTTCGAAAAAACTGGCTGATAAGGTAGCGCTGATCACCGGCGGCGATCCCGGCATTGGCCGCGCGGTGGCCATCCTCTTCGCGCGGGAAGGGGCGGACATTCCGGTTGCCTATCTGAACGAACATGATGACGCCCGGCTCACAAAAGAGAGGGTTGAGGCCGAAGGCAGAAGATGCGTGCTGATTACCGGAGATGTCAAAAGCCAGAGGTTTTGCGAAAAGGCCGTCGCGCGAACGATCAAGGAATTCGGACGGCTCGACGTGCTGGTCAACAACGCGGCTTTTCAGGTCCACCAATCGCGGTTTGAAGACTTGACGGCGAAACACTTCGACGAGACGTTGAAAACCAATCTGTACGGCTATTTCTTCATGGCGCAGGCGGCGGTCAAGCATATGAAACCCGGTTCCGCCATTATCAACACCGGATCAGTGACGGGCTTGCTCGGCAGCGAGTCTGATTACTCGATGACCAAGGGCGGCCTTCATGAGTTCACCAGATCGCTCGCCTCGCATCTCGTGCCGCGCGGGATCAGGGTCAACGCCGTCGCGCCGGGCCCGGTCTGGACGCCGCTCAAACCTTCAGACAAATCGGCGAAGGATGCCCGCAAGTTTGGCGGTGACACGCCGATGAAGCGGCCGGCCCAGCCGGAAGAAATCGCGCCAGCTTACGTCTTCCTGGCGTCGACGCACTGTTCCAGCTACATCACGGGCGAAATCCTGCCTATCATAGGCGGCTATAGCGGCGGCTGATATGGCACTCGAAGAATACAGCCGCAAGCGCGATTTCAGCAAAACCAGCGAACCGCCACCCGCCAAGACCGGGGCGCGGAACAAGCAGCTTTCGTACCTAATCCAGAAACATGAGGCCACGCGCCTGCACTATGACTTCAGGCTGGAACTGGACGGTGTGCTTCTCAGTTGGGCGGTGACCAAAGGCCCCAGCCTCGATCCGACCGACAAGCGGCTGGCGGTCCGGACCGAGGATCATCCGCTGGCTTATGGCTCCTTCGAGGGAACGATCCCGAAAGGCCAATATGGCGGGGGTACAGTGATGCTCTGGGATCGTGGCAGCTGGGAGCCGAAAGGCGACCCGCGGGCCGGCCTGAAAAAAGGTCATCTCGCCTTCGAACTTCATGGCGAACGGCTCAAGGGCGGCTGGGACCTCATCCGCATGCGAGGCGACGGCAAGCGCGAGAACTGGCTGCTGATCAAGGAAGCGGATGAGGACGCGACCCCTGACTCGAACGGAGTCTTTCTAGCGAGGCTGGCCTCCAGCGTTAGCACTGGCCGGTCGATGGAGGAGATCGCCGGCGGCGCGCGTCCGGCCAAAAAGCACAAATCCGACCCGAAAGACGCTGCGATGCTCAAACGCCTCATGGATCGCTATCCGAAAGTGCAACTGGCGACGTTGGTCGACAAAGCGCCGGAAGGCGCGGATTGGGTCCATGAGATCAAGTTCGACGGCTACCGTCTGCTCGGGTTCGTCGCCGGGGGCGCCGCGCGATTACGGACGCGCAGCGGGAATGACTGGACGGAGAGTTTTCCATCCATCGTGGCGGCGATGCAGGCACTAAAGATCGACAGCGCCGTTCTCGACATGGAGGCTGTCCTTCTCGATCCCGAAGGCAAGAGCAGTTTTCAGGCGTTGCAAGCGGCGCTCGGGGACGGCGGACGTCCGGAACGGATCACGGCCTATGTTTTTGATCTGCTGCAACTGGACGGCAGCGACCTGACCGGACTGCCGCTAACCGAACGCAAGGACAAGCTCAAGGCGATGCTCGCGAAATCGAAACAAGTCCTGCGCTACAGCGAGCACTTTACAGTCGATGGCGCGGACATGTACAAAGAGGCCTGCGCCAAAGGACTCGAAGGCATTATTTCCAAACGGGCCGACGCGCCCTATGTCGCCGGCCGTCAAAAAATATGGCTGAAGGTTAAATGCAGCCTGCGCCAGGAATTCATCATCGTCGGGTATAGCGAAGCAAAGAGCGGCGAGCGCGCCATCGGCGCTCTCTATCTCGGCTACAGCAAAGACGGAGCCCTGTGCTATGCCGGAAAGGTGGGCACCGGTTTCACTATGAAGAGCGCACGCGAGTTGGCTGCGCGCCTGCACAAAACCGAATCCGCCGAGCCGGTTCTGACGCGCGCCGAAATGAAAGGCATGGGCGCCGGGGAAAGGCGCGCCGTGCACTGGGTCAAGCCGGAACTTCTTTGCGAAGTCGCCTTCACCGAATGGACCGTGGACGGACGTATCCGCCATCCATCCTTTCAGGGCCTCCGCGAAGATAAGGATGCGGCCGAGGTGAAACAGGAGAAACCAATGAAGGTTCCAGCATTCCCCGTGTCCAAGGCCACGAAGCCCGGCTCGCTGGTGGCGGCCGGCATCACCATCAGCCATCCAGAGCGGGTCATTTCAGAGACAGGACATGTCACGAAAGGCGAGCTCGCTGAATATCACGCTGCCGTCGCGCCTTTCATGCTGCCCCGCATCATGCGGCACCCGCTCAGCCTGCTGCGCTGTCCCGCCGGCATCGATGGAAAGGAGTGTTTCTTTCAGCGTAGCCCGGGGCGGGGCCTCGGCAAGGACGTCCATCCCTTCGAGTTCCGGCACAAAGGCAAGCGTTATGAATACCTTTACATCGACGACGAAAAGGGCCTGCTAGAAGTCATTCAGATGGGAGCGATTGAACTCCATCCATGGGGCGCCTCGGTTGACGGGATCGACTATCCCGACCGCCTGATCTTCGATCTTGATCCCGCGCCTGACGTTCCCTTCGAAGCCCTGAAGCTCGCGGCCGCGGACCTGCGGCAGCGGCTCAAGCGCAAGGGCCTTGAATGCAGCCTCAAATGTACCGGTGGCAAAGGGCTCCATGTGACCGTCGCGCTGGCCGGCAAGGACCGCTGGCCCGCGGTCAAGGACTACGGCGCCGCCCTCGCGGAAGAGATGGTGGCCGCAGCGCCGGAAGCCTACGTCGCCACGATGAGCAAGGCAAAACGCACGGGAAAAATCTTCATCGATTACTTCCGCAACGACTACACGGCGACGGCGATCGCGGATTACGGTGTGCGCGCCCGTCCCGGCGCTCCCGTGGCGGTCCCGCTGGCGTGGGATGAGCTGAAGGGGCTGGAATCCGCCAGCGCGTTCTCGATGAAGGAGGTGCTGAAGCGGCTGAAAAACCGCAAACCGCCGGCACAGCCCAAAGGCCAGGTCCTCCCGTGACGACACCCGCGCCGCCCCCGATAGTCCAGAATCCCCAACAGCCGGACCGGTTCGGCCGGGCCCTGCGTGCGAGTATCAAAGCCCCGGTCCGCGCTGACATGTAGTGTAGTGTCCCCGAATTAGCTGGTCTTTCGTTTGCGGCTCTTTGGAGCCGTGCAGCCGGGCTGGATCTGCTCCAGCGTTTGGCGACAGCGAGCGAGTTTGGCCACGATGGATTCAACGGTCGCCGTCCAGACAAATGGTCTGGGGTGCTCATTCCAGGCAGCGAGAAACTCGATAATCGCAGCGACCAGGTCATCGACGCTCAGGAAGGAATCGCGGCGGATCCTCTTGCTGGTTAACTCACCGAACCAGCGTTCAATCAGGTTCAGCCAACTGGAGCTGGTTGGAATGTAGTGCACCTTGAACCGGGGATGTCGGTTGAGCCAGTCCTTGACCTCTGGTGTGCCATGGGTGCCGTAATTGTCCATCACCAGATGCAGCGGCACCTTTCCGGGAAACTCGCGATGGATGCGTCGCAGGAATTTCAGAAACTCCTGGTGGCGGTGACGCTTATAGCAGTCGCCGATGACTTTGCCGGCCAGCATATCAAGCGCTGCAAACAAAGTCGTCGTGCCGTGTCGCTTGTAGTCGTGCGTCATGGTGCCGCAGCGCCCTTTCTTCAGCAACAGCCCGGACTGAGTTCGTTGCAGAGCTTGAATTTGGCTCTTCTCGTCCACACAAAGCACAATTGCCTGGTCGGGAGGATTCAGATAAAGACCGACCACGTCGGTGAGCTTCTCCAAGAATTTCGGATCACGTGACAGCTTGAACGTCTCGCTGCGATGTGGCTTGATGTTATGGCTACGCCAGATCCTGTTCACACTGGATTTGCCGATTCCCTGCGCCGCTGCCATGGTCCGGCAACTCCAATGCGTGCTCCCTTTCGGTTTGGTCTGCAAAGTGGCGTCGATGACGGACTTGATCCGCTTCGCATCGTGGGTGGGTTTCCGGCCCCGGCCTGGAGCAATCTCCCAGAGTGCCTGGACACCGCCACGACAGAAGCGCTCTCGCCAGAGACGAACCGTCTTGCGGTTCACGCCATTCTCGGTCGCCGTCTCCATCTCCGTCTTGCCAGCGGCAACGGCCAAGACGATACGGCAGCGCAACGCCACCTGTTGCGGTGTTCCTAAGGCTGCCAGCCAGCGTTGGAGTTCGTTGCGCTGGTCCGGTGACAAGACCAGAGGGGTAATGACGCGGGGCATAACTGATTATGCGTCATCGGCGATTACTTGTCCAGCTATTTGTGGGACACTACAGTAGCAGCCTGCTTTTTTATAGGTGGACAAACTCTGATTGGCTAAGCAGCGGAAAGACCAAGAATTGCACCATTCGGGCACAACTGCCGAGGGTTGTGTCAGAGTACATTGGTACTCAAGTGATTGAAAACATTGACGATACTAGGGTGATTATCATGGACAACAGGGTGGTTGTGGAACCCTCGGAAAAGGTACTGGTGGGAACAGGGCCATTAAAACGCTAAAATAAAGGGTTTAGGCGCGCCTTAAGAACCCATAGATAAAGAAAATCAAGGCTTTATTTGTGGGCGGTCAGTGGTGGGCGGTAGTAGACTGGGTGCTTGGCTTTCTCAGGGGGTCTGGCGATCGGTCTCTCGTTCTTGAAGTCGCAGTAAAGACAAATCGGAGTCCCACACACCACCAAGATGGTCTCAACCCCACAAAAAGCACACTGTTTCATGGATCAACTACACTTTCTACCGGGAAGAGAGGCGTCTGTAGCACGTACGGAACTACTGATGACGTGCTCTTGATTCGAGGTGGCTCAAGTATTACTCCCGCTGACACGGTGCACAACCCGGCATTATTTACAGGTCCCTCCCGCTGGTGTTCTGTCATCAGGTTCCCGGGGTGTTCTGCCGTCAGGTGATGGGCGCGGGCTTCTAGCATTGGCCCTGTTCTTGGGGTCTGGGGCGAGCTGTGTGCGTTCGCGCATCCGGCTTGGCCCACCCTCGCGCATCTAATTTGGCCCACCCGGATACTGTTATTTTGCCCCATCTGACCGGTCAGGTGTTTTTGCCAGACTGGCGAGAGTGGAGCCTGGCGACGCCCGAAGGGGGGCGCCGTTTAGGCGGAACGGAAGCCGGGCTGGCAAAAACAGTCGCGGCCCCAACCTCGTCAATGGCGATCAGCTCATACTTCTGCCATCGCCCCATCATGCGGCGCACCTGGTTGTTCTGCTTGGCCTCCACCAGTTCATTCACCAGCGCCGCGGCCGTTACGAAACGCACACGCCGCTTCTGCCGGCATGCCGCCAGGCACAATCCTGTCGCCAGATGACTCTTGCCGGTACCACATTCTCCTATTAACACCACTGGCTCATTGCGCTCAATGTAGCCGCCTTCGGCCAGTTCACGTGTCTTCGCCGCCTGAATCTGTGGCGCTTGTGTGAAATCGAATTCTTCCAGCGTCTTCACTCGCGGCAGTTGCGCATCGCGGATCCGGTTCTCAATGGCATGCCGGTCGCGCTCTTCGCATTCCATCGCCAGCAGTGCTTCCAGATAACGGATGTGGCTGTGATTCTCCTTCACCGCCTGTTCAGCAAGGGAAACGAAGTTGGCTCCGATCGCCGGGCGTCCGGACAACTTTGCAATACTGCCGCACACTGGCCTGTTCCAGGGCTTGGGTCTGCATCGGCTTTATCATTATTGGATACCTCCGTTACTGCCGGTCAACAGCAGGTCGTAGTCCGCCATCGTAGGCATGGGACGTTCAAACTGCTTCAGCTCCTCCGCCAGAGCAATCGCATACTGGCGCCGTTGTTCGGCATCCGGCATATGGAGAATGTGCAGCACCGCCGCTCCGTCGGAAACTCCCAAGCGCAAAGCTTCTTCTACCGCGGCGATGAGCCGGGGCCATCCCTGCGCAGAGCCTTCACGCACCAACCCGATCATCTCTCGGGTGCCTGCGCTTTTGCCGTGACGTTGCTCAAGTTGTCTCCAGATCCGGTCCAGACAATCCGGCCAGCGTCCCGCCTTGCGCCATTGTTCTAATGGCGTCGACCCAGCCATGGCTCCCGGCTTGCGCTCCAGCACATCAAGATAATGTTCCAGATCGAGAATCTCATGGCCGCGCCCATAACAACGGTGATGCCAAGCCACAACTTTGTTGTCATGCAGAATCTCCACAATCAATGGACCCACAGCCGCGGTTACCCGAAAGCCTGGCGGGACCGGAGCCGAATACCAGTTGGTCTTCACCCGTACGCGGCCCCTGCCATCGACAATGAGCGGATACAGCACCTCGCACAAAGGGAAGCCCTCTTCGGCTAGCGGCGACAGCGCCCCACGTTCCTGCTCGCTGGCTTGTCCCACGGTCATGCTCTTGCCGCTGATCGTGCGATTGCGATTGCTCGCGCAGATGGCTTGCAGTTGTTCGTTGAATGCCTGTAAATCCGCGGCTTCGGGAACTGGCACCAGAAAGTTACGGCGGAACCAGCCCAACTCTCCTTCCACTCCTCCTTTCTCATTGCCGCTGGCCGGATTGCAATATTGGCTTTGGAATCCCCAATGCGAGCGGAATGCAATCATGCGGTCGGTCTCGATGCGCTGATAGCCGCGCAGAATCTTCTTCACCAAAGACGCCATGTTGTCGTAGCGGATCGTGCGGAACACGCCGCCAAAGTATTGGAAAGCCTTCTCGTGGGCTTCGAGCAAAGCTTGCTGCGTGGCGTGAGTATAGGCGCGATGGAAGGCATCACCCGATGCCATGCTGCGCATCGCGAAAAAGTACAGCTTCTGCGGCTCCCCGCCGAGTTTCACCGTTGCTTCATACCAGTCGGCTTGCCCTTCCTGGCCCCAGTGATAGCTCTGCGGCACGAAGACTTCTGAACCCGCTAAGCCAAGCTCGCGCTTCCGCTGCCGCAGGTACCGCCGTCCTTGCGATTCTGAGATCTCATGCTCGGGATGCTCGGAACGGATACGCATCCAGATTCGATGCGCCGTGTGCCGTTGCTTCCATGGCGCTTGGCGATCCGCTTCCAGAATCCCATCAATGTAGTCTTTCACCGGAGCCAGCTTCGGCTTGGTCCGGTCGCTGGCCTTCCTTTTAGGAGGGATTGCGCTGGCGAGCGCCTGCCGCACCATCCGCCGGTGCATGCCGTACTTCTTCGCCAATCCCTGAATCGTCGCCCCAGCCGCGTGGCTGCGGCGGATCTCTTCGAAAAGTTCCACTTTCTGCCTCCTGTCCATCCCGGAATCTTGTCATTCCGGGTCTGTCCAGGTGGGCCAAATTAGATGCGCGAAGTGGGCCAAATCTGATGCGCGAACTCAAGCTGTGGCCGTCGGTGGGCTGGAATCGACCTGCTCGACTACTGGAGGCGGGGGCCGCGTCCTACGGCGGTTCGGTTACAGGGAAGCTTCAGGGCAGTGGCGAGGGGGTTCCTTTGGGAAGGCGCACGATGTAAAGTTTGCGGCCATCTATACGTTCGAGCTGGTCCAGCAGTTCTTGCAGTTTAGCGAGCAAGCGGCCATGCTCGGCAATCCTCTTTTCGGGGGTCATCCCGTCGATCCGCTGCTGGGTCAGCTGCTGTTGTACTCCTACGTTCGAGCCTTACCGGGAAGGGGGGTCCGAGCGAAAGGTCACCTGGGAAACTGCGAACCCCCTCCTGAGAAAGGGAACTTGAGGCCTTGGAAGGACGCTCCCTCTCTCTCTTTCAAAAGAGACCGGCCCGGGGCACGGGCGTTTCCCCTATTCACGGGGGTGACCTGCACAGTGTGCAGTTCAGCCCCTTTGGGGCGGGTCCGGGGGACAGAATAATGGTGTGACCGAGGTGTCACCCTCCTTAGCCAAGAAAAAACCTTTGGCCGCGTGGCCCCGGTCACTCTGCAATCATATCGTCAGCTGAACGGCAATCACATCTCGTAAACTTACCGGGACGACGGAATGCGTACTAGATCATCATTCTGTTGAAATCTGTCCAACAGTTTCATCCATCTTATACTTCCAGCGGAAGATGACGGGGTCGGCATTAATCTCGTCGTAATAGAGGTGGATACGGTCAATCAGTTCCTGTTTGCTTGCGACTCGAATGCCGCGCAGCATGGTGCGAGCCATTTTGCTGAA
>DATLCW010000321.1:0-26557 GCA_035526195.1 Bryobacteraceae bacterium
GAACTGTGTCAGGACGCGCAGGACGGCCAGGCACATTACTTCCTCCACGCGAAGCCGGCGCGCTGCACCGCCGCCGTAGTCCTCTCGGCCGCACAGGACCGGTGCATGACGGATGATTGCTACATGTGAGTATGTTGGAGAAGCGCGTGATTCTGAGAGCGATAGATCTTCCTCATTTGCGAAAGGTGTGAGTGTGGGTTATTCCTCTGCTTTCTTTGCGGTTCTCTTTCGTGGTTTCTTTGGTGCTCGTTTTGCTGCCCATCGTGCGCGCTGCGCTTCGACAACATGGCATGAAGTTGGCTATGTGCCCTTCGCCGATATTGGAGCCGAGTTTCTGTTTCGGGTGATCTCGGAACGGGCGGAAAGGGCGGCATTGATTGCAACGACCAATCTTCCTTTTTCAGAATGGACGGCAGTGTTCCCGAATCCGCGATTGTGCAAGGTGCTCTAATTAGATGATCGAAGTGGGCCAGGCCTGATGAGCGAACCCAGCATAGATCCGTCAACATTATTTGGCGTGATAGTCACCTGGCACGTTCGTCGAGAGGATCACTCTACTCCTGGCGACAAGGGAGGAGTAACCCGAAAAATCGGCACGAAATGTCATGCGACGAGGCCGTTACCCGGCAGCCACGGAAACGATCTGAAGCTTGTCCAAATGGCGGTAGTCCTTGGGATTGTTCGTCACCAGCGGCACTGAGAGAACCAGTGCCGTGGCTGCGATCCATGCGTCGGCTGAACTAATGGGACGTCCCTTTTGCGTGCTTTCGCTCCGAACGGCGGCCCACGTGGAGCACAGCTGGCTGTCTGAATGAAGGATTGAGAAATCGGCCAAGTAGGCTTCCAGCACAGCACATTTGCGGGGTCCCCAGTTCGCATCCAGGGCGCCTTGGCGCATCTCGGCCATCGTCATGAAGGAGACGACCAGTTCACAGCCTCGCAGCAGATCGACGTAGCGTGGGGCGAATTCCGGATGGCACTTGAAAACAAAGCTGGCGACGTCTGTATCAACGACGAATCTTGCCGTTGCGGTCGGAGGAGAGGTCAGTGTGGCGCTGCTCATAGATGCGGCGGACGAACTCCTCGGATTCCTCCCGCGGACCTGGATCGATATGGCTCAAGAGACGATCCAGCGAGAACGCGCCGGTACGGATCAGGTTGGGCGGATCTTTGACGGGTTGTGGTGGCACACGATCTATCTCGACCACCATTCTAGCGCGGCTGGTCGATTCTGGGGGCGGCGGTCCAAGGAGCGGGGGCCGGGCGCCGCGGCGCTGTGACATTGCAGCACGCGGCAGCGCCCAAACGGGTGGAGTTCAACGTGGTACTCGAAAACAAAAAGGAACGAACTCCAAAATGATGGATGATACGCATAAGACCCACGTTCTGTGTAAATTGTGTTGGAGTTGTTGTGTGTTGATGCCGTCTTGTCTACTCTGGCTTTTTGGGGACGGAAGGAGCCCGAAGGGCGACTGAGTCCCCCAAAAGCAGCCGGCCGTTCGGCCGGACGGGAGGAATCGCGACATAACGCACCAGACTCAGGTGGTGCCATCCTCGATCCCGAAAATCTCAAGAAGACCTTGATGGAACAACTGCGGGCCCGTGGTGGCACCAAGGCGATCGACACCAAGGATCTCTTTCAGAGCTTGGTTCAGCAGACGCTGCAAGCCCTGTTGGAGTTGGAGATGGAGATGGAGGAACATCTCGGCTACCCGAGGTATGACCCGGAAGGTCGACGAAGTGGGCAATTCGCGGAATAGCTCGACGCCAAATACGGTGCGCGGCGACTTTGGCCAGATCGAAATCGGGAAGCCGCGCGATCGCAACGCCAGTTTCGATCCGAAGATCGTGGGAAAACGCCAGACTTCGCTCGGCAACTTTAGCGAGAAGATCGCATCTCTATATGCCAGGGGCATGTCCACCCGCGAAATCGAGGAGCATCTCCGCGAAATGTACGGAGTGGAAATCTCGCCGCGGTTCGTCTCTCGCGCGACTGAGCAGTTTCACCAGCAGGTTACCGAATGGCAAAGCCGCCCCTTGGAGCGGGTGTATGCCATCATCTTCGTCGATGGCTTGCGTGTCCCGGTCCGCACGGAGAAAGTCGTTGTCAAGAAGTGCGTCTACACCGTACTGGGGGTAACGATCGGCGGCCAGCAGGAGGCGGTGTGCTGGACATCCTCATCCAGTGCGGCGATGGGCTGAACGGGCTGCCGGAGGCGGTCACCTCCGCCTATCCGCACACCGACCTACAACTGTGCGTGGTCCATCCAATCCGCAATGTTACGAAGTTTGTGTCTTATAAGGATCGCAAGCAGGTCTGCACCGATATGCGGCCTATCTACACAGCGGCAACGCTGGAGGCGGCCGAGTTAGCGCTTGATCAGTTTGAGTGCAAGTGGCCCGGTCGCTACCCGGCCTCGGTGGATTCCTGGCGCAAGCATTGGAACGGGCTGATCGCATTTCTGAAATATCCAGTGGAATTGCGCCGCATCGTCTACACCACAAACGCCATTGAGAACCCTGTCACAGATCGCCGGGGGTAAGAGAACTGGCGCAGAATCTTGGATCGCTGGGCTTCCAACTCCGGCAAAGACCTTGACAATAGAACAGCCTCCTGTTTCTGAGTGTAATAACACACTCAGAAACACACGACAAAAGGGAAACTGAACGATCTATCACTTCTTTGTCGCCCACCCTTGTGATCGAAGCCCATATCGAGTCAGAATGAAGTGATGGTGAAACACACGGAAAAGTCCACCGCCCAGAAGAACGGCGGCTCTCCGAAGCCTCCTGTTACACCGCTCGGCAAGGAACTCCGTAAGCTTCGCGAGAAATACATCGCCTCTGGCGGCAAGCTTCTCAACCGGCGGGAGTTGGAGCGGGAAGTGGCGGAACGCCGGGGACTTCGGTAGTGCATGGCCGGCCAATTCGTACCTTCTGGATAGTGGGGTTCTAATCGGCGCATACAAGGGTTCGCCATCAATTGCGGCGCCCTCGATTAAAATTCTGGACGACCCAAACCGGGTTTTTCTCAGCAGTCCCTTTGTTTGCCATGAAGTCTTACCGAAGGCCCGCTTCAATCGGCAGCAGAACGAGCATCGTTTCTACGAGAGTTATTTTAGGCGAGCGATATTTTGTGAAGATTTGAAGTTGATTCTGCGCCACGCCGATGAAGAGTCCGCGAAATCTGGCGTCGGCGCGATGGACTCCTTGCATATTGCCGCCGCGTTCTTGCTCCATGCCGACGAGTTCGTCACCTCCGAAAAGCCAGGCAAGTCGATCTACCGAACGTCGCTCGTCAAAGTAATCTACCTGTTCCGGTAGTCCGCAACTCATTTCGCGCGAAGCTTCCGCTCGTCCCCTTTGGCTCGGCGATAGAAATCGACGGTGTCCAACCGGGGTAGGCCGACTTAACCCCCGCGTCGCGTGGATCCATTCGCGAAACCGATCTCCTACCCCTCGCGATCCAACCGGCAAACCGAGCGCAACACCGGATCATAATCCTCCACTCGCGCATACATCTCCCCATCCAGCCGCGCCTTCTGCCCATCCATCGCCCGCACCTGCTCCACCGAAAGCGCTCGCTCCACCACCGGACCCTCCCCGCGCACCAGCACGTCTCCCGCACGCGCCCGGAGCTTTCGTCTCCGTCCGCCAAAATACCCCGCAATACTCATAATTCCTCCTTATATCCCCGGCAATCTTTGCCCCCCAAAACCATTCTTTGGCCGCATCGCCTGCCAGCAAACCAGCGCCAGCGCCAACACCAAGTCGTCATGCTCCCCGCTCCCATCCGCCCCAAACCTGGGAACCCCGCTCGGCCGCTGATTCATCCGCATCCCAATCAACTCCTTCACCAGCGCCCGCGACTCCCGCAGCCTCTTGGCGATCCGCAGTTCCTTCCGCTCAATCAACACCTGCAAACCGTTCAGCAGATCCCGCTTCGGTACATGCCACGAGTCACCCTTCCCATGCGCTTTCTCTCTACCGGTAATCGTCACCGCCGTCATCCCACAAGGCATCCGCGATCCACGCAGCATGTCCACCACCGGCACTCCAACGCCGGTCGCATCTACAGTCAGCAGGCAACCCCCGCTCAACAGTGGATGTGTCGCCACCTCCCGCACCCGCTCCACCACCGCCGTATAAGGCGTACCCAAAGGAATCCGCTCCAGATACCGCACCAGCAATCCGCAAAACGACGCTTCCTCCCAGGGACGCAACAACTCCTCCCGCTGCACCACCGCCAAAGCACTGGGATCCCCCATCTTCCCCAAGTCCAACCCCGCATAATTCATAGACCTTCTCATCCGCTTTCATCCGCCTTAATCGGCGGCCATCAGATCCCACTCCTCCACATGCTCATCCAAAGCCCCCTCCACCACATCCCGCTCAAACACCGCCCCGCCGTTATCCACGAATTCACATAAATACTCCTGCCGGAACCAGATATTTCCCAATTCCCGCCGCTCTTCCTCCAGAAACTTATTCGAGATACGGCCGCACTCCGTCGCCGTAACGGTAATCCGCTCCCAGCCCTCGCCGCCATGCATCCAGCTTTCATAAAAAAATCCCCGTTTGCCATAAGGAGTACTCATCAGCCACAGATCGCCATCACTCACCGCCAGCATCGGACGCAGTGCCTTATAAAGCGAATCCGCCACCCGCGACGCCTCATCGATCAGCAGCAGCGATACCGCCGAATACCCGCGCACCGTCATCTCCGTTCCCGCCAGGCCCACGATCCGCGAGCCATTCGGCAGCACCAGGCTGATCTCGTTATCCCCGTCGCCCTGTGGCCGTATAGCCAATCGCGCCACGAACGCCGCCGCCTTCCTGAGAAACTCGGCCGATTGCCGCTCCCCGGGACTCGCAACCAACACCAAACTCCCAGGAACCGTATATGCCCGATGCACTGCCTTCACGGCGGCGTCCCCTCATCGAACTGTCGTCGTGATCGGCGCTCTCCTGCAGTTGTCACCTTCATCAGACTCAGGGACCGCAGACCCAGTATCCGCGCAGACCCGAAGCGTATAGGTGCCGGGCGGTATGCCAGAAGGTACCGTCAGCGCGGTTGTGGCCCCAGTGCTAGCTCCGGCCGCCAGGTTAGTTGAGACGGTCCTGGTTCCAAGGAGATGAGAACGGAAGCTGCTCCGGCCGCCAATAATGAGCTCAAAACGGAGCCCGAAGCCGTTGTTGGCCAATTCGTTACCAGAATTCCGCACCGTGTTGGAAACATGGAACGACTGACTTGGGGCGACGGCTTGAGGTGGGTTCTGAAGGGCCGTTATGACAAGGTTCGGCTGTGGCTTCTGAATGTCATGCCCAGAATAAACTTCAGCGATGCGATTGATGTTGGACAGCTGGAAGATCCGCAGCCCGGAGTAGAACTCGTGAATCGTAGTCGGATGATTGTGGAGAATATCGTTCGACGGATCAAAGTTCTTCACTACCTCCCAGACATCCGCGAACGATAGATTGATGTTGTCGCGCCGCTCTGATGCATCATCGCTATGCGCATCAGTCAAGTCCCAGAGGATGGCGCAAACTACTCCTTCAATCTTGTCTTCCTCGCCGTCAAAATCAGAGTTGATGTTCATCGTCTCGCAGGAATACTTCGTTTCGCCGGGATATCCGTCGCTTGTCCGGAATTGAGTCCAAAGCGTGAATGCGTAAAAGTTGGGGAAACCTTCGGTCCAGGCGACATTCACGGTCTCGGGCATCTTGATGCAATGAGAGCCGTCGCAATCTTCGTGCTCTCGGCTGTAGTCTGGCAACGGGCTTTCCGCCTTCGTGTCCAGGATGTGGTGCGCATACTCATGGAACACCGTCGCCACTTCGCCGAAGGCGCGGTCTTCCGGGATGTTCAAACTGTCGAAGAACCCGTTGTAATGAGCTCCTCCGGAGTGTGGGAAGTTGATGGTCACTTTCGACATGACTTCGTCTTGAGCTGTCATGAATCGCTGGGCACGCGTGGCGAGATTATGAATCGCGAAAGCCCCCACGTTCTGATTTATCGTGATAGTTCCGAAGTTCAAACCGCCGGGCGGACGATTCGGAAAATGGACGGTTTGGAATGTGTAGCTGCCGGCGAACGGGTTGTCTGGCTTTACCTCGATCCGGTTGTTGTTGAGAACGATCCTGGCGAAAAGGTCTGGGCCATCCGTGAAATCGCCGCAAGTGCCGGTAACAGAGAAGTTGCCATTCGCATCGGTTAGGCCCTTGCCGCAAAGAGCATCGCCGAACGAAGGTCCGGGATTGAGGTCCCACAGCTCTACCGTGGCGAACCGAACAGGCTGCCGAACGCCGTTGTCGTCCAAATAGGTAAATCGTCCCGTGCCGGTTACGTTCACCGCGGCATTCCTACCACTCTGCTTTTCGGTGATAGTGGGTCTAGGCTGAACAAGCTGACCAGGAACCCGAGGTTCGGTCGCAGTGGCGGGCTCCGTCAGTTCACGTTCCTGGATGGCTCGGATTAGCACTTCGGACTTTTCCGCTTGTGACTCACGAACGCGGCCTTGCTCTTCCTGCTCAGAGCCGTGCTCAGGAAAATGGCCACCCATACGCTTTGGGTCGAGGACTGCTAATTGCTCATCATAAGCGGGGACCCGCATGGAGCTGCGAATCGGTTCGGGATTGCTCTTTAGCGGAACGGCTCGGAACCGAAACTCTCTGGATTCGGCCTTCCCGAGCGTTCCATGCCAATGGAGAGTGCCGTCCAAGAGTTGCCAGTCAGGTGAGTTCAGCACTGCGAACTGGGCTGACTGAATGTCAGCTCCGGCCTGCACGACTACAAGTACTTCAACCGGTCGGCCCAGCGAAAGTGGATCAGCGGTTCCTAACCCGAATGTTACCGGACCACCGAGTTTAGCGACGGCTGACCCGGTGATCAGGCAGCCCATCAAGATAACATTAGCGACGCCCAGCCTCTGTCGCGTTGCGCCGTGGAAAGTGCTCTTTATCATCTGTCCTCCCTTGCCTTTGCGGATCTTCATGTCCGATTCGGCTCTGGAAAGAACGTGCATTCAACGAGAGAAATCGATCGTGCCACTTCGTTGGCCCGGTCCAGTACTCCCATCACCGTGAGCCGGAATTCGAGTGGCGGATCGGCGGCCTCGGTCGATCATTACGGAATCTGATAGCCGGAGGCTTTGGCTCTTCGACCCCGCCAGGAGCCTTCGAGCTCCTCGGAACCATGACGGGGCCTTCCTGCCCCGACCCAGACCAAGGCTATCGCGCCTTGGAACCCTCGTCAGGCGTTCCTGCCGCGACACCCAGACCGCTGTTGCGGCAGCGGCTTCGTTAACGAAAGGAGACGGCCTGGCGGACGAACAGCGGCGCGCAAGAAGAGCGAGGCCCGGCAGCGGCAAAAACAGGTGAAGCTCGGCTGCACCTCCGAAGAGTTCAACGCCATCGCCGCAAGGCCTTCCGCCTCGGGCCTGTCCACCGCCGCTTATGCCCGCGCCGGGTAACGAAGCCTTACATCCTCCGGCAAAGCCGGGGGCCTTTATTATGTGAGCCGCTCAACGCCAGACGGATGGCACTCTTCCCTTTCCAATCGCCGCTCTCAACGAATTGGTCAACACGCGCTGAACAGTGCAGTTGTGGGGCAATGCCTCCACAAAGGTTGACTGCATGGAAGCACACAATATCGAAGCAGGGGAACCGGAACTGCCCTCAGCCCGCGAGGCCATCGACGGGTTTTGGAGTTCGCTCGGCGGGGAAGAATGGAATCGGATCGAGTTGGAACTCGTCGCCAAAGCTCCTCGATTCCTCCGCGACCGCTACCTGGAAGGCCGGGAGGAGAGAAGGACTCCTCTTTAAGACGGTCCGCCAGGCAATGATTGACGAGTATGTCCGCAGGAGCTTGGCCGCAGCCGGGGCTGCCAGCGTCAGATCAACTCCTTGAGTTGGTCAACACTCAGGCCGGCTTCATTCAGAATCTGCCGAGCGTTCCGGGTCGAAGCCGTCGATGATCCGGAATGACAACGCGTGAATGGGGTTCGTCACGGCGCAGGATCAGTGGCCTGACAGATCAGTTGGGAGTTTCACTCAGCGCGTGCCGGTCTTCAACTCGACAAATTCTGCTTTGTCCTCTTCCGGCACCGGATCACCTGAGGCTAGACAGTCTTCGATGTAGAGCTCGATCGCTTCGCGAATGTTCTGAAGCGCCTCCTCGCGAGTGTCCCCCTGAGAGACGCAGCCAGGAAGTACGGGCACGCTGACAACGAATCCGCCGTCAGTTTCGCGCTGAAAAATTGCCGTATAGCCCATAGAAAGCCCTCAAATCAACCAGGATCATACCGCCCTTTGCCAGATCGCGTCCATCAGCGACCGCTTCAGGCCGCTTTCTCCTCGGGTACACACTCCCAAAAAGGCTTCATGACCGCCGCTTTAGCCGAAGGCAGGATGCCGGCACCAGCTCAAATTGAGCCGTCTTCCTCGTCCGGTTTATGAGCCGCAGCAAGACGAACAATTGCGACCTGACCGGTGAATACGGTTCAAACGGAACCGAAAAGGGGACGGTATCGATGGCGGAGCCAATCGCGCAGTTGAGCGCCAATTGGAGGAGCATCGCCGCATGCGACCAAGGCGGGCAAAGTTGCCGGAGTCGATTGGGGATGCCGCGGCGGAACTGGCTCGCGAGCATGGTGTTTATGCTGTCGCTCAGCCGCTCCGGCTGGACTACATGGGATTGAAGAAGCGACTGGGCGAGTGGCAAACCGTCGTCGCGGTAAATCCAAGCCGGTTTTCATCGACCTCATCGCACCGCCGCCGGCGGCAAGGGAAGAGTGCTGGATCGAGTTCGAATCGGATCGCGGCGATAAGATGCGCATCCATTGGCCCGTCAGGGTGGCCCCGGACAATGATTCAGATCACGGCCCAAATGCGTGTGCTGGTGGCAATTGAGCCAGTCGACGGACGAAAAGGCATTGAAGCGATTGTCGAAAGGCCGCTTCCTTTGGTGGCCGGAATCCGAGAGCGCCGCCAAACCGCTGGAAGACGGAGCAAGTGTATGGGCATCCGATCTACTTTACGGAAACCTTCGTTGATTCCGAGCGATTCCGCGGTACCTGTTACCGGGCGGCCAACTCGGTGGTGCTGGGCCAGACGACGGGCCGGGCAAGCAATCCAATAGCTACGTGCCGAACCGGTCTAGTAAAGAGGTTCTGGGGTATCCGCTGACGAAGCGGTTTCGCCAATTGCTTGAGAGTTAAGGAGGAAGACTGCCAAACGCCGCATTGATGTAAATCGGGAGGAGTTGGACCGCGTGCTCGACGGAGCCCGGAAAGCGCCGCTGAGCGAAAAGACCAGCGCAGTGCTGGGAAAACCGGAAGAATCGTCCACGAGCGGCGAAAAACAACCAGCGGCCAAGGCGGCGCGGAAACCGGGCCACGGACGAAACGGAGCCGAAGCGTTCGACGGAGCGAGGAAGATCCCGATTGCACATCAGAATCTGAAGTACGGCGAGCGCTGGCCCGGAGTGCGGAAGAGGCAATGTATACGGGCAGAAGGAGCCGAAGGTGCTGGTGTGGATTGTCGGGCAGGCGCCGCTGGCGGCCACCGTTTATTCGCTCAAGCGATTGCGCTGTGGCGCCTGCGGGCAAGTGTTTACGGCGCAAGAGCCAGAGGGTGTGGGTCCGGGAAAAGTACGACGAGACGGCCGGCAGTGGCGTCGTTTATTCTTTGAGGGTGGCGAGGACGTCTTTATGCAGTTTGGCAACGATGTGGACAAGTGGGTCCACAACTTCGGCAACGTCGAACCGGACGGACGTACCTAATACGATTGCGGTCTCGTTCGGGTTGAGCTTGTACTCGTGCGCAACCCACCTTGCCAGGGAGGTCGTCGCCGCCTGCAATGCCTCATTGAGGGAGTTGCTGATGCCCGAGGCCATCACCCATTCCGCATTCTCCATGCGCGGTCCCGAGATGCCTTGCCCTCGCACGACGTTGACGGTGAACTCCAGGTCGAGTGAGGTCTCAAGCGCGTCGCCGTTGAGCTCGCCATCACCCTGCGCTGCGTGACCGTCCCCAACGAAGAGGAGTGCACCTGGAACGTACACCGGCAAGTAGACCGTCACACCTTCTTGGAGACCGTTATAGTCCATGTTCCCACCGAAGGATCCCGGCCAGTACGTAGGGAACGACTCTCCCGGCGGAGGCGCGACCGCCACGCATCCTACGATTGGACGCGTTTTTACGCGGAAGTTCTTGAGACGTGGCGTCGGGTTGGCAAGCAACGCGTAACCCTGGTCGCGGTCGAGCTTCCACTCGCCACGGAACGAGGGATCGTACTTGGTGTCGCGAAAGTAGAGTGGCCGCACGGTGGATGGCCCCAGCCAGACGCCACTTCTTGCCGTGTCCCGATTCAGGCGAACACGCCGAAATGTGATAGCCAGGGTGTCTCCTGGTAAGGCATTCTCCACATAGAACGGACCGGTTTGTGGGTTGCCTGCGGGCGAACGCGCGGTTCCTTTCGCGTCGCGGCCACTAGAATCGACCGTCCACGTCCGGATCGTGTCCCCTGGTTGGATGCGCAGGGCGGGCGCGATGGTGCTTGCAAAAAAGCGGTGGAACTGTACAGGGTCGAAAACATGCGTTTGCGCAGGGCCATCGGCAGTGTTGAGTCGTCGTGCAGTCCACGCGAATGCGTCGTCGCCCTTACGGAATGTGCCCGTGATGTGGTCGCCGTCGACACGCCCGCTGTAGGTGCCGGCGTTGCCGCCGTTCCGGTACGCCGCGTTGAACAATACTGCTCCATCAGCAAACTCACCGGAGAATCGTAGTTCTCGCTCGGTGCCTGCAAATGCGCTGCCGGTGAGCCTCTTACCGTCTGTGGTGAAGTCGACTCGGGCGTGCAGCGGCTCATCCCCTCGTTGCACTATGAGGTGCCATGTGCCGTTGATGCCGGCGCCAACAGCAAGAAGCGGGAGCAGGAATAGGAGAATGATATTAATCCGCATGTGATTCGGCACCAAATAAAGCTCCTTTTGGGTTAGAACGTTATATCAGCTTGTACCATTAGATCATGCACGCTCATCATGACCGCAAGACAGCTGAAAAGCTAGCAGGGCTGCTTTGTCCGCCGCGTTCAGTTGGCCAAACTGATGGAACGGCTCGTGTTTTCATACAGCCCGTGCTAGCATCCAGGGCGTGCACCTGCAAGACGCAGTCATGGTCTTTCATCTGCATCGTCGCTCATGTCGTCATCGATCATCTCGTACCCGTGCAGATTGATGTCGGTGATGCGGCCGTTGCGCAGGTAGTGGTCCGTTGCTAGCGTGGCCGACTCGTGCTGCGTCTGGCACTCATAAAGTTCCTCGATCATGGATGGGAGCGCGAGCAGAAACTTGTCAATGGCGCCCGAATAGTTCTTCACTTCGCACGAGAACGACCAGAGAAGGTCAGGCGCGGAGCACACGAGGCGCTGTCCATCCCAGTTGTTGAGCCGGATCGCCAAGGCATAGATGTCTGCGGCCACCTCGTTCAGGTACTCGTACCCTGGCTCGCAGGATATGTCCCGCCAGGAGTACCCGCCGAACCTGAGGCGCTGCACGAGAGGAAGAACGGCCGGAGTGAGCTTGCAGCGCAACCGCAAATTCGTGTACATCGCCATAAAGGGTTCACCTCCGGGGATAACCCTGCTTTCATTCCCTCGGCAGCTCTGCACGACTGCTCTTCGCGTCGCCGATGAGGCTGTAGTCCCCAGTCTTCTGCGCGATCATATGCTGCATCTCGCCAATCGACAGCGCGCCGTACGTGTGCATCGTCGTCTTGATGCTTTGGTGCCCGAGGAACTTCTGGATGAACTCTGCCGCGTAGCCGGCGCTCTTGAGGTGCCGCGCGATGCTGTGGCGGAACACGTGCGGGCTTGTGTCCTTTCGGCAATATTTTGGGGCGGATGGCAGCCCGCCTTTCCCGGGACTGGGAGCAAGTGTATGGGCATCCGATCTACTTTACGGAAACCTTCGTTGATTCCGAGCGATTCCGCGGTACCTGTTACCGGGCGGCCAACTGGGTGGTGCTGGGCCAGACGACGGGCCGGGGCAAGCAATCCAATAGCTACGTGCCGAACCGGTCTATTAAAGAGGTTCTGGGGTATGCGCTGACGAAGCGGTTTCGCCAATTGCTTGGGAGTTAAGGAGGAAGACTGCCAAACGCCGCATTGATGTAATTCTGGAGGAGTTGGACCGCGTGCTCGACGGAGCCCGGAAAGCGCCGCTGAGCGAAAAGACCAGCGCGGTGCTGGGAAAACCGGAACGAGCGGCGAAAAACAACCAGCGGCCAAGGCGGCGCGGAAACCGGGCCACGGACGAAACGGAGCCGAAGCGTTCCACGGAGCGAGGAAAATCCCGACTGCACATCAGAATCTGAAGCACGGCGAGCGCTGTCCGGATTGCGGAAGAGGCAATGTATACGCAGAAGGAGCCGAAGGTGCTGGTGCGGATTGTCGGGCAGGCGCCGCTGGCGGCCACGTCTATTCGCTCGAGGATAGACTGTGTGAGTGAGCGGGCTTCTCGTCATTGCGTACGCGGATTCAAACCTCTCACTGCCTTCAAAATCGCAATCTCCCAAGCTCCACCGGGGTCGATATCGGGATTATAGTTCGTAACGCCAACGGCCGCCAGCGGCACCGACTCCACTACCAGGTTCAGAAAATTGGCTGGGTCTTCCACCCCTTCCAGAAAGTCCGTATCGAAGTGCAAATATACCGCGTCCACGCGTTGTGCAAGCTGATGGAGTGCCACCGGCAGCAGCCCAAGAGAATCGGAAGGATGCGCGCTTATCCACGAATTCTCCAGCCGCTCTCTTTCGCCTGACTCGACATCCCAGAAGCAGCCGAGAATCACATTCTGTTCTTCGACGGCCCGTTCCATCCCAATGCGCTCGCGGAATTCGCTGTAACAATGGCCCACCGTAATCGCCAGCGCCATGCCCTCGATGTTGCCGCTTAAACTGGTTTCCGGAGTATGAAAATCGGGATGCCGGTCAAACCACACGACGCCCAGGCGCGGCACATCGAGACCCGCCAGGATGCCAATCGCGGCGCTGCAATTGCCCGCCAGCACCACCGGAATCGTTTCCTGCTCGCGAGCTTCTTTCACCGCATAGCGCAGCATGCGATTGACGTCAACAACGGCGTCCAGATCTCTGCTGCGGAGATCCTGCGGCCTTACATGCGTCACCGATGCGGGCATGCCGCGATGCCCCAGAATCTGATCCACTCCCGCGCGCAGCAGGCGCGCCGGGCCCTTGCCCGACGCCACTTCTTCCATGCCCCCATGAAACGGCACTTCAATGATCGAATACATCACTTCCTCCGCCGCAGCAGGTCGCGAAAGAGCTGGTATACTTCGGCCGGCTTCACGTCATTGATAAACGCCACCGGAGTCGCGCCGGGAGCCAATTTGCGGTCTAAGTCTATTACTTTGCCGTAGGTGCGCCCGAACTTCGCGTCCACGTCCAGATGAAGCATTTCCGGCGTGCCGAACAACGACGGCTCGATCAGCCATGCCGATACCAGCGAGTCCCACAACGGCACCACCACTTCCGGGTCCTTGAGAAAGCCCGGATAGCGCACTCCGAAATCTTCGCGGAATCGATCCGTCAGCGGAGTCTCCGCTTCCACGATCTGGTCGAATCCCCGCTTATCGAGCAGCGCCTTGTTGCAAACATCCAGACCGAACATCACTTTCTCTTGGATCGACGACCGCAGCACCATCTGCGCCGCTTCCGGGTCGAACCAGAAGTTGAATTCCGCTTCTTTCGTAGCATTGCCGGGTACGCGATACTGTCCGCCCATGAATACCAGCCGGCGGATTTTGCCGGCAATTTCCGGCTCCTGCCGCAGCGCGATCGCAATATTTGTGAGTGGACCGAGAGCCACCAGCGTGATGGTTCCGGGCGCGGCCTGGATGCGGCGGATGAGTTCCATGGCGGCATGCGTGCCGCGCGGCCTGCCGCTGGTGGCCGGCTTCGGCTCGCTGAAGGCGCCCCGGAACTCCAACCCGCCCCAGGTTCGCTGCTCTTCATCGGCCATCGCCGCGGTATGCTTTAACGGCATCTCCGCGCCCATATAGATGGGTATCTTCGATCTGCCGAGCAACTTCAAAATCTCCTGCGTATAGCGGGCGCTGTTCTCAGACCACACGTTGCCGCTGACAATGGTGATGGCCTCCACGCGCACTTTTTCAGGACTGCGCAGCAGCATGGTCAACGTACTGCCGTCGTCGCCGAAATAACCGCAGTCGGTGTCGACGATCATCCGCTCCACCGCACTCAGAGTGAAGGGCATCGTGCACAGGACCAGGAGGCGTCTCACGATTCGTTGAATTCTACACCTTCCCATCGCGCCACCACTGCTGTGGCCAGGCAGTTGCCGAGCACATTCACCGATGTGCGGACCATATCCATCACCGCGTCCACCCCCAGCAATACCGCCACGCCCTCCATCGGCAAATGGAAGGTGGCCAGCGTGCCCGCAAGAATCACCAGCGAGGCGCGCGGCACCGCGGCCACCCCCTTGCTGGTGAGCATCAGCGTCAACATCATAACCACTTGCTGGGAGATGCTCATATCCACGCCCGCCGCCTGCGCGACGAACACCGAGGCCAGCGACAGGTAAAGTGTCGTGCCGTCCAGATTGAAGCTATATCCGGTAGGCAACACAAATGCCACAATATGTTTCGGCACGCCGAATTTTTCCATGTTCTCCATGGCCAGAGGGAGGGCCGCTTCACTGGAGGCCGTGGAAAAGGCGAGTACCCAAGGCTCCTTGACCGCCCGGTAAAACCGCTGCAGGGGAATCTTGAAGATCAGCATCACGGTTCCGAGCACAAAGACCACGAAAATCAGTAACGCCGCATAAAGGGTGAGGATCAGCTTTCCTAGCCCAAACAGCACTCCGAAGCCCTTTGAGCCAACCGTAACCGCCATCGCGGCGCCCACCCCCAATGGGGCAAGGTACATGACGTACTTCGTGTAGCGGAACATCACTTCCGCCAAGGATTCGCTAAACGCCACCACCGGCCGCGCCTTGTCGCCGATCGCCACACACGCCGTTCCGAACAGGAAAGTGAATACGACGATCTGCAGCACCTCGCCTCTTGCCATGGCATCGATGATACTCGTGGGAAACGTGTGTTCCAGAACCGAGGACAGGCTTGGAGCGGCTTGCTGCAAGCCCGTTTCCGCGGCCGAAGGCTCCAGCTTCATCCCGGCGCCGGGCTTGGTCACGTTCACGGCCGTCAGGCCCAGGATCAATGCGATGGTGGTGACGATCTCAAAGTAGAGCAGCGCTTTCGCCCCGATGCGGCCCATCGTTTTGATGTTGCCGCTCCCCACAATTCCCGCCACCAGCGTGCCGAATAACAAAGGGGCGATGATCGACTTGATCAGCCGCAGAAAAATGTTGCTCATCGGCTTCAGTTCCACCGCGATCTGGGGAGCCCACACGCCCAGCGCAATGCCGATGGCCATGCTGATAAAAATCCACGCGGTGATGGACAGCTTCTTCATCGTTCTCCCCATTTCAATTTTTCCCGCAGTACATCGAAAAACTGTTGCTGCGGCGGCAGAATCAAACTGATGCTATTCTCTGATCGCTTGCAGGTGATGCTGTCGCCGCGTTTCAGCGGTTCGCCGACCTGTCCGTCAACGGTGAGGTACGAGGAATCATCCATATCGCGGCACACGATGCGGATCTCGCTCGTGTCCGGCACCACCACCGGTCTGTTCGTGAGCATATGCGGGCAGATGGGCGTCATAGCCAAAGCGTCTACAGACGGGAAAATAATCGGCCCCCCGGCCGATAGCGAATATGCGGTCGAACCGGTGGGCGTGGCGATAATCAGCCCGTCGGCCTTGAAGGTGCATACGAAATGATCGTCGACGAAAGTGTCCAAGTTGACCATGCGGGCCATGGCGGCTTTGGTCACCACCGCGTCATTCAGCGCTTCATACTCCCCCACTCGATTACCGCCGCGAAGCAACTCGCAACGCAGCATCCGCCGCCGTCCGATGCGGTGCTGGCCCCTGAGCGCGCGCTCCAATTCCGGAAAGATGTCATCGACGGTAATGGCTGTCAAAAAGCCCAACCCGCCGAGGTTGACGCCCAACAGGGGAATGTCGCGCCCGCCCACCGCCCGCGCCACGCTCAACAACGTTCCATCGCCGCCCAGCACGATGATCATCTGAGCCCCGTTCGGCACCCTCTCCCGGGCCACCGCTTCTTCGCAATCCCCATACTCCGCCGTTTGCCGGTCGCAGCGCGCGGTGATGTTGCGCTGTTTCAACCACAGGAGCAACTCCGGCACGATCTTCTGCGCCTGAGGCGAGGCTGGCTTGCTGACAATGCCAACCGTGTCAATGACGGGCATGCAACAGAAACTCCTGATTTCCTTCCGTGCCGGGAATCGGGCTGGGGGTCAGCGCCGTATGAAAGCCGAGCGCTTCGGCGGCTTCGCGTACTTTAGCACACGCGGCCTTGTGCAACTCCGGATCGCGTACGATTCCTCCCTTACCCACCTGTGCCCGGCCCACTTCGAATTGCGGTTTCACCAAGATAATGATTTCACCCTCGGACTTGAGCAGCGCCGGGAACCGCGGCAGCAGTAGCGTGACGGAGATAAAACTGACGTCGCACACGATCAGGTCCACCGGTTCGCCGATGTCTTCAAGGGCCAGGTAGCGCGCATTGCAGTTCTCCCGTAGTTCTACCCGCGCGTCCGTTCGAAGCCTCCAGTCAATCTGCCCCGCTCCCGTATCCACGGCATAAACCCGGGCCGCCCCATGCTGCAGGAGGCAATCGGTGAATCCGCCGGTCGAGGCTCCAATATCTAAACAGACCTTGCCTTGGGGATTGACAGCGAACTCCCTCAGCGCTGCTTCCAGCTTCCCCCCGCCCCGACTCACATAGGGCAACCTGCCGGTGACCAGAATCTCCGCATCCCGCGGCACCGCGCGGCCGGGCTTGTCCACTCGCTGCGAATTCACGAACACTTCGCCCGCCAGCAAAAGGGCCTGGGCTTTTTCGCGGGATTCGGCCAGGCCGCGGTCCACCAGCAGGTGGTCCACTCTCTGTTTTGGAGCGGGCTTCATGCGTTGCGTCGTACGATCAGGTCGGCGAGATCATGCAAGCGGGCGGCGCGCGGGCCGAACATGTCGAGCGCCGCGTGGGCCTTGCCAAGTTCCGATTCCGCCATGTTCCTCGAGCGCTCCAATCCGTACACCGCCGGGAAAGTAATTTTTTTCTGCGCAGCATCCTTTCCAGCGGTCTTGCCAAGGGCCTCCGACGGCTGCTCCACATCCAGCACATCGTCGATGATTTGAAACGCCAGACCGATGTGCTCGCCATAGCTGGTAAGGGCTTTCAACTCCTTGTCGTCAGCCCCCGCATGGATTGCGCCCATGCGCACGCTGGCCCGCAGCAGTGCTCCTGTCTTGGCGCGATGAATGGATTCCAGCCGCTCCGCCGTGGGCTCGGCTCCTTCGCCTTCGATATCGCGTACCTGCCCCGCGATCATTCCCTCCACCGTGCCGGCCGCCAGCGCGAGCTCCGCCACCAGCGCCGCCCCCCGCGGAAGCTGCGCCAATACCTGAAAAGCCAGAGTCAATAAAGCGTCGCCCGCCAGAATTGCCATCGCCTCCCCGAACACCTTGTGATTGGTGAGACGGCCGCGGCGCAGATCGTCATTGTCCAGCGCGGGCAGGTCGTCATGAATGAGCGAATAGGTGTGGATCAGCTCGAGCGTACATGCCGCTGTCTCGATATCCTTCCCCACGCGGCCCACCGTGCGGCAGGCTTCCAGGCAGAGGATCGGACGCACGCGCTTGCCCCCGGCAAACAGACTATAACGCATCGCCCGATGAATCGTCTCCGGCGATTGCGATTCGGGCGGGACTACGCGATGCAGCGCCGCGTCCACCAGTGCCTGTTGCTCTAGCAGATAATCGCTAAGTTGCATCGGTCTTGAGGGGCTCCGCGATCACGCGGTCCCCACGGCGGATCAACTGCTCCACGCGTGTCTCCGCTTCGTCCAATTGCTTGCGGCAGGCGGCGCTGAGCTGCGTGCCCTTTTCAAACAGCGCCAGCGCGCGCTCCAGCGGCAATTCTCCGCTCTCCATTTCTTTCACCACAGCTTCGAGCTCCGTCAGGCTCGCTTCAAAACTCGGAGCTTTTAGTTCATCCGCCATGCTCTATTCTACTTCCGGCGGATCGACATTCACCGCGGCGGCGGTCTTCGCCAGCTCCTTCCACACGCCCCGCGATAAGGGTATCCCTTCCTGACGCCGCTTGCGGGCGTTGCGCCATTCCGGTTCCCCCGCCACCAGCACTTCTTCATACCCCGGAGCCGGGGGCGTGCTTTTGACCATTCCCACCAACTGTTCCATCCGCGCATTGAACTCTTCCACCGGCATGAAGCGGCTCACATCAATCGCCAGAAACACCTGGCCGCAACGCATGGGCCGCGTCCGGATTCGAATCCCTCCCACCTCGGTGGACATCGCGCCTCCGCTGAGCACCGCCACCAGGATTTCCACCATAAACGCAAGTCCGCTGCCCTTGTAGCCACCCAACGGCATCGGCATCCCTTTAATCGCGGCGGCTGTTTCTGTAGTGGGCGCGCCATCGGAGTCATACGCCCAACCTTGCGGGATGACCGGCTCATTGCTGAATTGGGCCTTGAAGATTTTGCCCATGGCTACCGTCGTAGTGGCCATATCCAGCAGCCACGACGTTTCGGCTGCACCGGGCAGCGCCATACAGATCGGATTCGTTCCGAAGCGCGGTTCCTTCCCCTGCCACGGCGGCACCAGCGGCGTCGCATTGCACATCGCCATGCCAATGAGATCAGCCCGGGCAATCTTCTGCGCCCAAAACGCGGCAGCGCCAAAATGGTTCGAGTCACGCACCGTGACCACCGCCACGCCGTGCTCCTTCGCCAGCCGGATGGCATGGTCGCAGGCTGCGTTGGACACGATTTGTCCGATGCCGTTATCGCCGCTATACAGCATGCAGCCGCCGGATTCGGAGACGACATGGCCTTCCACATCCAGCGCCATACAACGCTGCACCATGTGCTCAATGTAGAAGTTCAATAACTGCACGCCGTGGGAATCGACCCCGCGAAGATTCGCTTCCACCAGCGATCTCGCCACCAGGTCCGCTTTATCCGGTTGGACGCCAGCACCTTCCAACATGCGCCGGGCATAATCTTCCAGCGCCTTCTGTGAAACCATTACATATTGTTCGGCCATTGCTTATTTCCTGATGTACTTGCTGAGGTCGGGCGAGAGTAACTGCTTGTACTCCGGTTTATCCATATCTTCTTTGCGCACGACCTTGGCGCTAAGATCGATGTGCTTCGGCGGTGTCTTCCCGTTCAGCTTGTCCACAAGGGTGCGCACCGCTTCAAAGCCGATCTTGAAGGGGTCCTGCACCACCAGCACCTTGACGGAGCCTTCTCGCAGATCCTCCACCAGCGTCTCGCTCGAGTCAAACGCCACCAGCGCCACTTTGCTTTGCAGATTGCGTGCCTTCACCGCCAGCGAAGCGCCTACGGAACTCGGTTCCGAAGAAGCGAAAATACCCTTCAGGTTCGAATTCGCGGCCAGGAAATTTTCCGTCGCGGCCCGTGCCTTGGAGCGATCGGACTGCCCAAACTGGCGCGCCGCGATCTTTATCCTGGGAAATTCTTTGCTTAATGTTTCCTCGAAGCCTTTCTCCCGCTCCATGGTCGATTGACTCCCGGGCATATGCATCAGCAGCGCCACTTCTCCTTCGCCGCCGGCCAGCCGCGCCAGTTCCCGCGCCGCCAACTGGCCGCCTTCGAAATTATTGGTGGCGAGGAACGTCATGTAGTTTTCCGAATCCAATCCGGAATCGAAGATCGTCACGGGAATCCCGGCGGCCACGGCACGATCGATTGATTGTAGAAGCGCCTTCCGTTCCGCGGGGGCGACAGCGAGTCCGTCCACGCGGCGCGCGACCATCGAATCGACAATCTGGATCTGGCGGCTGTATTCAATTTCCGTGGGCGGACCGTTCCAGAGAACGTCCACTCCTAATTCTTCCCCCGCCGCCATCGCACCCGCCTGTACGGTTACCCAGAAAACGTGCGATGTCCCTTTAGGAACGACGGCAATCTGTTTTTTACGCGGACCCTTGCTGCACGCGGCCAGCGCAAGCAGGAGTACCGCGGCCAGCCACGTCCCCCTAGGCCGCACACCATCCTCCATCGATCACGATATCCGTCCCGGTGATAAAGCCCGCATCGGGGGAGCAGAGATACAGCGCCAGTCTGCCGATCTCTTCCACTTCTCCCCAACGGCCCAGTGGGATCTTCGCCATAAACTGCGCATTCAGCTCCGGATTCTGCATCAGCGGCGTGTTCATTTCGGTGCCGAAGGGTCCGGGGCTGATGCCGTTGACGGTCACACCTTCCGTTGCCAGTTCCAGAGCCAGGGCGCGCGTCAGCCCGAGTAGGGCGGTTTTGCTCGAGGAGTACGCTGTGCGGCCGGGCAGGGAAATGTGGCTCATGATGGACGTCATATTGATAATGCGCCCGTAACCCTTGCCCTTCATGTACGGGACAAACGAGCGGCACATCAGGAACACGCTGGTGAGATTGCCGTCCATCACCCGGTTCCATTCTTCGAGTGTGAATTCGGTGATGTTCTTGCGGATATTGATCCCGGCGTTATTGATGAGAATGTTGCACGCACCGTATCTGACGATCACCTGCTTCTCCAATTCACGTACGGGTGCTTCCTGGCTTACATCGGCCGTAAAGATTTCGGCCTGAGCACCCAATGCCCTCACGGCGGCCGCCGTTTCCTCCAGTTTGGCCGTGTCGCGCGCCACCAGGGCGAGCTTTGCGCCGGCTTCCGCAAGCGCAAGCGCCATGGCTCTGCCCAGGCCGCGGCTCGCTCCGGTGATGACCGCGACTCGATTATTTAGTACTTGGTTTGTCATTTCTTGGAGGGCTGAATTGGGCGACGCGGTCCAAAATTTGTTCGGCGGCAACGCGAGGCGAATTGATCTCGCGGATGGTCAACTGGCTTTGCTCGCCGGCGGTCTCGATGATGAGATCGCCGAGGCCCAGCAGCCGCTGGCCAAACGTCTGCCGGACGGTTACGTCCTGAATTTTCTGAAGCGGCATCGATCGCGTGGTTCTGGATAACATTCCCGATTCGTATTTCATCCGGTCGCCCACAATCTCCAGGGTGGTGAAGCGCGTGCGAATATGCTTCACAGCCGCTGAAAGCAGCATGATCCCCGGAATGGCATAGGCAAGCAACCACGCTTGCGATAGCTGGTCTTGCGTGTAGTAAAAGATCCCGCCGGCAAGCACCAGGGCAAGAAGATACGTAGCAATCACGAGCGTCGTGCTGGGGCGGATCTTCATCTCGGACATGTGGGGACCCAGACGGTTATTGTATCAGCGTAGGCCTCCACCGGTTCCATGAAACGCGGTTGCCGTACTTTGGTCCCCACAGCGCTTGTAGCAACTTTGCATGCGGGGCTGTGACGGAGTGATGCCAAGTACGGCAGGAGATCGAACTCCTTCGGTGTGAGCCGGACCGATCGCTCGCGCACCAGCACTTTGCGTGCAGAAATATGAATTTAGAGATCGCCAGCCCTCATAACTGTATGATGATTCACAGCCGGAGCAGCGAGATCGAATCTCTCAATGGATATGTCGAGGCCGTTGAAATTGTCTGATCCGGAGGGTGCATGTTTTGCGTGAATAAGTGGGCCTTACTGTCTTCCTTATGGAACCCAGGCAATAGCCCGTGATTCCGGCACACTCCCGCTCCGGCCAGCATCGAGAAAATTATGTCTTACAAAGTAGCGGGCATTGATGTCCACAAGAGGATGTTGGCCGTGGTTGTGTCCGACCCTGAAGGCGACGGTGAATATCACTTTGAACGGCGGCTGTTTGGTAACAACCCTGAGCAGCTGCGATCGCTGGCTGAATGGCTGCTGGATCAAGAGGTCGAGGAGGCCGTGATGGAATCCACGGCGCAATATTGGAAAGCGGTGTGGGGGGCGCTGGAGCCATTCTGGAAGCCAACGTGCCAGAGACGCGAAGGCGCAGGCCCGATGTCGGGGACGCTGCATCTGGCCCAGGCACAATCAAACCGCGGACGGCAGGGACGCAAGAAGGATTTCCCGGATGCCGAACGGCTGGTGAAGCGGCTGGTGGCACGAGAACTCAGTCTGAGCTTTGTGCCTGATGCCGAGCAGCGTCTGTGGCGCACGGTTATGCGAAGGAAGTATCAGCTAACACGAAACCGTGTACAGTTGCAGAACCGGCTGGAATGTCTGCTCGAAGAAGCACACATTAAGTTGTCCAGCTTCGTCTTGGATTTGCTGGGAGTCAGTGCGCGGCGCATGCTGCAAGCGCTGGCCGAAGGAGAAACGAATCCGGCATCTCTCGCTGCGTTGGCGGATCGCCGCCTACGTGCCACGGGCGAGCAGTTGTGTGACGCGCTGGGCGCGAGCCAGGATCTCAACCCCGTCTACCGGCGACTGCTGAAGATGATGCTCGACGAGTTGCGGTTCATTGAAGAGCAGATTGGCAAACTCGAACTGGAGATGGCCAGCTTGCTCGAAGCATGCCAAGACCAGGTAAAGCGACTGATGCAGGTTCCCGGTCTGGGAGTCGATTCGGCCCAGCAGATTCTTGCTGAGGTGGGTGCCAGTGCAGCGGCATTTCCTTCTGCGAAGCACTTGGCCTCGTGGGTCGGGGCGTGCCCCGGGGACAATCCGAGCGCCGGCGTCAACTATAGCCACTGATCCCCCAACGGCAATCGTGCCATGCGGCGAATTCTCAACCAGTCTGCCAACGCCGCCGTGAAAACTAAGGGAACGATCTTCGAACTCGTCTATCGCCGCTCAGTATGCCGTCTAGGGCATAAACAAACGATCGGGGCCATTGCCCATCGGCAATGCCGTCTCATTTGGAAGATCTTGCTCGATGGAGTCCGCTACGAAGAACGGGGACCTGCCGTCAGCAAAGCATCGAACCAAAGGCGTGCTTGGAGAATGATTCGAGAATTGCGAAGCCTCGGCTATCGAGTGGAATTAGAGAACGCGCAACAGCCCAACTCGGCATGACGGGAAGATTTTCGACCCTGGAGAGCGGGCGCTCTCCGTAAGTGAGTATACCGCGAGCCTGGCAGGCACCCAGGAAGCAGCGCGCGGAAACCGCAACTGGCTTCAAAAAAGAGATCAGTATGCCACAGGTGTACCTCGTGCACTGGACACAGAAATCATTGCGCTTCGTCTCTAGGCGGTGGGGCTGCGCAACAGCAGAGTCTCATACTCGATGCGAAAGACCAACTGGTAGGAAAAGAAGAATTCTGAATCCACGGTTCGCGGCGTATTTCAACGGGATTACGCGCCGGGCATCGTGACGGTTCAGATCCCTAGCGGGAGGATTGCTGGTGGGGCTGGGCGCGTTCAACTTTCGAGTAGTGTGTAATAAGGGGATCTGACCGTCCGTACAGAGACAGTCTCAGCTACCTGTACCGCCCTGCCCAGCCGAGAACGCCGAGTTGAACGACTTCTTGTCGAGTCTGCAGCGAAGTGCCTAAGGAGTGATCTCAGCCCTTCGCAGCGATGACGGTCTTGGCTCAGTTACTGTTCAGTCGGGCAGCCCGAAACTGTACAGCACATCTCCCGCCGAGATTGCAATGAATTGTTTGCCGTCGACTGAGTAACTCATCGGCGACCCACGCATGCCAGATCCACCCGGGCTCCCGCCCGTTTGGAAGTTCCACAGTGGAGCGCCTGTACGTGCGTTCAGGGCGATAACGTTACCCTCGGGCGTCGCACCAAACACTAGGCCACCCGCAGTTGCGAGAACTCCCGAAACCGTGTCGTCCAGGAGGGGGTACTGCCACTTTGCGTCACCGGTTTCCGGATCAAGCGCCTTGATCGCGGCAGGAGGCGTCTCAGCGATTCGGATTCTACGGCCCGCTGGAGTACCGCTTTCCAGCCTCATTGTGCCCGAATCGTGGGTCACCAGATACAACCAGCCGGTCTGCGGACTGTAAGACGGCGCTTTGAAATTGGTCGCGCTCTCGGGAAACAGGCGAACCCCAGCCTGCCAATAGTTCGGAACTATCTTCGGCCGTCCGTTCGCGTCAAACCCGCTATTCCAGGTCTGGCGTACGAACGGCTTGCTCAGAAGAAGCTTGCCATCAGTACGGTCAAGCACATAGAACATTCCGTTGCGGTCGGCGTGCAGCAGTAGCCTTCGGTGCCGGCCTTGAAACACGCGGTCCAATAGGATGACGTCTTGGGTAGAGTCCCAATCGCTACGGTCGTTTGGAGTGAACTGATAATGCCATTTGCGGCGGCCCGTGTTCGCATCGAGCGCAATCACCGAGCAACTGAACAGGTTGTCGCCAGCACGCATGTCTGCGTCATTGCTCGGATTACCGGTGGTCCAGTATAGTGTGTTGGAATCGGGATCGTAGCTGCCTGTCAGCCACGTCGGGCCTCCGCCGTGCTTCCAGCTTTCGCCCTTCCATGTCTCGTGGCCGAAATCACCAGGACCGGGAACCGTGTTGAACCGCCAAAGCCGTTTGCCTGTCGCGGGATCGTAGGCGTCGATCAGTCCGTTCGCGCCGCGCTCGCCTCCGCTTACGCCAGTGATTATTTTGTCCCGAAGCGCCAGCGGGGGCGACGTGATGGTGTAACCGAGCATCGTATCCGCCACTTGCGTTTGCCACAGCAAGCGCCCCGTGCGCGCGTCGAGAGCCACAATGGCGGCATCCAGCGTTCCTAGGAACACACGATTCCCCAACACTGACACGCCCCGGCTTACGCGATTGCCCTCCCCCTTTGGATGCACTGCGCTTGGCTGGCGCTGATATCCCCAGATCGTCAGACCGGTCTTGGCATCCAGAGCGAACACTTGCCCGGGGGCGCCGGAGGTGTACATGACGCCATCGACCACGATCGGTGTCGCTTCTAGCCTGTCACCGCCGGGCAGTTGGATCGTCCAGCGCACCTGAAGCTGCCCGACGTTCGACGTGTCGATCTGTTTTAGGGCTGAGTAGTGCCGCCCTTGATAATCGCCCCAGTAGGTGAGCCAGTTCTGCGGCTCGGCGGAAGCGTTGAGGATGCGGTCGTAGGTGAGGCCACCGGGGATTTCGGCTTGTATCGTCTTCGTAAGATCCCGACCAGTCCGCGCCCTGAGATACGCCACCAGACTTTCGATTTCAGCCTCGGAAAGACGCTGTGCGAAATCGCCGGGCATGAGGGACCTTTGCTCGATTGTTGCGCTCACGAGATCCCGCTTATCAAGTCGAAACAGTTTGCCGCTCGCGTCAAGGATGTGCAGTGAAAACGTATCCTCCGCGCGCCGGATGCCGCGGATCTCTTTGCCCTCCTTGGTTCGCGCTACGATGGTTTTCGGACGACGGGTGGCCCCAAAATTGGGATTGGTGCTGGCATCTACGATTTTCTGGCGAATCGCGTCCGCGGACAATCTGCCCGCATTCGACAGATCGGGTCCGACGATGCCGCCACGACCGTTCACCTCATGGCATAATGCACAAGAGGCTTTACCAAAGAACAGAACCTCGCCCGATTCCGGGGCCTGTTGCGCGAGAAGCGCGCCCACGATGCAATACGAGAGCGATAATGGCAAGAGTCGAATCATTCCGTCCCCTCAACTTAGCGTGAAGAAATCAAGTATAAACCAGGATTCCATTCGGCTTCTTAGGCAGCCCGACCCAATCCTGCATGGTCGGATACCGGAAGTGAGACACCGCATCCGGGGATGCCGCGCGATAGGATGGACCCATCACCAGCAGAATTGCGCGCAACGGGTGTGATCTGAACGTCAAGCGGCTTGCTGGCGGAGAATCTGCCGCTGTTTCCGAGCCGCTTCCAGTTTCCGGTCCCGTTCCGCATGGATCTCCTGCTGCCGCCCAGCGAGCATGTCCTTAGGCGTGATGTAGCCAGTGGCACTGTTCATCCGGACGTTGTTGTAGTGGTCCACGTATCCGCTCACCAACCGCCGAGCATCATCCAGCGACAAGGGCGTTCCCGGCCGGATACGCTCTCCTTTGAGCGATTTGTGCCAGCGAAGTTCTGACGTGGGTCATGCCCGAGACCCGAATGAATTCCTTGAAATCTTTAGCAATGAACTGCGGCCCGTTATCGGAGATGATCCGGGGCCGCGCTTCCGGGTGAAGCTCCTTGGCACCCTCCAAGACGATCTCGATGTCCGCCTCGGTCATCGACTCCCGCAGATCCCAGTTCACGATGTAGCGACTGCAGCCGTCCAGAATGCTGAACAGGTAGTAGAACGTCCCACTGATGTTGATGTACGACACGTCGATATGCCAGTGCTGATTCGCTGCCAGCGGCTGTTCCAAAGCCTGTGCCCTTCTTAGTACTACTGTGTTATAAAGTACAGATTAAGAAGACCTATTTAAGTTGTCCGGTACTCCCACACGACATATGGCGGGAGCAAGCTAATCTGAAGGGAGATGAGCGGTCCCGGTTCCGGCAGAACACAGTCTCAAGATG
>DATLCW010000322.1:0-44144 GCA_035526195.1 Bryobacteraceae bacterium
GATCGGCCCCGCTATGCGAGTCCGCGCTATCATAACTGGAACCTCGGTATCGAGCAACAGCTTCCGAAATCCATCCAGGCGCGGATACATTTCGTGAACCGCCGGGGTATCCGCGGCTTTACTTACATCAACAGCCTGCAATGCGAGTGTATCCAGCCGCCGCGCGTTTACGATGGCATCGACAACCCCGCTTTCGACGGCATCTATAATCTCAGTACGCAACGCTCGGACCGCTACAACGCGCTGGAAATCACGTTACGCCAGCCCATCCGGCAGCAGTACGAATGGATGATCAGCTACACGCGCTCGCGGGCAAAATCGAACGCGGTGGTGGATCAGACCATCGACGAGCCGCTCTTGATTTCAAACAATGACGGGCCGCTGCCGTGGGATGCTCCGAACCGCTGGCTGAGCTGGGGGTTTCTGCCAACGCCGTGGCGAAAGTGGTCCATCGCATATTTGACGGAGTGGCGCACGGGCTTCCCTTTTAACATTCAGGATACGAATGGGCAGGTGGTGGGAGCGTTGAATGGTCAACGTTTTGGCGCGTTCTTTGAATGGAACCTGCATGCCGAACGGCGGGTGGCGCTGCGGGGACAATGGTGGGGCGTCCGGGCGGGATTCAATAACATTACCAATCACAAGAATCCTAACGTGGTGAATAACGTGATCGGCTCACCGGATTTCCTGCGGGCTTATGGAGGGCAGAGCCGGGCGTTTAACGTGAGGGTCCGCTGGTTGGGAAAGCAGTAGGGCGTTAACTGAAAGAGGCGGGTGCGTTGGCGGGCGGCGCCCCGGGGGCGGGCGGCACGATTTCCGGCTTCGCTTCCGGAATGAGCCAGCGCGCTTCTTCAAAGCCGATGTATTTGAGAATGCGCATCTCATCGCTAGGCGCCAGCAGGATGTCGCCGATTGCGAGCGCGGTTTTGCCTTCCTTCATCTGGGCCCAGGCCGCGTAAAAGGACGCTGCTTCGACCGTGCCCTCTTCCTGAAAATTATTCGGCTTCACCATGGTTGCTCCAGAGGTGTGGGGAGCGATGCGGAAGCGCTGACGCTCGTGCTCCTTCATTCGGAAGATGCGGTATACGGGCATGGGACTCCTGCTATTATGCCCTAAAACATCGCCGGAAGGAAATGTTCTTTTACGTCAAGAATGCAAGACTGCCCGAACGAATCGCGGCGGCCGCGTCTTCCCTGCCCTGGCGCATCCACTCCTCAACCCACGCATGATGGTAAAGCGCACCACCCTTCCAATGTCCTAAGGACTGCGAGGGACTGAGCATAACGTGATTCTCCCGCAACCTGTCCGGACGGGTCCTTATCATCCGCAAGCAGGTTACCGCGGCGCGGACGGGCCACGGCATCTTCGGCATCACATTCAAACCTATGGCGTGCGTCGCCTGGAGCTGGGCAGCAGCCCACATCGGCATGGCTCCCAACAAACCTCCATCCGTGTATAGGACGTTGCCAATTCGCTGCTGCGGCAGCAAGCCGAACATCGCGCAGGATCCGGCGAGATGACGCCATTCCATGTTCTTGCCTTCCACCAGGGTGGGGCGCAGGCGGAAAAGTTCGGTGAGTATCGCGTAAAATTCCATTTGCGGCTGGTAGGAGTCATAGATATCGCGAATGAACCCCTCGATCTGCGAGAACTCGACAATCCCGTCGAAGGGGCGTAAGGGCAAGCGCAGCTTGAGGCGTCCTTTGGCAGCTACGTTTAGCCACTTCGATGCGAGTTGGTCCGGCGTGGCGCCGCCGGCGATGGCCCATCCGTTCAGGGCCCCGATGGACACGCCTATCACCACATCGAATGGAACATGCTCGCGCAATACACTCCAGGCCCCTACCTGCCAGGCTCCAAAGAGACCGCCGCCGGAAAGCACCAATGCACGCTTCATGTAGAAGTTCAATTGTACGATCGCGGAGGAAGGCGGAGCCGCGTAGCCTGTTGATAGCGTAAAATTTATGTTTGCCGGTCCCTTGCGTGACAGTGGTTATCCCAACGCTGCAGGGAGGCTCTCTACTTTCAGATTGCCTCTTGAGCCTGAAGGGCCAGACACGCCGCGATTTTGAAATCGTGATCGTGGATAACAGCGGCAAGGGGGTCGTTCAAGCGTTAAACGTGGGGCAGGAAATTCAAGTGATCGAAAATTCGCGAAACGCCGGCTACGGGGGAGCCGTGAACCAGGCGGCGCGCCTCTCGTCCGCCCCTTACATCGCGGTGCTTAACGACGATGCGACGTTGTGTCCGGGGTGGATCGAAAGCATGGTCCGCACGATGGAAAACAATCCAGATGCCGGCATGTGCGCGAGCCGCGTACTGCTGGCCGGCGAAGGTGTCCTGGACTCCGCCGGCATGCTGCTGTGCGCCGACGGCAGCAGCAAACAACGCGGTTTCGGCTTGCCGGCCGGAAGCTATCCTCGGCAGGAGCCGGCGCTTTTTCCGAGCGGATCGGCGGCGCTCTACCGGCGAAAAATGTTTGATGCGCTGGGCGGATTCGATGATGCTTTTTTTGTGTATTGCGAGGACACGGATCTGGGCTTGCGCGGGCAATGGGCCGGATGGAAGTGCCTGTACGTTCCAGAGGCGAAAGTGGATCATCACTATTCGCGCACGGCGGGCCGCGTGTCTCCGTTGAAGGCGTATTACGTGGAGCGCAACCGCCTTTTCGTGCTGTTGAAGACGTTCCCGGCAAATATGCTCTGGCGGGCTCCTTTCGCCACTGTTGCGAGATATTTCTGGCACGCCGTATTGATGCGCCAGGGAACGAGCGCCGCCGCGAGATTCCGCCAGCAGGGAAACTCTGCCATTCAACTGGGCGTGATCGTGATCCGCGCGCATCTTTCCCTGCTGGCGCACGGCCGTAGATTATGGCGCCAGAGGCGGGAAATCCGGCGATCGGCGCGCATCACGGCAAAGGAATTTCAGCAGCTTTACCGGCGGCACTCCATTTCTCCGCGGCGGGTGGCGGAGCAGTGACCCCTACAGCCGCGGCGGGGTCATTGATGATCATAGTGCCCGCTCTCAATGAAGAGAGCGCCGTGGGAGACGTGGTGCAGGAGATTCATCAGGTAATGCCCGGTGTGCCGGTGCTGGTGATCGATGATTGCTCGGCGGACGCAACCGCCGCCGTGGCCCGCACGGCCGGGGCGGATGTACTCTCGCTGCCGCATCATCTGGGTCTGGGAGGCTGCGTGCAGGCCGGTTACCGGCTGGCATTCGAGCTCGGCTATGACTATGTCATCCGGCTGGACGGCGATGGGCAGCACGACCCCGCCTATATTCCACATATCCTGCAGAGGCTGAGGGAATCCGGCTGCCAGATGGTGATCGGGTCGCGGTTTGTCGATCCGGGCCAAAGTTATACGAGTCCGCTGCGAGCTTGGGGGATCCGCTTTTTTCGAACGATTCTGCGGCCGATTCTAGGGCAGACCGTGCATGACCCGACGTCGGGATACGTAGGGGTGAATCGCGAGGCGCTGGCGCTCTTCAGCCGCAGCTTTCCACTGGAGTATCCTGAAATCGAAGCGTTGGTTGTGTTGCAGCGCCGCGCCTTTCATTTCGTCGAAGTTCCCTGCCGCATGCGCCCGCGCCGCAGCGGCAAGAGCACCATCACGGCCACCAAGTCGATTTACTACATCTTCCACGTCCTGCTGGGTGTATTCGTCAATATCTTGAAATTCGAACGCCACCGCTGGCGTCGTTAACTGGAGACTCCATGGACCGTCTTTCCAACGTTTTGACCATTTTCAGTGTTGGCCTCATTCTTGTAGTGCTAAGTTCCGTCCGGCGTTCGCACATCCGGGTCGAATATTCCGTGAGCTGGCTGGGCGCCGGCATCATGATGTTGATTCTTTCGCGATCCCAATCCCTGATGCAGTGGCTGGCACGTTTGCTGGGCATCGGCGATCCTCCGCTGGCTCTGCTGCTGGCGATTTTTGTTGTGTTCCTGCTGGTGTTTTACCGTTTTTCGGTAACGGTCTCGACGCTGAAGGACGACAATATCGCGCTGGCGCAGCGGCTGGCAATTCTTGAATTTCACCTGCGGGCGCAGCATGAAAGCCGCGAAGCTTAAGACTGCGGCGCAAACGCCGGCAACCGGGGCTTCCACGGGATGGGTTTGGTTTGTTGCAGCCGCGGCGGTGCTGTTTCTTGTATGGGAAGCGTATTGGCCGGCGATCCATGGCCCTTTCGTGTTCGACGATGAATACCTGCCTTTTCACGACGACCGCTTCCTTACCTCCCTCCCTCGGTTTGTGATGAACCTGAGCTTCTTCCTTAACCGCCGGCTGTTTGGCCTGGAGCCGTTCTCTTACCACCTGTTTAACCTGATCTTTCATACGATCAACGGTGGGCTGATGTTCCTCGCTTTGCGCAAGCTGCTCGCTATCGCGGGGTGGGAACGCAGCGCGGCAAAGCTGCTGGCGGCGTTTAGCGCGGCGCTGTTTTTGCTCCATCCGGCGCTCACGGAATCGGTGGCTTATGTTTCGGCACGAAGCGAAAGCCTCAGCCTGATGTTTTTTCTTTCCAGCTTCACGCTGTTTCTCTACCAGAGGGAAGGCGGCATTGCATGGCCTGGCGCGCTGGGAGTGATCGCGCTGTTTGGGGCGGCCGTGCTGACAAAGGAGCACGCGGCGGTGCTCCCCGGGCTGCTGCTTTGGACGGATTGGTATTTCGCCGATGGGCGGCCGGTGGAGACGATCCGGCGGAATTGGCGCGTCTATTTGCCCATGCTGGGGATGGGGGCTGCCGGGCTGGGATTTGTGTGGCGCATCCTCGGCCAGGCAAGCACCGCCGGGTTCGGCATGAAAGACCTTCCCTGGCATGATTATTTGTTCACACAATGGCGGGCGTTGTGGGTGTATCTGCGGTTGTTCGTAGTTCCGGCGGGATTGAACGCGGATTACGAATTCCCTATTTCGCGATCGCCGCTCGATCATGGGGCGCTGTTCGGACTGATGGGTTTGATCGCACTATTGGGTGCGTCGTTCTATTACCGCCGGAAGTTTCCGCTGGTTTTCTACGGGTTGGTTGTTTTCTTCCTTCTGATCGCACCCACCTCATCGTTTGTTCCGATCAAAGATCCGGTGGCGGAGCGCCGTCTGTATCTTCCGTTCCTGGGGTTGCTGGCAGCGCTCTGCGATCTGCTGCGCCACGTGAGAGCGTCCCAAGGGTGGAAGGTGGGCGGGATGGCCGCGGTGCTGCTGCTGTTGACCGGATTGACCTATGCGCGGAGTACTGTGTGGGGCGATCCGATCCGGCTGTGGGAGGACACAGCGCAGAAATCTCCCGGCAATTATCGCGCCCACTTCCAACTGGCCATGGCATATTACCAGTCGCAGCGCTGCCAGGAAGCGGTTAAGAAATTTGAAGACGCCGCCCGCGTGAGCAAGCCGGAACACACGCTTCTGGTCGACTGGGGATTGGCCTACGTTTGTCTCAACCAACACGATCAGGCGCTGAGCAAACTGCGCGAGGCTGCTACTTTGCAGAACACCGCGCACGTCCGCGCCCACATTGGTATGGTGCTGGCGCGGCAGAATAAGCTGGGAGCGGCGCTGGACGAACTGAATGAAGCCGTTAAACTGGACGCCGGTTACGACATGTCCTATCTGTTTCGTGGCAAAGTCTTTCTGCTGCTGAACGAATATGAAAAAGCGGAACTGGATTTGCGCAAGGCTTTGGCGCTTAACCCGAATAACGAGCCCGCGCAGCAGGATCTCGCGTCGCTTGAGCGCCGCCGGGGAAGCCGCCCCTAGATGCCGCTGCGCATCGGTATCAACGCGCTCTATCTGATTCCCGGAGGCGTGGGCGGCACGGAGATTTATTTGCGCAGTCTGCTTCAGGCACTGGCGGTGATAGATCAGTCGAACGAGTATTTCGTACTCACCAACCGCGAGACGGAGGCGCAGTTGGTTCCAAATCAGACGAACTTTCATCAGGTGCCGCAAAAGGTGAACGCCACGTTCCGGCCGTACCGTCTGGTTTGGGAGCAAGCGGTACTGCCGCGTGAAATCCGGCAGTACAAGCTTAACGTTCTTTTCAATCCGGGCTTCACTGCTCCTTTCTTCGCCTCGTGCCCGAATGTAACGGTTTTTCACGATCTGCAGCATAAGAGGCACCCGGAACACTTCCGGCGCTTGGATTTGCCGTTCTGGCAGTTTTTTCTTTACTGGTCGGCCCGGAGATCTAAGATGCTGATCGCTGTTTCCGAAGCCACGCGCACCGATCTGTTGAAGTATTACCGGCTTCCCGAAACCAAGATTCGGGTCGTGCCACATGGCGTGGATGAGGCATTTTTCGAAGTAGGCAGGCGCCGCAGTGCCGGAAACCTGCGCCCATTCCTTCTGTGCGTGTCCACCCTTCACCCGCACAAGAACCTCGACCGGCTGGTGCGGGCCTTTGGCCGGATTCACGGGGAACGACCTGAGTTCCGGCTCGTTCTCGCTGGGATGCATGGCTTCCATACTACTCAGATCGAGCAGACGATTACGGATTGCGGGATGCGGGAGCATGTTGAGATTACCGGTTGGCTTCCGCGCAACGAGTTGCTTCACCTTTTTGAGACGGCTTGGGCTTTTGTGTACCCATCGACCTTCGAAGGCTTTGGGATGCCAGTGCTGGAGGCTCTGGCCGCGGGTTTGCCTTCGGCGGTTTCTTCGATCGAACCTATTAAAGGGATCGCGGGGTCCGCCGCGCTGCTTTTCGATCCGTTCCGGGAGGAGGAGATGAGCGAAGCACTTTTGCGGCTGATTCGCGACGAGGAATTGCGCCATCGGCTGAGCACCGCCGGTCCCTTGCGCGCCGGCAATTTCAGTTGGCGAATGGCAGCCGGGCAGACATTGCGGGTGATCGAAGCCGCGGCAAAATAGCTGGAAACTGCTAGTCGTCGTGCGGCTGGACGGCAATGAATTGGCGATACAGCAGGACGTCGTATACGCTCTTTAGCGTTCCCGCCAGGATGAACGGAACGCCGATGAGCGCAGGATTCGCAAACAAGAGCCCGGCGAACCAGGGCGCTATCGCGGCGCCGATGGTGCGGGCGACTCCCGTTACGCCGGCCGTGGCCGAGCGTTCTTCCGGACGCACCACAGCCATGATGTAGGACTGCCGCGCCGGGACGTCCATTTGGCTGATGCTGAACCGAAGCAGCAACACGCACACCGCCAGCTCCAGATTCGGCATGAACGGGACAAGAATCAGCAGGACATTCGACGGCAGGTGGGTAAATACCATGGTGTTGACCAATCCGAACCGGGACGCCAGCCTGGAAGCCAGCAGAGCGGAGATGCCGGCAAACACATTCGCCCAAAAGAAAATCAGCCCAAGCATTGCCGGTTGCACTCCGAAGCGCAGATAGAACCAATAGGCCGCGAAGCTCTGCACCACGAAGCCGCCGCCAAAGGAATCCAGCGCAAACAGAGCAGAGAGTTTGAAGACGATGCGTTTTGAATGGGCGATGCCGAGGAAGCTCTTTTCGCTCGCCATTTCAAACTCCACGGCCGGCGACAGACGCAGGAACAACAGCGCCAGTAAAATTCCCATCCCGCCGTATAGAATCACAACGACGCGTTCGCTTTCGAAGGGGCTGACGGCGCGCGACTGCAGCATCTGGATCAACGCCCCGGCAGAGAGCGATCCGGCGGCCGCAGCCAGAGAGCCCGCGAGTGAGTACCAGGCAAAAACCGCGGTCCGCTCTTCCCCGCGAATCAGGTGGGATAGCGACGCCTGTTCAATGGGGAGGAATGGCCCGACTTCGCCGCCACCGGGGCTGATGACGCCAATGGTTCCGGCAATCATCAGGACCCAGAGATTCCCGGTGTAAGAAAATGCAAGGCCGGCTACAGCCATCAGAAGCGCCCCGGCGATGAGCGTACGCTTGCGCCCCAGGCGGTCGGCACGGGTGGTGAGGAACAGGGAGACCAATGTATCGCCGGCTAGCGTTACCGTGAACAGCAATCCGGTCTGCGCCTCCGTTAATCCCAGGGCCGTCAAATAGAACACCAGCACCACAGACAGAGCGCCGTAGGCGAACAGGCGCACGAACCGGGTAACAAACAGCAGGCGTCCATCGGGGGTGAGATTCAGCAGAGGATGATTCAAGGATGCCTGGCCAATCAGTAGCGCAGGAGCCGCTCGCCCTCGCGGACCAGATCGGCGACCTGCGGCAGGATTTCATCCTCGAGCGCCGGATGGTAGGCGACCCAGGTATCCTTCGCGGCTACGCGTCCGACTGGAGCGTCCAGGTGTTCAAACAGCTCTGCCGCAATGCGTGCGGCGAGTTCGGCTCCGTATCCCCAACTGAGGACATCTTCATGCGCGATCAGCACCCGGTTGGTGCGCCGCACGCTGGCGGCAATGGCTTCCCAATCATAAGGGCTGAGCGAGCGGAGATCGATGATTTCGATGCTCCACTGAGGGTTGGCACCCTCAATGCGGGTAGCGGCCAACATGGATTTCTGCACCAGCGCCCCATAGGTGACGATGGTGAGGTTCTTCCCCGGCCGCACGATGCGTGCCTTCCCGAAAGGAATGGTGTACTCCAGTCCCGCATAGGGCGATCGGTTATAGGGCTCGCGGTACAGCTTCTTATGTTCCAGAAATAGGACCGGATCTTCGGACCGGAGCGCCGTGCGGAGCAGACCCGTGGCGTCCAGCGCATTCGACGGCATCACGACCCGCAAGCCGGGGATGTGCGTGAACGTCACTTCTCCGGATTGGCTGTGATAGACGGCGCCGCCGCCGAGGTATCCGCCTATCGGCACGCGGAGCACGACCGGACAGGAGAAACCGTTGTTCGAGCGCCAGCGAAGGGTCGCCAACTCATCGCGGATCTGCATCATCGCGGGCCATAGGTAATCGAAGAACTGAATCTCGGCTACCGGCTTCAGCCCCCGCGTGGCTAAGCCAATGGCGCGGCCAACAATCGCCGCCTCCGCCAACGGCGTGTTGTAACAGCGGTTACCAAACTCGCGTTGAAGATTCTGAGTGGCCTTGAAGACTCCGCCTTTCCCTTTTACAAAGGCTAGATTTTCTATTCGTCCGCAGTCGGCGACATCCTCTCCAAACACGAGGATGCGCGGATCGCGGCGCATTTCGCCGGCAATGGTGAGGTTGATCGAATCCACCATCGTGCGCGGTTCCCCGAGGGGAGTTGGCGCTGTTTCGGGGACCGGTTCGAGAGCGGAGTAGAGGTGAGTAAGAGCGCTGCCACTGGCGGGAGGGTCGGCCCGCAGGGCCGCATCGGCGGCTTCCTGAACCTCGAGTTCCACTTCATGGCCGATCAATTGCAGCGCATGCCTGTCGACGATCCCTTCCTTCAACAAAATCTCGGGGAAGCGGAAGAGGGGATCGCTTCGTGCATCGGAGTCGAGTTCCGCCTGAGTCCTGTAGAGCCGCTCGTCGTCTGAAAGCGAATGGCTGTAAGGACGAATCACATGGGCGTGAACCAAGGCCGGACCGTGGCGCTGGCGGCACCAGGCTATGGCACTGGTGAGCGTATCGTGAGAGGTGAAGAGGTCAGTACCATCCACTTCGCCAATCCAAAGATCGGGGAAGCCGGAAACGAGACTCGAAATTTTTCCACCAGCGGTTTGCGCTTCCACCGGCACGGAGATGGCATAGCCGTTATCCTGGATCAGGTAGAGCAGCGGCAGCTTTTCCAGGCACGCGATATTCAGCGATTCCCAGAATTCGCCCTCGCTGGTGCTGCCCTCACCGCCGCTCACCAGTGTGATTTCATCGGAAGAAGGGTCGAGGCGAAGCGACGCCTCGGCGCATCCCGCGGCCTGTAGGAACTGTGTTCCGGTGGGAGAAGAACTGGAGACGATGTTCCATTGAGGATGGCCCCAATGCGATGGCATCTGGCGGCCTCCAGAGGCTGGATCCGCCGCTGCTCCCACCGCTTGCAGCAGCATTTCGCGCGGCGTGACGCCCAAGGCAAGGCATAACGCACGATCGCGATAGTAGGGATAAACCCAATCCACGCCGGGACGCAACAAAAAGCCGGCAGCGATCTGGATTGCTTCATGACCGGCTCCGCTGATCTGGAAATAAATCCTGTTCTGGCGTTTGAGAAGAACTTCGCGATCATCGAGCCGCCGCGCACTGAGCATCAGGCGGTAGGCTCGCTTTAAATCCTCCGCATTCCAATGGGGGTACATCGGAAGCGTGTTAACGATGGATTTAGCGGTTCCCATGAACTCTCACCCCATAATAGAATGATGCAGCAGTTTCGCGAAGGCGTACGGAAGTTTCGGGAGGAGGCCTTTCCCGAGAACCAGCTCCTCTTCCGGCGTCTGGCGAAGAGCCATGCTCCGAAGGCACTCTTTCTTACGTGCGCCGATACGCGGGTGGCACCGGCCCTGATCACTTCGTCCGAGCCCGGGGAATTGTACGTGGAGCGCAATCCGGGCAACCTTGTGCCGCTCTACAGCGAGGATTGGGTGGGTGTGTCGGCGAGTATCGAATATGCCGCGAAGGTGCTACAGGTTCCGGAGATCATCGTCTGCGGCCACACCGATTGTTCCGCGGTCAGGGCGCTGCTGCATCCGGATCGAACCGGCGGCATACCGGCTGTCGCGCGCTGGCTTCTCTATGGCGCGGAGGCGGTCGAACTGCTGCGCGAAGAATATCCGGGACTTGAGGAAGAGGACGCCATTCCGATCCTTACCCAGTTGAATGTACGCGTTCAGATGGATCACCTGATGTCCCATCCGTCGGTGAGGCAGCGGGTGCAGAAGGGCGACCTGGAATTGAACGGATGGGTTTACGATATCGCTACGGGCAGCGTGATCGCGATGGATCGGGAGACAAAGGATTTTCATCTGTGGCCGGAATGAGCCGGACCATGCCGCGGTTCAGAGTTGCTTTTTGACTTCGGCGAATTGAGAGGCGGCGAAATCGAGGTCCTCGCGGGTGTGGGCGGCGGAAACCTGGATGCGGATCCGGGCTTTACCTTTTGGCACCACCGGATAGGAGAAGCCAATCACGTAGACTCCCCGGGCCAGCAGGAGATCCGCCATTTTGGAAGCGAGGGCCGCGTCTCCCAGCATGACAGGCACGATGGGATGCCGGCCGGGCAGAATTTCAAATCCAAGTCCGCTGATCTTCTCGCGGAAATATTTCGTATTGCTTTCGAGACGATCGCGGAGCACGGTGGATGCCGATAGAAGGTCCAATGCTTTAAGCGAAGCCGCGGCGATGGGAGGAGCCAGGGTATTCGAGAACAGGTACGGGCGCGACCGCTGGCGAAGTAGCGCGACAATATCCTTTTTCGCCGAGACATAGCCGCCGCTGGCGCCGCCTAGCGCCTTACCGAGAGTGCCTGTCAGAATATCGACGCGATCCATCACGCCATGATGCTCGGGCGTGCCGCGGCCGGTTGGTCCCATGAAGCCCACGGCGTGGGAATCATCCACCATCACCAATGCGTTGTGCTTCTCCGCGAGGCCGCAGATTTCAGGCAGGTTCGCAATAAACCCGTCCATGGAGAAGACGCCGTCAGTGGCGATTATCCGGAACCGCGCGGATGACGCCTCTTGCAGTTTAGCTTCCAGATCCCGCATGTCGCCATTGCGGTAACGGAAGCGCTGCGCTTTTGAGAGGCGGATTCCATCAATGATGCTGGCGTGATTCAACTCGTCGGAAACGATGGCGTCTTCCTCGCTAAGCAGCGTTTCAAATAAACCACCATTGGCGTCGAAACAGGACGAGTAAAGGATCGTGTCCTCCATGCCGAGGAACTGGCTGAGGCGCGATTCAAGCTGCTTGTGCAGAGACTGCGTACCGCAGATGAAGCGCACCGAAGCCAGCCCATAGCCCCAGGTATCCAGAGCGTCGCGGGCGGCGGCACGAATCTCCGGATGGTCGGCCAGCCCCAGGTAATTGTTCGCGCAGAGGTTGAGCACCTTGGCGCCGGACGCGAGGGCAATGTGGGCGTTCTGCGGAGTGTCAATCAACCGCTCCTGTTTGAATAGGCCCCCGGATCGAATCTGTTCGAGCGTCTGCCGCACATGCTGCTGAAATTCCCCGTACATGGCCCTAACTCTCCCACGAGAGGATCACCTTCCCGCAGTTCCCTTCCCGCATGGCGGCAAATCCCTTTTCAAAATCAGTGTAGTGAAAACGGTGGGTGATCACCGGGTCGATACGCAAGCCGGATTCCAGCATCACGCTCATTTTGTACCAGGTCTCATACATCTCCCGGCCATAGATCCCCTTTAACGTGAGTCCGTTGAAAATGACCGTGTTCCAGTCGATTTCAATGGGCGTGGAAGGGATGCCGAGCAGGGCGATCCGCCCGCCATGAGCCATGTTGGCCAGCATGTCGCGGAAGGCCTCCGGATTGCCGGACATTTCCAATCCCACGTCGAAGCCCTCGTGCATGTTGAGTTGTTTCTGGGCCTCGGCGAGCGTTGTCTCTTTCGGATTGACGGCCAACGAGACGCCCACCTTCCGCGCCAATTCGAGCCTGGCGGGATTGATGTCGGTGATGGCGACATGACGCGCGCCGGCATGGACCACTACGGCCGCGGCCATGATTCCGATTGGGCCGGCTCCGGTGATGAGCACGTCCTCCCCCAGACAGGGGAAGGAGAGTGCCGTATGCACGGCGTTGCCGAAAGGATCGTAGATGGCGGCAATATCGAGATCCACCGGGGAAGCGTGCCGCCAGATGTTGGACATCGGAAGTACCACATACTCCGCGAAAGCTCCGGGCCGATTCACCCCCACGCCTTGCGTCTGAGCGCACAGATGGCGGCGCCCAGCCATGCAATTGCGGCAACGTCCGCAGACCACATGCCCCTCGCCCGAGACAATTTCCCCGGGGTGAAAGTCATTCACGTTCGATCCTACGGAGACGATCGCACCCACGAACTCATGTCCAATGGCCATCGGCACCGGAATGGTTTTTTGCGCCCATGCATCCCAGTTGTATATGTGCAGATCGGTACCACAGATTCCGGTGCGCAGCACCTTGATGAGTACGTCATTGATGCCGGTGACCGGCTCCGGAATGTCCTGAAGCCATAGACCTGATTGCGCTTGAGCTTTTACGAGAGCCTTCACTAGATAAGCCTTGATCCAATATAGGAGACGGTGGAAAAGCCTCACTCCACTTCCGCGTTTGCCGCGACCGGTGACGACGCGCCGTCAGTCTTCGTCGTGCTGGGCCGCCAGGCGGGTGATGACGTTGATGTCCTCGAGCGTGGTGACGTCGCCGCTGACCGTGTTCTTGCACACGATGTCGCGCAGCAGGCGGCGCATGATCTTGCCGCTCCGGGTCTTTGGCAACGCCTCGGTGAAGCGAATCTCTTCCGGACGGGCGAAGGCTCCGATCTCATGAGCCACCCATTGGCGAAGTTCCTTGCCCAACGCGGCGTGATCGTAATCGCCTTTCTTGAGCGTGACAAAGCAGCACACGGCTTGGCCGGTGATCTCATGCGGCCTTCCCACCACAGCCGCTTCCGCCACCGCGTGGTGACGGACCAGGGCGGATTCCACTTCCATCGTGGAGAGACGGTGGCCGCTGACGTTCATCACGTCATCGACGCGTCCCAGCACCCAGAAGTAGCCATCCGGATCGCGACGGGCGGCGTCGCCGGTGAAATAAATTCCCGGAATGCGGCTCCAGTACTGCTCACGGTAGCGCTCGGGATCGCGCCACAAAGTTCGAAGCATGCTCGGCCAAGGGCGGCGGATGATGAGAAAACCTTCCTTGCCATCTTCCATCGGATTGCCGTTAAAGTCCACCACCTCGGGCAGGATGCCGGGCATCGGTAACGTGCCGGAGCCGGGCTTGAGGGGAACAGCGCCAGGCATGGGAGCAATGAGGATGGAGCCGGTTTCGGTCTGCCACCACGTATCGACGATGGGACAGCGGCCTTTTCCGATGACGCGGTGATACCACTCCCAGGCGGCGGGATTGATAGGTTCCCCCACACTGCCGAGAAGGCGGAGACTCGAAAGGTCGTGCGAGTTGGGCCATTGCTCGCCTTGCCGCAGCAAAGCGCGAATGGCGGTCGGCGAGGTGTAAAAAATGTTGACGCGGTATTTTTCGACGATGCGCCACATGCGATCGAAGGCCGGATAGTCGGGTGCGCCCTCATACATCACAGTGGTGGCGCCGGCGCACAGCGGACCGTAGACGATGTAGCTGTGGCCGGTTACCCAGCCGATGTCGGCGGTACACCAATAGGTATCCTGATCTTTCAAATCGAAGACCCACTTCATGGTCATGGTGGTTTGCAGCAGGTAGCCGGCGGTGGTGTGGAGAATCCCTTTCGGTTTGCCGGTGGTGCCTGAGGTGTAGAGAACGAAAAGCGGGTGCTCGGAGTCCAGCGGCTCGGCGGGACAGTCTTCGCTCACGTCCTTGTCGAGATCATGCCACCAATGGTCACGCCCTTCCTGCATCGGGACCGCGGAGCCGGTTCGCTTGAGGACGATCGAGTCCTTGACGGTGGGGCACTCTTTCAGCGCTTCATCCACAGCGTCCTTTAGCCGCACTTCTTTCCCGCGGCGCCAGCCTCCATCGGCGGTAATCACTACACGTGCTTCCAGGTCCTGAATACGCGGCTTCAGCGCTTCCGCGGAAAAGCCGCCAAAGACCACACTGTGAGTGATCCCCAAGCGGGCGCAGGCGAGCATGGCGATGGGAAGCTCAGGCACCATCGGCATATAAAGGATGGCGCGATCTCCGGTTTTGAGGCCTCGGCCCTTCAGCACATTGGCGAAGCGGCAGACGAGACGATGCAATTCCTGATAGGAGATCATGCGTTGATCGCCGGGCTCGCCTTCCCATAGGATGGCAATCTTGTTTTTACGCGGCGTCGCCAGGTGGCGGTCAATGCAGTTGTAGGAAATGTTCGTCTTCCCGCCGGCGAACCACTTCACAAACGGAGGGTCCCATTCAAAGACGTGGTTCCATTTGCTGAACCAGTGCAATTCCTTTTCGGCGAGATCGCCCCAGAACTTCTCGGGATTGTCACGCGCCTGATCGTAGAGGGCCTGGTAGGCTTCCATGTTGGGGACATGGGCTTCAGCAGAGAACTCGGGACGGGGAGGGTAAATGGCTTCACTCATAAGCAACGTCGAATTTTAGCAATGTTAGGGGGTGGAACGTTTGGGCGGCGGTTTTTTCGTATGATGCGAGTACGGATATGAGAGCTCTCCTGTTTTGCGGTTTGATCGTTGGGTTGTGGGGACAACAGCGTGCGCCGGACAGTTCTCCGAGGATCGTTTCGCCGGAGGTCGGCCCTGACCGGCGCGTGACGTTCCGGCTGCTTGGGCCTAAGGTGCGGGAGATCGTGCTGACGGGGGAATTCCAGCAAGGGAATCAGAGTCTCGAACGGGGCGGGGACGGCGTATGGAGCGTGACGGTCGGGCCGCTCGAACCGGAGATTTATCACTACAACTTCACGATTGACGGCGTTCGTACGATCGATCCCGCGAATCCTAACGTGAAGACCGGGTCCACGCCAACTACGATTGCCAGTATTTTGGAGGTGCGCGGAGATGGGACGGCGTTTTATGACGGGCGCGCCGTTCCGCATGGCGAAATTCGCAGCCACTGGTACCACTCGAAATCGCTGAACACGCTGCGGCGCCTGACCGTATACACTCCTCCCGGTTATGCCCAAGGCTCGGCGCGATACCCGGTGCTGTATCTGCTGCACGGCGCCAATGCCGATGAAACCGCCTGGCACCGGCTGGGGCGCATGAATTTGATTCTCGACAATCTGTTGGCGACAGGCAAAATCAAGCCGTTTCTGGTCGTGATGCCTTTTGGTTACGGAGTGACGCCGGGCGCCCCGGCCGTGCAGAGTCAGAACACCGCCATGTTCAGCAAAGACCTGCTGGGGGATGTAATTCCGTATATCGAAGCAAATTACCGCGCCTCACCGGACCGCGAACAGCGGGCTCTCGCGGGCCTGTCGATGGGCGGCGGACAGGCACTCAACATCGGCTTGAATCACCTCGAGCTCTTCAGCCACGTGGGGGGCTTTAGCGCGGCGGCGGGGGCAGCGGCGGATTTTCCGAAGAGTTACGCAAACCTTGTGGCGCAGCCGGAAGCAGCCAATCGGAAGTTGCGTTTGCTGTGGGTTGGCTGCGGCCGGGACGATAGCCTCTTTCCCGCCTCTAAGAGCTTCTCCGAATTTTTAAGCGAGCGCAAGATCAGGCATATTTTTCAGGAGACCAGCGGCGCACACACCTGGATGGTGTGGCGGCGGTATTTGAATGAAATCGCGGCGCTGCTTTTTCAATCCCGTTGACCGCGCTAGGGCAACACCGCTGCGCGTAGTGTTCGGCGTGTTACTTCGGCCACCAAGCCATAGGCTGCATGGCTCACCGCGCTGAAACCATGTTCTCCAGCGGTGTAGCGGCGAGGCGAATCCATGAGACCGAGCTTCGGGAGAACCAACTCTACGGCGACCGCCCATGTGATCAATCCGAAGGGAAGGCCAATTCCAGAGGAAATTGCCGGGACCCGTTCGCGGGCGGCGCCATAGGCTGCCCCGAGTAGTACGCCGTAAGAATAATGCACGAATTTTCCCGCTTTATGGCGCTCCTGAGGGGAAAGGGTCCGGCCGAGCGCGGGTTCGGCGATTTTCTCGGCGATTTTGGTGGTAGCCACGGCACCGCGCTCGTAGGAGGAACGCCCTTCTTTTTTGGCCGACTCAACGTCTGGCCGCCCGCCCTGCTCCACCAGGGAAGCCTCATTGGAGGGAACGGCTCCACGGCGGCCGATGGTCCAAGCCAAACTCACCGCATTCATGGCCAGGGTTCCCAGAACTCCGCCGGCGGCGCCCGCGGCTGCACCGCGCAGGATGGACTGTTTCCGCACCGTTTTAGATGCCTCCATGTTTCCCCCGCAGGATGTCCGCCCTAACGGAATCAGTTTCCACATCGCGGTCCGGCCCGGTGTTTGCAGCCCAATCATCGGGCGGAACCTGGCCAATATTGGTCAACCCTAAATCGGGATCGTCAGCAGTATGAACAGTTAGCTCTTCGCTGTCAGGTTCGGCCTCAACGCCGCCAATTTCGGGGCTGGAAGGTTCCGCATCGTCGAGATTTTCGCCGTCTGGATTCGGGGTAGGGGGCGACCCCGCTACGCCCACCGTGGACTTGGGGCGGACGGTAACATCGCCGCTTGCAGCGCTGTCACCGCGTTGGATTCCGCCGTCATTGGGTCCACACGACAGGGGGCTGAAAACTAGATCGTACATAGACACCTCGCTTATCTGCTAGCAATCCCTGGGCCAAGAGCCGACAGGAACGAAGAAAGGCGCGGGAAAGGCTCCTCAATAGGCCGCCAGCGGCACGGCATTGCAATTGCTGAATTAAAGTATATGAACGCACGCTCTCAGATCCACGACGACCTGCTCAGGAAATTAGCCGAAGCCGCAGGTCCCTGTATTACGATTGTGCTTCCCGAAGTAGGAGGAACCCAGTTTGAAGTAAGCAAGAAACGGGCGCTGCAGAAGGTCCGCAAAGCGCTCGAAGAGTTTGAAGCCGACGCCGCGGCGCTATTGGAACCACTGCAACAACTCACTCAACCCTCTCCAAATAGGACTCTTGTAGTTTTCCGATCCCCAGATCTCTTTGAACAAAAGACGATCGAGGAGGCACGCGACGAAACCGTCACGGTCGATAGCCAATTCGGTGTGCGGGAATGGTTGACGCTAAAAGACTCGGACCGTAATTTTTACCTTCTGGCGCTAAGTTTGAAGCGCACGCGGCTCTTGAAGTGCAACTCGCACTCGGCCGAGGAAGTGGAACTTCCCAAGGGTACGCCAGTCAGTCTGGATGAGGCCTTGCAACTGGACACGCCCGATCACCGATTGCAGAATATGGACTCCGCGGGTCCGTCAGTCGGGAATATGAAAGGCGTGGTGTTCGGAACGTCGAGCGATGAGGAAGCGAAGGATGAGTACGTCCGCCACTTTTTCCTCAAGCTCGATCGCGCCGTAAAAGCAGCGTTAAATCACTCAGATGCTCCGCTGGTGGTGGCGGCCGTGGATCACGAATTAGCTGAATACCGCCGGATTAACACGTACGCGCACCTGGTGGATCCGGGGGTTACGGGCGCCCCTGACGGTTTAAAAGGCGGGGAATTGCACAAGCGCGCACTGGAGCTGCTTAATTTGCAGGTACCAGAGCCCAGCCGGAAATTCCTGGAAAATTACGACAAGCTGGTGGGGACCGGCCACGCCTCTACCCACGCCCAGGAAATCGTCAAGGCCGCCTATGATGGACGGGTAGCGCAACTGCTGATCCAGCCGGATGCGCAGTATCAGGGCACTTACGACGGCATCCGGCGGCGGGTGAAACGGCAGAGGGATCCTGTCGATCCGCAACGAGATCTGCTGAACGATGCGGCGATTGAAACGTTGCGTCACGGAGGCGCGGTGTATTCGTTATCTTCGGACAAGATGCCCAATGGAATTCCCGTGGCGGCAGTCTTTCGCTATGCCGCTCCGGAGACGGCGCCCGCCTCGATGGAAACCAGTCCGGAAACCGGAGTGCGGAACTGAACGGGAACCGTTCCGATTTTGAAGTGGTGGTTGTCGGCGCTGGCGTGTCTGGCCTTGCGGCCGCCAATCTGCTGGCTAAAGCAGGCGTGGCCGTTTGTTGTATCGAGGCCCGGGATCGTGCTGGTGGCCGCATCTGGACAGTGCACGATCCCGCCGCGCCCGTCCCCATTGAGCTAGGAGCGGAGTTTGTTCATGGAAAACCTCCGGAAATCTGGGGGACGGGCTTGCCGATTTCGGAGCGCGCGGGCCGTTTCCTGCATATAGAGGGCGGGCGAATTTCGGAAAATGACGAATTGGATAGGGCCGCGGATGAGGTGATGGAGGACCTGCAAAAGCAGGCCCGGCCGGAGGCCGATGAGACATTCCTCAGCTTTCTCGATCGCTCGTGTTATCCGGCGGAGGTCAAACGCTGGTCCACGCTGCACGTGGAAGGCTTCAACGCGGCACGGAAGGAGGTCGTAGGCATTGCATCGCTGGCTGAGGATGCCCGCGCGGCGGATGAGATCGACGGGGACCGGATTTTCTCGCTACGCAATGGCTACGATTGCCTTATTTCTACCCTTTTGAGGGGAGTGGAAGGTTTGGTGCGCTTCAACCAGGTGGTGGAACGGGTGGAGTGGAAGCTTGAATTTGCGGCGCTTCATACTCGCTCCGTGCCCGACGGCCAGCGCCACACAATCCGCTCCCGCCAGGTATTGATTATAGTACCGATAGGCGTTCTTCAAACTGAGGTGGGGCATCCCGGAGCCATTGCATTCGAACCAGCTCCCACAGAAATCCTCTCCGCTGCCCGTGCGCTTGCCTTTGGCCAGGTCTATCGCATTACTTTCCGTTTTCCCACCGCGTTTTGGGAAGAAAATCGCGAGTTTCGCGGGGCGGGTTTTGTCTTCTCGCAGGAGCAGTTTTTTCCTACCTGGTGGACCACGGCGCCGATCGCGTCTCCCATCATCACCGGCTGGTGTGCGGGCTCGGCCGCCGACCGGTTGGCGGGCCAGCCACGGGAACAGATCGTGGAACACGCCATGGAAACTTTGGAACGGATCACGAAACTGGCGGCGCCGCAGCCTGAGTGCGTCTATTTTCACGATTGGCAGGATGATCCTTTCGAAAGAGGCGCGTACAGCTACGTACCGGCGGGGATGCTTGCGGCGCGGAAGCGGCTGGCGGAACCTGTTAGCGATATTCTGTACTTCGCGGGCGAAGCCACCGACCAGAATGGCCACGGTGCTACCGTGCACGGCGCAATGGCTTCGGGCCGGCGGGCAGCAGAGCAAATTCTGGCGGCCCGGAGGCGGTAAATCAGCGCGTTCGCGATTCGCGCTGAATGGCGCTCTCCAGTCTTTGGACCGTACGTTCGAGATCGCGCGTGCGATAGGACTCTTTCTGGAGCTCTTCGCGCAGACGTCGGGCTTCGGAAAGCAGCCTTTCACGGCCTTGGCGAACCTGGCGCAGCTCCCTGGTTTCAATTTTTGGCACCGGAGAACCTACATAGCGCGCCAATTCCTGGAGCGCCGCCTGATTCTTCAATTTCACCACCAGCCGCACCGTGACATCCTCGGAAAGACGCGCGTAGGTGACCGAGCCGCGCTGCGTGCTCTCGCGATCCAGTTCAATGGGGGGCAACTGGTCGCCATCCTTGATAAACAAGGTCGCCGCCTCGGCAAATTGCAGCGTCGGGTTGTTTCGATGCCATTCTATGCGGAGCTGCCCTTGCGCATCTAATAATCGTAGCTGGAGAGGTTCTGCGGGCATGACGGGCGTCCGTAGTTTCGGTACGGCGAACAGGGCGATCGTGCAGACCAGCAGCGCCACCGCGGCCCAAGCCCAGCGGAAATGGCTGCCCGATCGGGATTGTACGTTCTTCCGGCGGTCGATCGCTGGAGCGTTTGTGGCAGCGTTTGTGGCTGCACCGGCGGCCACGGAAGGGGCCGTGAGAAAAGGTTCCGCGGTGCGTACTCCGTCAACGGTAAATTCCTGATGACTCTGGCCGGCTTGGATCCGCCCATCCCGCTCTCTGATGAAGAAACCAGCCCGGGTCGGACCGGTCCGCGCCGGATGATAAACAAGCGTTACCTGCCATGGCTGGGTGAAATAAGCGTCGAAGACCTGGAGATCATCCTCAGTCATTCGCAACCCGGGTCTGGTGTGGGAGACGAACCAACCGACCGGTTCGAGTACTTGTAACTGGGGATCGCGGGTTGCGGCGTCGAGAAGCTCGGCCAGACCTTGCTTATCCTGATTGGACAGGAGGAATGCGGGACCGCGGGCATGCTCGCAAACAATGGGCCGCCAAGCCAGAATGCGCACCACGTCATCACTTCGCCGCCCGAAGAGAACTCCTCCGATTTCGACGCCGCCGCGGCTTAAGCGATGAAAAGCTTCTTGTACGGCGCCATGAATTTCTTCAAGGATTGGCCACCCGCACTCAATCGCGGGATGCCCGGCTACTTTCCAAATCAACGGTTCCCGGTGTATTTCGCTGGACGCAGACACAACTACTACCTCCGATAGGCAAGTCCGCTCCTGTTCCCGGCTTCGGCCTTATCGCTGATAACACACAGGTAGGCTGATTAGGCCCGGGTTCAAAGTCACTCTAATTCTAGGTTACATTTCCACAGGGATCAATCTTGCAATTTCCCTAGGAGCGGGAGGCCTAGCACTAAGAGTCACCGGGATCCCCAAACGTTACAGGGAATTCGGGCGTACTATCGTTTGGCGCTGCCTTCCCTTTCTCCCTGCCGGCGACACGGCATCCCGTAAACGATACAATAACCAACGTGAGCGCTCTTTCCTTTCATGACGCGCGTCGTCTGGTATTGGAAAAGCTGCGTCATGTTCGATCCGCCGCCATCGAGTATGTGGACCTGGACGGAGCTTCTTCCCGAGTGCTTGGCGCGGAAGTAAGGGCTGATCGCGACTATCCCCCGGTGGACCGGTCGGTTCGGGACGGCTTTGCCGTGCGGGCGGGCGAATTGCCGGGTGAGTTCGAAGTGACTGGAGAGGTGCGGGCAGGTGAGACATCCCATCTGTCTCTCGGTACCGGGCAGGCCATCGAAATTATGACCGGCGCAGCCGTCCCCCCAGGGGCCGACGCAATAGTGATGGTGGAGCACACCACCAGAAACGGCTCGAAGATGCGCACCGGACGTATGCCCAAGCCGGGCGAATTTATTAATCGGGCGGGATCGGAGGCGCGGTCGGGGGAAATTGTGCTGGCGCGAGGCGACTTACTGACATTTTCCCGAATCGCGATGTTGGCGGCAGTCGGAATGACCCGCGTCCCGGTGTTCCGGAAACCATCGGTGGCGATTCTATCGACCGGCGACGAGGTGGTGGCAGTGGAGTCCAATCCGGAGACGAATCAGGTCCGCAATTCCAATGCCTGGGCGGTGGCCGCTCAGGTGCGGCGGTCGGGCGGGGAGCCTTTGATACTTCCGGTGGCGCGCGATCTCTACAAGGAAACAAGACGGCTGATTGAGCAGGGTCTCGAGTCCGATTTGTTACTGCTTTCGGGGGGCGTATCGGCAGGCAAATATGACTTGGTGGAGCAGGTACTGGCAGATCTGGGAGCGGAATTCTTCTTCACCCGGGTCCTGATTCAGCCGGGGCAGCCGCTGGTTTTCGGGCGCGCCCAGGATACCTTTTTCTTCGGCCTGCCGGGGAACCCGGCCTCAACGATGGTTACATTTGAGGTTTTTGGCCGCGCCGCCGTCGAGGCTCTGGCGGGGCAGCCTCAGCCGGCGCTTCCGCTCACCTATGCCCGGCTGACGCGGGAATTCCGGCATAAGACCGGCCTGACGCGGTTTCTGCCCGCACTGCTGGCGCGCGACGGTTTGGAAGTAACGCCGGTAGCTTGGCAGGGCTCGAGCGATGTTCCGGCGCTGGCGCGTGCCAATGCTTTTCTGGTAGCCGAGGCCGGCCGCGAGTCGTGGCCGGCAGGCGATTTTATTCCGGTACTCCCGCAATGAAGAAGCTTTCGCATTATGACGAGCGCGGATCGGCGCAGATGGTGGATGTTTCGGGGAAGGATTCGACACGGCGTACGGCGCGCGCGCACGCATTTGTACGTATCCGGCCCGCCGTGCTGAAACAGTTACCGGCGAATCCCAAAGGCAACCCTTTGGAAGTGGCGCGTTTCGCGGGAATTTCCGGGGCGAAGCGGACTTCCGGGCTGATCCCGATGTGCCATCCGCTGATGCTGACCCACGTGGATGTGGAGACAACCGTGGAAAGGAAAGGGGTGCGCATCGTATCCACCGTCACCACGACCGGACCCACGGGAGTGGAGATGGAAGCGCTTACTGCCGCCGCCATTGCGGCGCTGACGGTTTACGATATGACCAAAGCGCTCGATAAAGGGATCGAGATTCAGGACTTATACCTGTTGGAAAAGACGGGCGGCAAAGGCGGGGGGTTCCGGAGAAAGGCATAACCGATGTCGGTGGAGCGCGATCGGATCATCGAGGCGGGCGGGAGAAAGCGTCATTGGCGGCGGTGGGGACCGTATTTGAGTGAACGCCAGTGGGCGACGGTACGGGAGGACTACAGTCCGAATGGGACCGCGTGGGAGTATTTTCCGCACGATCACGCCCGCTCACGCGCTTACCGATGGGGCGAGGACGGGCTGTGCGGCATCTCCGACAATCATCAGCGTCTCTGTTTTGCGCTGGCTTTGTGGAACGGCCGCGATCCGATTTTGAAGGAGCGCCTGTTTGGTCTGACGGGAAATCAGGGAAATCACGGGGAGGACTGCAAAGAGAATTACTACTACCTCGATTCGACGCCGACGCACTCTTACATGAAGTGTCTGTACAAGTACCCGCAGGCGGAGTATCCCTACGCGCGGCTGGTGGATCATGGGAGGACGGTGGACGATCCGGAATTGGAGTTGATCGACACCGGGGTTTTTGACGGCGACCGCTACTGGGACATTTTCGCCGAGTACGCGAAAGCGGATATCAATGACTTGCTGATTCGGATCAGGGTTGTGAATCGCGGGCCCGATGCGGCCACGCTTCATCTGATACCCACGCTGTGGTTCCGCAACATGTGGAGTTGGGATGGGGCGAAGAAGCGTCCGATGCTTTGGCAGGTCGATGCCAATGTGATCGAGGCCGAAGAAGAGACGCTGGGCCGCTATCTGTTGACGTTCGAAGGTACGCAAGAGACGCTGCTGTTCACGGAGAACGAGACCAATACGGAGAGACTTTACGGCCATGCGAGCGGGAGAGGGCATTACAAAGATGCGTTTCATGAATACGTGATTCAGGGAAGGCATCAGGCGGTAAGCGCCGATCTCTTCGGGACGAAAGGATGCGGGGTTTACAAGCTGACGGTCGAAAGCTGCGGCGAGCGCGTGATTCATCTGCGGCTATGTCCGAAAGATACACCGTCCCTGGATGCCGATACCGTGTTTGCGGAACGGATGCGGGAGGCCGACGAGTTCTATCAACTGTTTCAGCGCCAGGATCTTTCGAAGGATGCTCACGCGGTGCAGCGGCAGGCGTTCGCGGGAATGCTTTGGAGCAAGCAGTATTACCACTATGTGATCGAGACGTGGGTAAATGGCGATCCCCTGCAGCCGCCCCCACCCCCGGAGCGCGCCAGAGGGCGGAACAATGAATGGTTCCATTTGTTCAATGAAGACATCATTTCGATGCCGGATAAATGGGAGTATCCATGGTACGCCGCCTGGGATCTGGCGTTTCACACGATCACCTTCGCAATGATCGATCCGGAGTTTGCCAAGGGGCAGTTGGGGTTGTTTTTGCGGGAGTGGTACATGCATCCCAACGGGCAGCTCCCGGCGTATGAGTGGGCTTTGAGCGATGTGAACCCGCCGGTGCATGCGTGGGCTTGCTGGCGAGTTTACAAGATCGACGGAAAACTACAGGGGCGGCGGGACACGGCCTTTTTGGAGAGCGTGTTTCATAAGCTTCTGATGAACTTCACCTGGTGGGTGAATCGTAAGGACAGCCAGGGCGACAACATCTTTGAAGGCGGCTTTCTGGGGCTGGACAACATAGGGATCTTTGATCGCAGCAAGCCCATTCCGGGCGGAGGAAGGCTGGAGCAATCCGACGGCACCAGTTGGATGGCGATGTACTGTTTGAACATGCTGAAGATCGCGATGGAGCTGGCCTTGGTGAAGCCGGCGTATGAGGATATTGCCAGTAAGTTTTTCGAGCACTTCCTCTATATTGCGAGCGCCATGAACCGGCAGGACCGCAGTACCTTGTGGGATGAGGAAGACGGATTTTACTATGACCATTTGCTGATCCCGCAGACGGATGGCTCGACCCGGCGGATCGCCGCCAAAGTACGGTCCATGGTGGGATTGATCCCGTTGTTTGCGGTAGACACCATCGATCCGGCGCTGATCAACAGGCTGCCGAACTTCCGCAAGAGAATGGAGTGGTTCAACGCGCACCGGCCGGATCTTTGCGGGAACATCGCCTCCATGACGCGGGAGGGAGTGGGCGAGCGGCGGCTTTTGTCGATCGTGCCCTGGAACCGGCTCGAGCGCGTGCTGCAGACGATGTTGGATGAAAACGAATTCCTGTCGCCCCATGGGGTGCGCTCGGTGTCGAAATATCATAAGGATCACCCGTTTGTATTGTGGATCGCGGGCGAGCCTTATAGCGTGGATTATGAGCCAGCCGAATCCACCGCCGGTCTGTTTGGCGGCAATTCGAACTGGCGCGGACCGGTTTGGTTTCCGGTGAATTACCTGCTGATCGAATCGCTGCAGAAGTATAACCATTACTTCGGAGATGAATTCAAGGTGGAGTTTCCAACCGGGTCCGGAGATTGGCTGAATCTCGGCGACGTGGCCGCTCAACTGTCGAAACGGCTGACGCGAATTTTCGTGCGCGACGGAAGCGGGCATCGGCCGGTATTCGGGGAATCGGAGAAACTGCAGCGGGATCCTCATTTCCGCGATCACATTCCTTTCTATGAGTACTTCCACGGCGACAACGGAGCTGGAATCGGCGCAAGCCACCAGACAGGATGGTCCGGGTTGGTGGCGAAGCTGATTCAGCAGAGCGGCGAGTAAACGCGCGATCAGTTGCGGTCGTCAAGGATAAAAGTTAAGCTCGAAGCGTAAGGAGACCTTGAATGCGCCGAACCAGGCTGGCTCTTTGCTTACTCGCCACCACGTTTTCCGCCGCCGCCCAACAGCAGGGGAAGAGAGGAATGTATGGAGGCGTGTCCACCGGGCAGATGGTGGGCGTGACCAATAACGCGGGCTTTGCCAGCGGGCTTGGGGCGACGGTAAGCGGACTGCCGCAGACGGCCCATCGGATTCCTATGAATCGCGGGATGTATGGTTCTCCGAATCACGGCGGATGGCCGGGACGGGGCGGCCGGACACTGGTTGTGCCTTATGGGGTTCCGGTTGGTTACGGATACGGATATGGCTATGACGCTGCCCCCATGCAGACGATTGTTCAGCCGGTTCAGACGAGCCCTTCGGTAATCATCAATCAGTATTATTCGACCGAATCGGTGCGGCCGCAACTTCGGGAGTATACCGATCTTCCGGATCCGATTAGGCCCCCGCGTACGGAAGTGGAGGCGCCCGCTCAGGCTCGTGTGAATCCGCCCCGGCAGCAACCGGCGGCTCCGCGGCCTGCACACCCGGTAGAAGTAACGGATTCGGCGAGCAGGCCTACTTTGACGTTGCTGGCTTTTAAAGACAGCTCGGTGGTTTCGTCGATTGCTTATTGGGTGCAGGGCGAACAGTTGCACTACGTCACAAAGACTTATGTGAAGCGGGTTGTACCGCTAAGCTCGTTGGATAAGGCCACCAGTGCGCAGTTAAACCGCGAGCGCAATGTGGAGTTCCTGATTGAATAGCCTGATTAGCCGGGCGGCGCCGTAATCCGGCGCCGGCGCCGGCAGGGCCGCACACACCCGGTTCATCTTCTGGGATCGCCCGCAATTCTGTGGCGAGCGGGATTAACGATGGCTGGCGGCGTAGTGGGCTTTTAACAAATCCTCGCCCCAGTCGTTGTCCATTTCGCGCCATACTGCGTGGATATGGTTGCTGTCGTTCTGGGTATTGTCGTATTCCACCAGGAAGTTCGGGGCCTGGACCCGGTAGTAGTGGGGCCCACCCTTCTGTTCCACTCCAGCCCAGACAAAATTGATATTGTTGCCAGCCTTCTTGATGATTTCCTTCCGTGCCTGCGCGGCCTGCTCAGGAAGGTTGTAGCAATACTCGTCGAGAAGGCTTTGCAGCAACTGGCGCTGCTTGCCGTTCAGTTTGGAAACCGGCAGGCCCGAAGGCTGTCCGCTAAGAGCTGCTTTGCGCGAGGCTCCGGTCAGGATGTCCTTATAAGCTTCCCCGGTGACGACGGCCACTTTTTTCTGTTCCGGAGTGAGGGCGAGGAGAAGGTCCCGGGCGAGATCTTCTTCTCTTGACAACACGCGCAGACCTTGGCGGGGACCTTGTTTCACCATGGCGGGATTGGCTCCGAAGAACATCGGGCTACCGGCAATCTTGCCATCGACAACGGTGAAATGCAGGCTGATGTGGTGTCCTTCCACGCGATAGCTCCAGGTGCCTTTCTCGGACGGAGTGCCGAAGAGGCTGAAGTAGTATTTTTCGGGGTTACGGCGTTCGCCGCTGTCTTTTTCCAGTTCCCGGAGAACCTCTTCGAGACTCATGATGGAGGTGGTCTTGATGTAGCCGCGCTGGCTGAGGCCGGCATTCAACAAGGCATGGGCCAGATGCTTTTGCGGCGGGGTCATATGCTGGAGGGTCAGCCCCTTGCGGCCGCGTTTCATCGTTTGGAGGACGTTGCTGTCGGGGACGAAATGCCAGAAGAAGCGCTCCTCGTCTTTGAAGTCAAAGATGCACTGTGTCTTCTGCTCCGGAGTGAGGGAGTTGATGAACGCGTTGGCGGCGTCCGACATGATCGATGCGGATGCGACACGGTAATAAGCGGAAGTTAGAAGAAGTGAGAAGGCGGCGACGGCCAGGCCGCGCCAAAAGAAAGCGGCTCCAGGGCAACAAGATCTAGTCAATGGTGGCTCCTATTCCTGAGGGGCCAGTATATCGCACCGGCGAGGTGCGGGTACGGCTGCGCGCTTTCGTAGTGTCGCGCTTTCGTAGATTGCCCCGCCGGCCCGCGAGGCGAACCTCTGCTTCGGAATTCTTAGAACGCCAATGCAACCCAGGGTAGGGATCACCACAGTTTTCCAGCAATCGCCGCGAGCCCGAGGACAACCATTGCCGCTCCCGCCACCCGTGCTATGATGGCCCCCGCCGGTCCCACCTTCTCGATCAGAACGAAAGCGGTCAGCGCTGCGACCCAGGCAAGGTTCATCACTCCCACCACGAAGAGCACGCCCATTAACGCCCAGCAGCAGCCGAGGCAGTAGGCCCCGTGCCGGAACCCCATCCGGAACGCTCCGATTGTTCCCTCGGACCAGTTCGTCATCAGGAATCCCAGCGGGCTCCGGCAGTGCGTCAGGCATCGGCTTTTCCACGGAGTGAGTTGATAAGCGCCAGCGGCCATCAGGATCACGCCGTTAAGGCGGCCGCTCGAGGACGCCATGGCGGCCGAAAGCATCGCCGCCTGGTGCAATCCCCACTGAGCCACGGAGGCGCCCACACTGAATCCGGCCCATACGGCGACGTATCCGAGTCCGAATGTCAGCGTCGCCGGCGCCACACCCCGCTGGCCGCGGCCCGCCCGCGTGGCGGCAAACAGCAGCAGCATCGGCGAAGCGGAGGGAACCATCATGCCGATCATCATCACCACCCACATGGCAAATGTGAAGAAGACGTCGGCGGCACTCCACGGCATATCCATCGTCATCCCCATCGCCGCCATCATTTCGCCATGCTCCATTTCGGCCATCATCTGACGATCGAGATGAACGAGGTATGCCCAGGCGAGCAACGTGATGAGAGCAATGCACGCCCAGATAACGAACCGGTCGCGGCGGGAGAGGACCGCGGCAGGCGAGGATGAACTAAGCACCCTGCCAGGAAAAAGGCGCGTACTGTCCGTTGTTCCTGCCGGTAACATCGTCCCAGGCCAAGCCCAGCGCATGCACGTGGCTCTTCAAGGCATGCGCCAGCGCGAAGCGATCCGCGGCCGGATGTCCCGTATTGTCCAGGTGCAGCGGCTCAGTGGCTCCGGGGTTAATACCCATAGCGCCTTCGGCGGCCATATCGACCAGACTCGACGCCTCCACGGACCACTTGTTCCCGCTGCGATCGAAGCGAATCGGCGCGGATTCCACACCCAGAAATTTTCCGATCAGACCCGAGAGAGCGGACATCGGCCCACCGGCGGCGCCGCTCGCGATGGCGGTAATGGCATCCCGCTGCTCGATGCTTGCCCGCTCATCGGCAATCAGGCCGACGGACCAGTTCCCTTTGCCCATCGCCTCGGGTGTGAAGCCGAGGACAATGAAGCCCAGGCCATCGAGGGAGACGGTACCGTAGCTCCCGCGGTCGACCTGAAATGCCATAGCAAACGTGCAGGATCCTTTGCTCGGGCTAACCGCCATTTGCCCGGGCAAGCAAGGACATATAAAGTCGCAGCTACAGGTTTCGTAGTACTGTCCGCTCACTTTCCAAGCCGGCGTTGCCATCGCTCCACCTCCCTTGCTGCTCATTATATGGCAAAGGATTGCTGTTCGCAGGTCAGGCCCTGTTGAGGCCCTGTTGAGGAATTCCTGACCCACGTCCTCATCGCCCTTTGCTGTCAGGCCCAGTCTGTTACCTGTAGCCCATGCTCATCGATGCGAGTCCAAAGCACTTCCGAGGCGTGGCCTCGGATTTTGAAGATCTGGCAGATGAGGTCGCACACGGTCTCACATCCCCGTTCGTAGAACACGAGAATCGAAGGGCCGGCTCCGCTTAACGTGCATCCCAAGAGGCCAGGGGCGCGCAGTTTGAGCATCTCGTCGAGTCCCGGCACCAGGGTTGCGCGATAGGGTTGATGCAGCCGGTCCTCGAGGGCCGCCGGGAATGCCGACGTGGTGCCGGTGGCTAACGCCGCGATCAGCAATGCGGCCCGTTGAACGTTAAACACCGTATCGGCGCGCGAATAGCTTGTGGGCAGCACCGCCCGCGCTTCCGCTGTCGGCAGCATGAAGCTCGGCACGACCACTGCCACCGCATAACGCGCCGGCAATTCGAGCCGTACCGCTCGGGTGGTGCCGTGGGAATCTATGGCGCTCGCCACAATCGATCCGAGGACCGCGGCGGCAACGTTATCCGGGTGGCCTTCAATCTGCGCCGCCTCATCCAGAATGCGCAACGGCTTCCATCCGAGCCCCAGCAGCTTATCCGCAATGACTACGCCCGCGACCAACGCCGCCGCGCTCGATCCCAATCCTTTGCCGAGCGGAATCTGGTTGTCGATATCGAGTTCCACTGGCGGCAGGGTGTTAGCGTGAAAGTCGCGCGCAACCTTAAGTGCAGTCTGCCAGATGAGATTGTCCTCGGTTGTGGAAATGGAATGCGAGTCGCGCCCGGAACAGCGGATGATCAGCTTTTCACTGGCTCGAAAGCGGCATTCCAGCGGAAGATCCAGCGCGAGGCCAATTGCATCGAATCCCGGCCCGAGATTGGCGCTTGAAGCGGGCACACGCAGTTTCCAGGCCATGCGGAAATCTCAGGGCCTCTTAGACGACTTCTTCTTCCAGCACTACTTTGCGGGCGTCGCGGCAGGATTTATAAATCGAGATCACCAGTTCGAGCGCGCGATATCCTTCTTCTCCGGAAGTGAGCGGTTTTCCATTTCCTTCAATGGCCTCGCCGAAGTTTCGGAATTGGCGCTCAAAGGGCGTGAGCGGGATTGCCATGGGATCAGATGCTCCCGACATGGTCTGGGACTCGACCGGCGCCGGCTCACCGGAATCGTCTTCCACGTCCCAGGTGGTGAGCTTGTCTCCGGTGACGATGGCAGTGCCTTTGGTGCCGTGGATTTCGATGCTTTCCGGGTACCCCGGCCAGAACGCGGTGGATGCCTGCAAGACGCCGGTGGCGCCGTTGGCAAAGCGCATCACGGCATTCACCACATCCTCCGACTCGATGGAGTGAAGCGCGCCCAGTTGCCACATGCCGTAAACTTCCTTGACTCTGCCGATCAGGTAAAGCAGCATGTCCACCTGATGGACCGCCTGATTGATGAGCGCGCCGCCGCCCTCGGTGGCCCAACTGCCTTTGATGGGGCGCGAGTAATACTCGGTGGAGCGATACCACTTCACGTACGCGTCGGCCTGAAGGATGGTGCCGAGCCGGCCCGCTGGAATCGCTTTGGCGAGAAATTGCATCGAGTCGTCGAAACGATGCTGGCTCACTACGTTGAGGAGCACGCCCGCGCGCCGCGCATAGCGGACCATTCCCATGGCGGTTTGTAAATCCGTGGCAATCGGCTTCTGCACCTGCACGTGTTTGCCCGCGTCAGCCGCCGCTTTCAACGGCTGCAGGCGAAAATCGGGAAACGTGCAGACATCAATAAAATCGACGTCCGGATGGCGGCATACCTCCTGGTACGACCTGACGAATTCGGCGCCGGTGGCGGCGGCGAACTCACGTCCGCGGTCCTGTAGATCATCATTCACGGCAACGACTTGAAAGCCGATGTTCTTGTAAGCCTGTACGTGCTTCTGCGCAATGGCGCCGCATCCGATAATTCCAACTCGCATGTCTTAATAGGGTATCAGGCCATGATTGCCGCCGCACACCGCCACTTCCAAACCGAGGGCTTCCAACATGGCTGCCTTCACGGCGAGAGCGCGATTCGCTCCGGCGGCATCCGGGGCGTAGGCAACTTGAATGTGATTGGACTTATGCCGGGCCATCATCTGATCTCGCGTTATACCGTAAGTAACGGCGTGCATGATGGGCCACTGCGGAGTGGTCATCGCCCAACGGCGCTCCGTTTCTTCCAGTGGGATTTTCACGACGCCGGCGCGGCCGATATCAGCTTTCAATTTTCCTCCGGCGACGTACACACGGCTCCAGACGATTTCGCCTGGTTTGCTGATGCCCTTCATGGAGGAGCCGCCCATGGGAAAATACATTGCCGGTTGCCGCTCGCCGACGGCACCCGCGTATCCATCGATGAAATGGGAAGCGGGCGCGGCTCCGGATATTTCGAACACCCAGAGGAACTGTCCGTTGTATTCCTCGCCATAGCGAATGTCGTGGAGGGTGTTCGAAGGGTCGAAATTGAGAGCCGTCCAGACGCGATCGGTGATGAGGCCGTCGAGTCCGGCGCACTCGTCCACTTCATTGAAATGAGGTAAGGCCCGGCCGTCGTAGAGGACCCGGCCATCCACGGCGACGGGGGGCCGATCCGGATTGTTCAGCAGGCCTTCCACCAGGTCGGATGCCGCGCAAAGGTCCTTGAGACCCTGTTGGTATTGGATGCCGATGGCATCGCAGCCGAACTCATCCGCGATGCGTAATGCCGCGATATACATCTTGCATTGCTGATGGATTTGGCCGTCGGTGAGGTGAGTTTTCTCATCGGTTCCAGTGTGGAAACGCATGCCGCGGTTATCGAGCCAGCGGCGGACGGCGTGGGCTTCTTCATCGGGTACCTGCTGCATTGCCGCGTACAGCGCGGACTGGCTCAAGCGCTCTTTGAAGACGCCGATCGGGTGCAGCAGTTCGTCGGGGATGATGGCGTTGTACATTCCCATGCATCCTTCGTCAAACACACCCAGGATTGCCTTATTGCGCTTTAGTTCGGCGGCCAGGCGGTGTCCGAGCGTTGCGGCGTCCTGCGGTATGTGCCGTAGGGATTGAACGTGGCTTTCATCGTGCAGAACCGTTTCGCCGTTCAGCCACGCCGCCAGGCCTTGCAGGAAGAAAGTGTCCGTGAAATTCCCGCTCCAGAGGGTGCTGTAGGCGATACCCGCTTTCGTGAGTGAGCCGTTCAGATTCAGCAGGCCTACGAGTCCCGGCCATCGCCCGCTCCAGTTGGCCACCGTGAGGATCGGACCTTTGTGCGTGTACAGGCCGTGCAGAAGGTGATGGCTGTACTGCCATACCGCTTCTACCACCAACAGGGGAGCGTTCGGCGGAATCTGGCGGAATACCTCCATTCCGTAATGCTGGCTGTCGATGAATCCATGCTGCTTTACCGGGTCGACGGGATGGCCTCGTTTTACTTCCCGTCCAAGGGTGTTGACCGCCTTTGTGATGGAAACCTCGGCCTGGCTTTGGGCGGGCCAGCACATACGATTTGCGGATAGGCGCAGATCACCACTGGCGACTAGGATGACGGGATCAGGCATAGAGTTTCTATCATGGCAAGATCATGGTTACGGTGTCAGGCCCGAGGCTCGAAAAATGGCTGCGCCTCTTAGAGGGACGGTGAGTCCGAAAAGCGGTTACCGCGCAAGGACGCTTAGCACACGATCTTTGATCCAGTGGGCGTCCCACCATTCGACTGGGTTCACCGGGACGCCATCGACCTGCATGCCGTAATGGAGGTGATCTCCGCCGGCCAGTCCGGTGGCTCCGCTCTTCCCGATAACCTGCCCTTTTTTCGCGTCGCTGCCGGCCTTTGCCTGAATTTCGCTCAGGTGCGCGTAGAGGCTTTGCAGACCCAGACCGTGGTCAATGACGATCGTATTCCCGTAGATGCCGAGCGGGCCGGCGTGGATCACTTTCCCGTCATTCGCGGCCACGACCGGGGTTCTGGCTGTAACTGCCAGGTCAAAACCAAGGTGCACCTGTTGATCCACACTTTGGCCGTGGTAAAAGTACTTGCGGAAATCGCAGAATTGCGCCTCGACGCTGGAATTGGCAAGCTGGATAAACGGGCCGTTCCAGAGAATTTTGCCGGCCGTGACATCGCGAAATGAGGCCAGAGTCTGCGCGTTGGCTTGCCGCATATCGTTGTTTATTTTCATGAAGCGCGCCACCGGATTCCCTGAACCTGCCGGGTCTAGGGCAGCGAAGATCTTGTTCAGAAAGGCGTCGCCGACGAGGATTTCGCGGGTACGGAACTTTTTGCGGGTCACCTTGTTCCAGAAGCGCGCGGTGGCTTCGGCCCCGGTGGGATTGCGGGTATAGACGATGGGGACCGTGCCCTCCGGCGCGTCATAGGGATACGCGAAAAAGCAGATGCGGCGATTGGGCGAATTTGCGCCCGGCATGGGGAAACTGCGGAACGTGTACTTGCCGACGCGCACGCCCGCTTCCGTCCAATAGCCAGCCACCGTGAAAGCGACCACTTCGGAACCGCCCAGAGTGATGTAATGCTGCCCTTCGTCCACGCTTACGGCAGGAGGTTTCGTATTGACTTCCAGCTCCATTTGGAGCGGTTCGCGGCGGGCCAGCAGATCATTGGAAACGGCTTCGATGCGCAGCATTACCTTTCCGTCGCGTAATCCGGGAGCCGCTTTACTACCTGCCTCGAAGGTGTACGTACGGCGATCTTCCACTTTCCGAATGACCGCCCAGCGCCGCGCCGGCTCCTGGCGCTCGAATACCGGATAAGATTTCCCGTCCTGTTCGAGCACCGCGGTGAAGCGGCGAATTCCATGGGGATTTACGGCCACAATGCGGATTGGAGTGTTAGTTCCGATTACCTTGATATGGTCCTGCAATTTGAGTTCCGTGGGGGTGGAGCGCGCGGCCAGGGCCGCTAGATAGCCGATGGGGAGGGCCAGGATGAGAATGATCGCGGCAATGGCTTTCATGATGGTTCAAACAATCCCAATTGATCCTTCACGACTTTAGATTTCGCTTTCTGCTCTCTCCCCTGAGCACTGCCTATGACGGCGAGGACCTGAAATTCGAGCAGAGCCTGGCGCGGTACAAAAACGCGTTGGCTGTTGGAAGATGGGTCGGGCGGAGTAAAAGAGAACCCGTAACTCTCCATGAGAAGGAGGTTGTTGGCGAGGAGGCCATCCATACGGTCATTATCGCGAAAGCGCATCCGGACCCAAAGGCCGGGCGATTTGGGGCGAGTGGTGTATAGCCGTTTCTCGGTGGGGTCGGGCGCGACGAAATCCCTGACGAAAGAAACGATCTTTATTTCTTCGTAGGGAACCAGCAGGAGGTTTCCGGAGAGGCTGAGCAGTTCCGTGCCTTTCGGTTGGAGGAAGGAGCCAGGACTCAAGTAACCATAGAGGTTTTCCCTGTCAAACCGTTGAATTAAAGCCCTTTTATTGGTTGACGCCGACAATATACGTACCTCGGCTCGAATAAGCTCCGCGGACGAAACGAGTGAAAATGTTCAAAACAATTTTCCGATTATTGTATCATTGGCTCAATGCCTCTCATTGCGTCCTTATCCGCGGCTCGCGAGGCGTTCCTCGATTTCTGCCGCATCGAGAAGGGCTTAGCGGCGAATTCGGTGGAAGCGTATGGTGCGGATCTGGCGCGGCTGGAGGCATTTGCGGCGATTCATTGGGAAGGCAGGCCGCCCGATGCCTCCCAACTGATGCAGTATATCGACTCCCTCTATCGCGACCAACTGGGCAGCCGTTCGATCGCCCGCCACTTGAGCACCATTCGGAGCTTGTATTCTTATCTGTTGCGCGAAGGCCGGATCGGGGAAGACCCGACGGCCACCTTGCCAAGCCCTCGCCAGCCACGGAAGATTCCACGATATTTGAATTCGACGCAAGTGGAGACGCTGGCCGCGAAGCCGGACCGGAAAAAACCAAATGGAATCCGCGACCGGGCGATGTTGGCTCTGCTTTATGCGAGCGGGTTGAGAGTGAGCGAGCTTTGCGGGCTCCGGATGCAGGACGTCAACCTGGACATGGGTCTGGTACGGGTGACCGGCAAGGGCAATAAAGAGCGGCTGGTGCCGATGGGAGAGGAGGCGCGCCAAGCGATCAGCCAGTATCTGGAAAACGGCCGCGGGGCGCTGTTGAAGAGTAAGGCCAGCGGTTATATCTTTGTCACCAATCGGGGGGGTAAGTTGACGCGTCAGGCTTTTTGGAAAGCGTTGGGCGGGTATGGGCGCCAGGCGGGCATATTCCAGGGATTGAGTCCGCATGTGCTGCGGCACACGTTCGCGACGCATATTCTCGAGGGGGGAGCCGATCTGCGGAGTCTGCAGACGATGCTCGGTCATTGCGATATTTCGACCACCCAGATTTATACTCACGTGGCGCGCTCGCGGTTGCGCGCGACGTTCGATTCCCACCATCCGCGCGCATGAGGATTGGCACCACATGAGTGATTACATGTTCATGCTGGAAAACCACCTGAACGGGGAGCAGACCCGTTTTATGACGGCGCTGCAGACTGCTTGCGACGCCCTGAACACGAACCTGTTTCTAGCCGGCGGAGCGATGCGGGATATGCTGGGCGGATTTCCGATTCGCGATCTCGATTTCGTGATGGAAGGCAACGCCCTGAAGCTGGCCAAGGAGCTCGCCGGAGCGCTCGGCGCGAGTATCGTTTCCCTGGATGAGGTGCGCAAATCGGCGGAGTTGCTGCTGGCGAATGGGTCGACGGTATCGCTGGCAATGGCGCGGCAGGAGAAATATCTCAAGGCTGGAGGCAAACCGCACGTAACGCCGGCGTCCATCCATGTGGATCTGCGCTGCCGCGATTTCACCATCAATTCAATTGCACTGTCGCTCGGGAAGGCATCGCGGGGACTGCTGATGGATCCGGCAAACGGGTTGGCGGATCTGGAACGGCGGGAACTGCGCACGGTTCACAACTACGCGCTTTACGATGATCCGGTGCGTCTATGGCGGCTGATCCGGTTCAAGGTGCGGCTGGGATTCACGATTGAGGAGAAGACGGCCGGGCAATATGCGAATGCGAGAGAAGCGGAGGTGGAGAAGCACATCCCGCCCAGAGCGCTTTTCGAGCAGCTTCGGTATGCGGCCAATGAAGCGAACCCCGGTGAAGTGCTGAAAGCGCTGGAGGAGGAAAAGCTGCTGGGCCTCGTATCGCCGGCGCTGACGGGCGCAAAGCTCAACCTGCCGGGGTTCGCAAAACTGCTGAAGTCGCGGCAACTTGTTCCATTTGGGATCGAGTTTCGCGCGGACAATTTTCTGCTGCTGCTGCACCTGCTGACGGAGAAACTCAGTCCGAAAGAGCGGACGGCAATGCTGAAAGCGATCGGAGCGGAACGGCCGGAGGTCAGCGCTATGGACAAGCTGGCGGCTAAAGCCAAAAAGCTCGAAAGCGCGCTGAAATCGGCGAAGTTGCAAAAGCCTTCTCAGATCTACGGAATCACGTCGCAGGAGCCCGGCGAAGTGGCGTTATTCCTGTTCATGAATACGGAGCAGCGGCTGGTCCAGGACAGGTTGCGGAATTATCTGCAGAAATACCTGCCGGCGGCCTATGAAGTGACGGATGCGGAAATTGAGGCGGAGGGACTGAAGCCTGGTACGCCGAAATTTGCGAAACGGAAAGCGGACAAAATTGCGGCGCGCCTGGATGCCCGGCCCAAAAAAGTGCTGCCTCCGGCTCCGGAAGAACCGGCAGCGCCGGTAACCGCCCCGCCCCAGGGGCGAGGACGGTATATGGCTCGATAGCCTAAGAGCTTCGAGCGGTCAGATTTTCGCTTCTTTATAATCCACCCGTTTCCGGGCCACCGGATCATACTTCTTCATGAGGAGTTTTTCGGTAGTCTTCTTCGGGTTTTTGGTGGTGGTGTAGAAGTGGCCGGTGCCGGCGGTGGAAACAAGCTTAATGATCACGCGGGCCATTAGACTTTGCCCCCGTTCTTACGCATGTCCCTGAGCACTTTATCGATTCCCAGCTTGTTGATATTACGAATTCCGCGGCTGGAAACCTTCAATTTCACGAAGCGGTTTTCGCTCGGGACCCAAAACTTCTTTGAATGCAGATTCGGCTCGAAGCGGCGCTTCGATTTGTTGTTGGCGTGAGACACCCGGTGGCCGTATTGGGGCTTCTTTCCGGTGACGGCACATACTTTTGGCATTACGGAACTCCTCGAGGTTGAGTACGCCATTTATTGTAGCAGAACGGACCGGATCCGCAGGCATGCTACGCTCATACGACAAACGGCTATGAGCGATCTGGTGAGCTATTCAGCGGCGGACGGCGTTGCGGTGATTACGATCCACAATCCGCCCGTAAACGCACTGAGTCCGGGGGTGCCGGAGGGGATTGCGGCGAGTCTGGCCAAAGCGGAAGCCGATGACGCGGTCAAGGCAGTGGTGCTGATTGGCGGCGGCCGTTCCTTTATTGCCGGCGCCGACATCAAAGAGTTCGCCAAGATCACCTCGGGCGAGAAGAAGCGGGGCCAAGGTCTGCATCCGCTGCTGTACCAGCTCGAAGAGTCGAACAAGCCGGTGGTGGCGTCCATCCACGGGCAGGCCTTCGGGGGTGGCCTGGAAGTGGCCATGGCATGCGCTTACAGGCTGGCTCTGGCCTCGGCTCAAGTGGGTCAGCCGGAAGTGAAACTGGGACTGATTCCCGGCGCCGGCGGAACGCAACGCCTGCCCAGGCTGGTGGGAGCCGCCAGAGCTGTCGAGATGTGCCAGTTTGGCGAACCGGTGAAGGCTGCGGACGCCGCCCAATGGGGGCTGATCGATCAGGTGATAGAGGGCGATTTGCTTCAAGGGGCGATCCGCTTCGCTCGAGAGATTGCCGGTAAGCGCCGCGAGAAGCCCCGCGCGCCGGAGGCGGACCCCGCCGCATTCGCAGCCGCTCGCGAGGCCGCCAAAAAGCGGCAGCGGGGCTTGTCCGCTGCTCTGGCGGCGATTGATGCGGTGGAAGCGAGTACGAAACTTTCCTTCGAGGAGGGCGTGAAGGAGGAAGCGCGGCTCTTCGAGCAGTGTCTGCATTCGATCCAATCGAAAGCGCTGATCCACGTGTTTTTTGGAGAGCGCGCGGTAACCAGGATTCCCGATGTGCCGAAGGAAACGGCGACCTACCCGATCCGGCGGGCGGCGGTGATCGGAGCCGGAACCATGGGCGGCGGGATTGCAATGAATTTTGCCAATGCGGGAATCCCGGTCGTGCTGAAGGAAACCACGCAAGAGGCGCTTGACCACGGGGTGGGCGCCATTCGGAAGAATTATGCGAACTCGGTGGCGAAGGGCCGGTTTTCGCAGGCGGCGATGGACAAGCGCCTGGCGCTGATCACACCCACGCTGAGCTACGAGGGCTTCGATCAGGCGGACATCATCGTAGAAGCAGTGTTTGAAAGCATGGCCTTGAAAAAAGAGATTTTTGCGGAGTTGGACCGGATTGCCAAACCCGAATGTCTGCTGGCAACGAACACTTCTACCTTGTCAATTGATGAAATCGCGTCCGTCACGACTCGCCCGCGGATGGTAATCGGCCATCATTTCTTCAGCCCGGCGAACATCATGCGGCTGCTGGAGATCGTGCGCGGGAAAGCGACCGCCAAAGAAGTGATCGCCACCTCCATGAGCCTCGCCAAAACATTGGGTAAGGTGGGAGTGCTGGTGGGAAACTGTCGCGGCTTTGTGGGGAACCGTATGTTCGGGTCTTACCGCCGGGAAGCGCAATTTCTAGTGGAGGAGGGAGCGGATCCCGAGGCGGTAGATCGAGCGATGTTCGACTTCGGCATGGCCATGGGACCGCTGCAGGTTGGCGATCTGGCGGGACTCGACGTCGGGTGGCGAATCCGGAAGGAGTTCCAGCATTTGGAAGTGCCTGGCGTGCGCAAGCCTCGGATGGAAGACCGGCTTTGTGAGTTGGGGCGCTATGGGCAGAAGACGGGCGCCGGGTGGTACCGGTACGACGAGAATCGCCGGCCATGGCGCGATGCGGCGGTGAACGATCTGATTGCGACGGTGCGGGCGGAGTCGGCAATCAGTCCTCGGGCAATCTCCGCCGCGGAAATCACCGGGCGCCTTCTTTATGCATTGGTGAATGAAGGGGCTCGTATTCTGGAAGAAGGCATGGCGTTACGCGCGGTGGATATCGACATTATTTACGTCAACGGCTACGGGTTTCCGGCATACCGTGGCGGACCGATGTTCTATGCGGACACGGTGGGGCTGCCGAAGGTGCTGGAGAAAATTCGCGAATTTAACCGGCAGCATGGCGTGTTGTGGGCTCCAGCCCCGTTGCTGGAGCGGCTGGCGGAGGAAGGAAAGTCCTTCGGCCAATACGTTAAGGGAGAAAATAACAATGCGTGAAGCAGTGATCGTGGACAGCGTCCGCACGCCGCTGGCGAAATCCTTCCGCGGGTCGTTTAACCGGACGCATCCGGCGGATCTGGCCGCACACGCGATCCGCGAGGTGTTGGCGCGCCATCCGGAAGTGGATGCGGCGGAGGTGGAGGACGTTATTCTCGGCTGTGGGCAGCCTCACGGACCGCAAGGTATGAACGTGGCTCGCGTCGCTGCTTTGCTGGCCGGATTGCCGGTGACCGTGGCAGCCACGACGGTGAACCGCTTTTGTTCCTCAGGCTTGCAATCGGTGGCGATGGCCGCACACCAGATTATAAATGAGGGCGCCGAGGTAGCTATTGGCGGCGGCGTGGAGAGCATTACGATGTCCCCGCGGGATTCGCAGCCGCATCCTTACGTACAAGAGCATAAGCCGGGAATCTACATGGTGATGGGGGTGACGGCGGAAGTGGTCGCCAAGCGCTATCAGGTGAGCCGCGAGGCCCAGGACGAGTATTCGCTGCTGAGCCAGCAACGCACAGCCCGGGCGCAAGCGGAAGGATTTTTCAGGGAAGAGATCGCTCCCATGAGGGTTACGCGCGCGATTCTCGACAAGAAGACGGGAGAGGCGACCGGGGAGGAGGAAGTGTTCGCCGAAGGCGACGAATGCAATCGCCCCGATACGACCCTGGATGGGTTGTTGAAACTAAAGCCGCATTTCGATCCCGATAGCGGCCAGGGATCGGTGACGGCGGGAAACTCATCGCAACTCTCGGATGGAGCTTCGGCAACGCTGCTCATGTCGCGGGAGCGGGCCGATCAACGGAAGGTGCCGTACAAGCTCCTCTATCGCGGTTTTGCGGTGGCGGGATTGGAGCCGGATGAAATGGGCATCGGTCCGGTCTATGCGGTTCCCAAATTACTGAAGCGCAAGGGCCTGAAGACCGGCGATATCGACCTTTGGGAGCTGAACGAAGCGTTCGCCGTACAAGTGGTGTACTCGCGCGACAGGTTGAACCTCGATCCTGAGAAGCTGAATGTAAATGGCGGCTCCATCTCGATTGGACATCCGTTTGGAATGACCGGGTCGCGGATGGTGGGAACTTTGGCGAATGAAATGAAACGGCGCAAGTCGCGATATGGGGTGGTCACCATGTGTGTCGGCGGGGGCCAGGGAGCGGCTGGCCTCTTTGAATCCACCAACTGAATGTACGATTTGAGGGTGCTTCAGGAAGAAATCACCGGCTGCAACCGCTGTCCGAGGTTGCGCAGACACTCCGCGGCAATTGCGCAGGTCAAGCGCCGCGCCTATCAGGACTGGGATTATTGGGGAAAGCCGGTCCCTTCGTTCGGCGATCCCGAGGCTCGGCTCTTGATTTTGGGGTTGGCCCCGGGAGCGCATGGCGCCAATCGGACGGGGCGCATGTTTACCGGGGACGCCTCGGGCGATTTCCTCTATCGGGCGCTGCATGAAACCGGCTTTGCCACTCAGCCGCACAGCAAGTCAGCTAACGACGGCCTTCAATTGCGGGATGCCTATATCACGGCATCGGCCAGGTGCGCGCCGCCCGACAACAAGCCTTCTCCTCAGGAATTGACCAATTGCCGGCCCTTTCTGGAACGGGAACTGGAGTTGATGGACAACGTGAAGATCGTGGTGGCGCTGGGCGGGATTGCGTTCCAGACCTACCTCAGAATTCTGGGAGAGAAGCCTTCGAAGTACGAGTTCGGCCATGGCCGGGAGTATGAGTTGGGGGCCGGCAGGCCCTTCTTGATCGCCTCCTACCATCCGAGCCAGCAAAACACTTCGACAGGGCGCCTGACGGCGGAAATGTTACGTACGGTGTTTGAGCGAGCGCGAAAGCTGCTATCCTGATCGAGGAGCGTTGCTGCAGAGTTAGTGATTTGTCTCTTAAAAATTGATCCGATACAATTTGTCATGGAGTCCAACTCGTTTATGCTGCGCCGGTGTGCAAGCTCGGCGGTTTAAGGCCGCGCCAGAGAAGCCTGAAGGCGTCCGGAGGATTCCCCCCTGTTCGTATCTAGGGGTCAATGACGGGGATGGACACGGCCGCGCGGGGCGCTCCTAAAACTCCCCCACATCGCAATGCGTATTCTTTTCATTGGCGATATTTTCGCCTCCGCGGGCAGAAAACTGGTCGCCGACCATTTTGCGTACATCGTGGAAAGCGAGCGCATAGACCTTGCCATCGCGAATGCCGAGAATGCGGCGGGAGGATTCGGGCTCACGCCGTCGCTGGCGGAGGACTTGCTCGGTCTTGGCATCCACGTCCTCACCAGTGGGAATCACATCTGGGATAAGAGGGAGATTTACGAGTACTTCGCGAAGCAGCCGCGGGTCCTGCGTCCGGCCAACTATCCGGCGGAACTGCCGGGCCACGGACTGGCGATTGTCCAGGCGCGCAATGGCGTTTCCTGTGCCGTCATGAACCTGCAGGGGCGTACTTACATGCCGGCCACGGACTGCCCGTTCCGTAAAGCGGACGAGCTGTTGGTGTCCTTGGATGCGGCGGTGAAGATCCGCTTTGTTGATTTTCATGCCGAGCTAACGAGTGAGAAGATGGCGATGGGGTGGCATCTGGATGGGCGTGTGAGCGCCATGGTGGGGACGCATACTCATGTGCCGACGGCCGACAGCCGGATTCTGCCTCGCGGCACCGCCTATCAGACCGATGCCGGCATGACGGGCCCGTACGATTCGGTGATTGGAGTCGATAAGGATCCGGTATTGCGAAAGTTTCTTACTTCGATGCCGGTGAGGTTTGAAGCGGCGCGGGGCGATGCGCAGTTGCACAGCGTGATTGTGGATGTGGAGCCGGAGACGGGGCGGGCTACCGCGATTCGCAGGTATGTGGTGAAGCAGGACGGGAACGCCGGTTAGACCGGCCCGCCGCCTTTCCCGGCGAGAGCCGCACCACCCTCCGCATTCTCCTATCTAACCGCGAGCATCCACCGTTCACCTCGCCCGTCGAACCCCGGCCCCGCATATTCTGACCGTCTCTTGTGAGGCCCTCCGGTGGCGGATTGGCACGGCCGCGGCCCGTTGCGGCAACGGCGGCCCGTGCGGAGCAAGAATCATCTATTGTGCATAGCGTTTGAAGAAGCTCGAGTCGAGCCAGCGGGGACGTTGGGGATCGTTCGCCACTGCCATCGCGATGGACACCAGCAGGCGGTTGAATTTGGCGGCGGCTTCCCGGTCCACGGGCTGCTGCAGATCGTCAGTGACCCCATGGTAACGCTCCTTGAGCCAGGCCTTGAAGATCTTCTCTTCGGGAGATCCGGGCGCGTAGCCCAGTTTGAAGGCGAGGGCGGGAATACCGCGCTTGATGAAGCTGTATTGATCGCTGCGGATAAAGGAATTGCGCTGCGGCTCAGGGTCGCGCTGTACAGCGATGCCGGCTTTTTCCGCCACTGTTTTCACGGTTTCACCGAGCGTGGATTCATCCAGACCGAACACCGTGAGACGTTTGAACGGGAACAGCGGCAGGAACATATCGAAGTTGAGATCGGCAGCGATCGCTTCCCGGGGAACGGTAGGAGAATGCGTGAAAAATTGCGAGCCGAGCAGTCCCTTCTCTTCGCCGGTGACGGCTAGGAACAGAACCGAACGGCTTAGCTTTTTGTGTTTCAGATGACGCGCTACCTCAATGAGTGTAGCGATGCCGGAGGCGTTATCCATGGCTCCGTTATAGATTTGATCGCCGATCAGGTTGCGTCCAACGCCGATGTGGTCGAGGTGCGCGGAAAGCACGATGAACTCGTTCCTGAGCACGGGGTGGGAGCCTTCCTTGAAGCCGATGACGTTCTCGGATTCCAATTCGCGGGTTTGGATTGCGATCTTCGCCCGTATGCGGGCGGGAAGCGGAAACTTGGGTAGGGGTTGATCCTTGTACGTGAGCGCGAGCAACTCCTGCATGCTGTGGCCGCTTCCTTTGAAAAACAAATCCGCCGAGGCGGGGTTGATCACCAGGGAGACGCCGGCTCCGTCCGGAGCAAAGCCGTCCAGTTGCATGGAGGAGAGGAATCGGGACCGGCGGGCGCGTTCCCAGGGAATGTCGGAGTTCCGCGGATTGGGCAAGACCGCGACCCCGACGGCTCCCGCTTCCTTTAAGCGCTTCCAGCGCTGATCGGCGGACTGATTGTGAGAGAGCAGCGACGCGGGGATGTTCTTGGGTCCCCCGGTCAGGTAGAGGACGACCTTGCCTTTCACGTCGACGCCGGCGAGCTCGTCGTAATTCATCTCCGGAACGGAGAAGGCATAACCGGCGAAGACCAGCGGGGCTTCCAGTTGCGCGACAGGATTTCCGCGCAGGCTGAAGTAGGCCGCGTCACCGAGCATGAGAGATTGCACGCGGCCGTCCTGGATTAGCTCCAGGCTGGACTCGGGTTCATCGATGGTAAGGGCTCGAAATTTAACGGGCTGGCGATAGCCCTCGGTACCTTTGGGCCGGAGACCGGCGCGCTCGAATTCCGAGGCGACATAGTGCGCCGCTTCTTTATGGCCTTCG
>DATLCW010000331.1:0-33750 GCA_035526195.1 Bryobacteraceae bacterium
AGAGCGTGCAGCGGCGCAATGAAGCTATCGGCCGGCTGACCACGCCACAAGCGGTGCAGGCGCGGCAGCAATGGGTGAAGGAGACGCTATGGAAACTGAGCGGCGGCGCTCCCCCACGCACTCCTCTGAATGTGAAGACTATGGGCTCTTTCGAACGGCCAGGATACAGGGTGGAGAAGATCGTTTATGAAAGCCAGCCGGAGCTTTTTGTACCGGCCAATCTGTACATTCCGAAGCAGGGGAAGGCCCCTTATCCAGGAGTGCTGTTTCAACTGGGGCATTCGGTCAATGGCAAAGCTGCGATTCCGTATCAGAAGTGCTGCCAGGGCTTGGCGCAATTGGGATTTGTGGTGCTGGCGTTCGATACGATGGGGCAGGGTGAGCGTGCTTATTATCCGCGGGCGGATGGTCCACTGACGCGGCTGCGCTCTGCCGATGACGAGCATACGGTTCCCGGCCAGCAGATGCTGCTTATGGGGCTCACCTCGACGTGGCTGCAGACATGGGACGCAATGCGCAGCCTGGATGTGCTGGCGTCGCATCCGTTAGTAGATCCAAAACGGCTGGCCTCGACGGGAAATTCCGGCGGAGGCACGTTGACGATGCTGCTGGCGGCAGTGGACGACCGGTTGGCGGCGGCGGCGCCGTCCTGCCCCAATAGCGAAAATTTCGCTTGCGAGGGGTTTAATCCGCCGGGATCCACCGATGACGCGGAACAGAATTTCGTGGGCTCCGGTCCTCTGGGATTTGACCGCTGGGATCTGTTATATCCGATGGCCCCGAAGCCGCTGCTGGTGCTCGTGAGCGCGAAGGATTTCTTTGGAACCTACTCGCCTGCTTATCTCACCAATGGACGGCAGGAGTTTTCCAAGCTCGCCTCCGTATACCGCACGCTCGGTAAGCCGGAGCAGGCGGCGTGGTGGGAATCGCCGCTGCCGCATGGTTTGAATTACAGCGCCAGGATGCAGATTTATGGATGGTTCCGGCGGTGGTTGCAGGGAGTGAACGAGCCGTTGAACGAAGAGCCGCCGGTGGCGCCCGAGCGCGACGAGACGCTTTGGGTGACGGACAAAGGCAGCGTGGTTCGCTCCTTGGGGAGTGTGCGGCCGGTTGGCTTGGTGCGCGAGAAGATGCAGACTCCTGTGGATCTCCGCGAGCTGCTCGGGATCGATGAGATTGTTGCCCGGCCACGCAAGGTGAAGATGGGCGAGGTTGCTTCCGAGGGCTGCACGATTGAAGCTCAGGAAGTCTCCACCGGGATTCATGTGTGGGTGCCGTTCTGGCTGTTCCGGCCGCGGGTATCAAAAGGTGTGCTGATCCTGCTCGATCCCGCGGGGCGAAATGCCCGCTGGGGAGAAGGCGGCTTGTACCATCAGTTGGCGCAGGCCGGAATCACAGTGTGTGCGCCGGATCTGCGTGGGATTGGCGATCTGACTCCGGAAGCGGGCCGCGGCGCCGCGCGCTACACCCTGCCTCATGCCACGGAGCATGATTATGCCTGGGCATCGCTGATTTTGGGGCATAGCCTGCTGGGGCAGCGAGTGGCGGATCTGATTACCTTAATCCGGAGTTTTGCGGGACAGCGTGTGGCCGTAGCGGCGCTTGGGAAGATGACGGTTCCCGCTTTGTTCGGCGCCGCACTGGAGCCTGGACTGGGGAGGGTGTATCTGGCCGGCGGGTTAGTTTCCTACAAACACTTGTTGCAGGCGGAAGAGTATCCGCATCCTTTCGCGAACTTCCTGCCTGGAGTTTTGCTTCATACGGATCTGCCTCTGTTGGCTGAGCGGATCAGCGGTCTTACGGTGGGGGGAATGGTGGATGGAGCCGGGCGCCGGGTTTCCATGGAGGAAATGGGGCGGTTATACCCCAAGGCTGCGGTGATGGCGGATCCGGGGTGGAGTTTGGAGCGGCTTGCGGCGTTGGTTGGTTAAAAGGCTGGTACCAACTACCTTCCCCATCCCCCGGCGTGTGATCAATCAACTGACGAGTTCGGGATAGGCTTTGGTCACGCGCTCGATTTCCTCGGCCTGCCCGGGGGAGAGTGACTCGTGGGCGTCGAGGCACCAGGTGCCTTCGAGCAGCCCCTGACGGCGGAGCACCTCATGGATTCCCGCGATACAGCCATGGAAATTGTTGGCCACATCGAAGATGGCGGCGTTGGCGTCCGTGAGTTGTACGTTCAGAGCCAGGAGGTTCGCGGTGTCGCCCGATTTCACACGGTCCAGAATTTCGACTGCTTTTCGCGTCCAGACGGCCCACTGGCCGAGCAGTCCTCCCACGATACGCATGCTCCTTCCTTCTACCGCAAAGGGCGTGATCAGATCGGCGATGATGTTGTCGTCATTACCGGTGTAGAGGGCCAGCTCCTCGGCGCGCCCGGACGCCGCCACGGCCCGGACTACGTCGATGGTCTGATAGCGGTTGAAGGGGGCCATCTTGATGGCGACCACGTTGTCAATCTCCGCAAAGCGCCGCCAGAAGGAGTACGGCAGAATGCGGCCGCCCACCGCCGGTTGGAGATAAAAGCCGACCACCGGAAGAATTGCGGCCACGGCGCGGGAGTGCTCCATGAGCTCATCGATGGTTGCCGTCTTCAAAGCGGCGAGGCTGAGCAGCACCGCATCGTAACCCAGCCGGGCCGCGAGTTCGGTTTCTTTCACTGCCTGGTTTGTGGGTCCGCAGGCTCCGGCAATGCGGACGATGCCGCTCGCGTCTTCGGCCGCCAGCCGGAGCACCGGTTCCAGCAGTCCGCAATCGCGGATGGCGAACTGCGTCGTATGCACCGCCACGGCCACGCCGCCCGCTCCGGCATCCACATAATAACGGGTGAGCGCGCGCTGGCGGTTCTCATCGAGCTTGCGTTGGGCATTGAGCGCAAGCGGATGCGCCGGGATGACCATTCCCTGGAGAAGCTTTTGGCGGAGGTTCATTTCCTATAATAGGAATAGCGCAACCTCCCCCTCGTTTGCGAAACGGAAAACGAGAACCATGTCCGGCCGTCCCTTTGTACACCTGCACAACCACACAGACTATTCGCTTCTTGACGGAGCTTGTGAAATCGGCGAGATGATGCAGATCGCGGAGGAGCAGAAGATGCCCGCGATTGCGATGACCGATCATGGCAACCTCTTCGGCGCCGTCGAGTTCTACAACAAGGCAAAGGACCACGGCATTCTTCCGGTGATCGGGTGCGAGGTGTATGTTTCGAAAAAGGACCACAAGGATAAATCCGATCAGCGCTACAACCACCTCGTTCTGTTGTGCGAAAACCTGGAGGGGTATCGTAACCTGATCAAGCTGGTTTCCTCGGGGTTTCTCGAAGGCTTTTATTACAAGCCGCGCATCGACAAGGACCTTCTCGCGCAACACTCCAAGGGCTTGATCGGGTTGTCCGCGTGTTTGCAGGGCGATATCAACGAGTGCCTGCTTGCCGATCAGTTCGCCGAGGCGCGGCGCATGGCCCACAATTACGAGGACATGCTCGGCAAGGGCAACTTCTTTCTGGAACTGCAGGATCATGGCTTGGACGAAGACAAGCGGGTAATTCCGATGGTGGAGAAGCTGGCGCGCGATACAGGAATTCCGCTGGTGGTGACCAATGATGCGCACTACCTGACGAAATCCGACGCGCGGCCGCACGAGATTCTTCTTTGCATCCAGACTGGCAAAACGATGTCCGATTCGAACCGGATGCGTTTCACCACTCCCGAGTTTTTCCTGAAGACGCGGGCGGAGATGGCGGCGCTGTTCGGCGGCCACGAGGCTGCCTTGGACCGTACGTGGGACATTGCCCAACGCTGCCACGTGAAGCTCGAAAAGGTCACGGATCCGTTCCCGCGCTTCGAGATTCCGGAAGCGCATTCCACCGATACCTACTTCGAGTATGTAGCGCGCCAAGGTTTTGAGAAGCGCCGCGGGCGGCTGGATGCGATGCGCGCCAAAGGGATGCTGAAGCATGAGCTGGGCGCCTACTCGGACCGGCTGGATGCCGAGATCCGCATGATCCAGCAGATGAAGTTCTCCGGTTACTTTCTGATTGTGTGGGACTTCATCCGGTTTGCGAAATCCAAGGGGATTCCGGTCGGTCCCGGACGCGGCTCGGCGGCGGGCAGCCTGGTCAGCTACGCCATGGAAATCACCGACGTGGATCCGCTGCAATACGGTTTGCTTTTCGAGCGCTTTTTGAATCCGGAGCGCGTCAGCATGCCCGATATCGACATTGACTTCTGTACGCACCGGCGCGGGGAAGTGATCCAGTACGTGACCGAGAAGTACGGCCGCGAGCAGGTGGCGCAGATCATCACCTTCGGCACCTTGGCTGCTAAGGCTGCAATTAAGGATGTGGGGCGCGCGCTCGATATTCCGTTTGCGGAAGTAGAGAAGCTGACCAAGCTGGTGCCGCAGACGTTGAACATCAAATTGAAAGAGGCGATCGAACAGGAGCCGGGCTTCCAGGAAGCGGCGAAGAAGGATGAGCGGGTGCGGGAAGTGCTGCAGGTGGCGCAGCGGCTGGAAGGACTGGCCCGCAATGCCGGCGTGCACGCGGCCGGAGTGGTGATTTCCCCGGTTCCGCTGAAGGACCTGGTTCCGCTCTATCGCACCAACCGCGATGAAGTTGTAACGCAGTTCGACATGGTGGGGCTGGAGAAGCTGCAGCTTCTGAAGATGGATTTTCTGGGTCTGACGACGCTCACGATCATTCACGACGCGCTGCAACTGATCCAGAAGCATCGCGGGGTGGCGATCACGGTGGAAGATCTGCCCCTCGACGACGCCAAGACCTACGAGATTTTCTCGAAAGCCTTCACCAGCGGCGTCTTTCAGTTTGAATCGCAGGGAATGCGCGATATCCTGCGCCGCTACGAGCCTTCCAGAATTGAAGATTTATGCGCGTTGAATGCGCTCTACCGGCCCGGTCCGATCCAGGGCGGCATGGTGGATGATTTTATCGATCGCAAGCTGGGACGCAAGGAAGTCACCTATGATCTGCCTCCTCTGAAAGAGCTGCTCGAGGAGACTTATGGCGTGATCGTGTATCAGGAACAGGTGATGCAGATCTCCAACCTGATCGCCGGTTATTCGCTGGGCGATGCGGATCTGCTGCGCCGCGCGATGGGGAAGAAGAAGGCCGAGGAGATGGCCAGGCAGCGCGAGCGTTTTGTGAAGGGTGCTCTGGAGCGGGGATTCCCGCAGAAGAAGGTCGAGAAGATCTTCGATTTGATGGAACAGTTCGCGGGCTACGGATTCAACAAATCCCACTCCGCCGCCTACGCCTATCTCGCCTACGTGACCGCTTATCTCAAGGCGCACTATCCGCGCGAGTTCATGAGCGCCCTGCTCACTTCCGAAACAGGCAATACGTCGAAAGTGGTGAAGTACATCAACGAGTGCCGGGAAATGGGCATGAAGGTGCTGCCGCCGGACGTGAACTACAGCGATCTCAACTTCACCCCGGATGGGGATGCGATCCGGTTCGGCCTCGGCGCTGTGAAAAACGTTGGCAGTGCGGCGGTGGAGTCGATCGAGAAGGCGCGCGCCAAGGTGGGCCGGTTCAAGTCGCTGTATCAGTTCTGCGAAGAAGTGGACACGGCGTCGATCAACAAGCGCATGATCGAGAGCTTGATCCGCGCCGGCGCGATGGACTCTCTTGGTGAATCGCGGAGCCGGTTGTTCGCAGCGGTAGAAGGAGCCATGGAAGCGGGCGCGCGCGTCTGGCAGGATCGTATCAGCGGCCAAGGGGGCCTGTTTGGCTTCGATCTGGGAATGGAAGAACACGCCGATCCTCCACTGCCGAAGGTGCCGGATTGGACGCCTCAGGAGATGTTGGCGGGAGAAAAGGAAATGCTCGGGATTTACGTGACCGGGCACCCGCTGGATCCGTACCGCGACCAGATTCGGGAACTGACGCAATACACCTCTGATAACGTGGAAGGATTGCCACGCGGAACCGAAGTGAAAATCTGCGGTATTTTCACCGGCATCCAACGGAAGCGGAATAAGGATGGCAAGCTGTTCGCGCTGATGCAGCTTGAAGACCTGGTGGGTAGTCTCGAGGCCATGGTTTTCAATTCCCAATATGAGGCGCTGACCCCATACATGGTGGAGGATCAGGCGATGATGGTACGGGCTTCGGTGCTGCCCGAGGAGAACGCTCCACCTCGGCTCAATGTGCAGGAGATTATACCCATTGCGATGGCTCGGGTGAATTATCCGTCTTTGATTGCGATCCGGGTGGGCCTGGGAAACCCGGAACGCGCGCAAGCCTTGCATGCGCTGATCAAGCGCAAACCGGGCGAGACGGATGTGCGGCTGCGGCTGGAGAAGCCGCGGGATTTTTCGGTGGTGCTGGACCTGGTGGCGATGAAGGTGAAGCCGGACAAAGAGTTCTTCCATGAGGTGGAGAAGATTTGCGGAGTAGAGGCTATCGAGGTGCTGGCTGGTTAAAGGAATGCGCGATCCAGGGTGATATGATGTCTGCCAGCCATGACTTCGCGCCGTACCTTTCTTAAATCTCTCGCCGCGCTTCCCGCGGCCCGGTTCCTCACCGGCTATCACGCGATGGCCGCCTCGATGAAGGGCAAGGTCAAGATCCGCGACATCAAAACCATGATGCTTAGCGGCCCGCGCACGTATACCCTGGTGAAGATCGAAACCGGCGCCGGACCATTCGGTATTGCGGAGGCATACGGCAGCCCAAACGTGGGAGCGCGCGAGCAAATTCACTTTCTCAAGGAGTTCTTCGTAGGCAAGGACCCGCTCGAGATCGACGCGCTCATGCTCAGCTTGAGTCGCCACACCGATGGTTCGGCGCACTCGTTTTATCGCGCCGTGGCGGGGATCGAAATGGCTCTATGGGATCTCTCGGGCAAGATCCTCAACGTTCCGGCCAGCACCCTGCTGGGTGGGCGCGTTCGCGACAAGGTGCGTGTGTACAATCATGCCGCCCCCCGCAACATGCTGGATAAAGCCTCCTGCCGGGAGTGGGCGGCGGCGGTTCGTGCCGACAAGAGCGGCTTTACCGGCCATAAGTTCGGCTTGCAGCACACAGACCCGAAGAAAGACTCCGGCCGCGATCTGGCAAACCGGCTGCTCTCGACCCAGGAACTTCGCAATACACGGCAGGGTTTTGAGAATTGCCGCGAGGCGATTGGCTGGGACCACGACATCATGGTCCATTGCCACTGGGAATATGATTTGCGCACGTCGCTTCAACTTGCGGAAGCGATTGCTCCTATGAAACCGTTGTGGCTCGAGGATCCGCTCCCGGTCGCGTACTCGGAAAGCTGGAAGGCGTTATGCTCCGCTTCCCCGGTTCCCATTCAGACCGGCGAGAACTGGTTCCGGCGCGCGGATGCTCTTCCGTTCGTCGTCAATCGCGGATGCGATATTCTCCATCCGGATTTGCGCAACACCATGGGTTTCCTCGAGACGAAGAAGATGGCCGATCTTGCGGATCTGTATGCCATGCCGATCGCCAATCACAACACGGGATCCATTGTGAACACCATGGCCACCACGCATTGGGGCTCGTCGATCCGCGACTACATCGCCTGCGAAACAGTGGTTGGCAAAGGCGACTGGATGGACGACGTGATTCTTCACGATGGGCCGGTGGTGAAAAACAGCTTCATCGAGATGTCGGACAAGCCTGGCTTAGGGATTGAATTGAATCCGGACGTCGTTAAGGCGCACCTGGCGGCGGGCGAAACGTACTGGTAACGCTCAAGCCAGAAGATCGCGCACCACATGACCGTGCACATCGGTCAGGCGGCGGCGCAAACCGTTGTGATAGTAAGTAAGACGCGTGTGGTCGATGCCCATCAGGTGCAGCAATGTGGCGTGAAAGTCGTACACCGTGGTCGGCTGATCCGCCTTGTACCCGAGTTCATCGGTCGAGCCAAAAGAATATCCAGGCTTCAGGCCAGCCCCGGCCAGAAAGGCGGTGTAGCCTTCCGGGTTGTGGTCGCGCCCGCCCTCTCCCAACCCCTCGCTGATGGGCAGTCTGCCAAACTCCGTCGTCACGGCCACCAGTGTGTCCTTCAACAGACCGCGCTGCTTCAGATCGGCGATCAGGGCCGCGGTAGGCCGGTCGAAAGTACGTGCATTCTTGCCGTGATTCGCCACCAGGTCTTCATGCGCATCCCAGTTGACGCGCGGGGCCCCGAAGTGGCCGCCATTGAATAACTGCACACAGCGTACGCCGCGCTCAATCAACCGCCGGGCCAGCAGGCAATTGTAGGCGAAGTCCCGCGAAGCGGGGTCGTTCAATCCATAGGCTTCTTTGGTGGCTGCGGTCTCGCCTGCGATGGAAGTTACCTCGGGCGCCGTCACCTGCATCTTCGCCGCCAGCTCATAGGCTTTGATCCGCGCCACCAGCGCGTCTTCCCCTGGATTCTGCCTCAAATGCTCTTCATTGATCTCGGTGAGCAGGTCATAAGTGGCCACCTGCTCGCGCGGCGAGATTGTTTTCGGGGGATGCAGATCGGCAATCGGTTGTTTTTGGCCGCCGAAGATCACTCCCTGATGCGCCGCCGGGAGAAAGCCGTTCCCCCAGTTGGCCACGCCGCACGGGGGTAAACCTCGCGCATCGGGAAGCACCACGAACGACGGCAGATTTTCGTTCTCCGATCCAAGGCCATAACTGATCCAGGAACCGACCGAGGGAAATCCCTGAAAGATAAAGCCGGTAGACATCTGAAAAATGGCCGGTCCGTGCGCATTACTGCGGGAACCCATGGAATGGACAAACGTCAAATCATCCACGCGCTGCGCCAGGTGAGGCAGCAGATCGGACACCCACTTGCCGCTCTTGCCATACTGCTTGAATTCCCACGGGCTCTTCATGATGGTGCCGCGTTTCCCGAAAAACGGCTTGATGGTATTTGCGCCCTGGGTCTCCTTGCCGTGATTCTTCAATAGCTCCGGCTTGTAATCGAAGGTGTCAACGTGGCTCAGCCCGCCGGGCAGCGAGATCAGAATCAGACGCTTCGCTTTCGGCTCGAAATGAGGAGCCCTCGTCTCCGCCTGGGCGGACAATTGGGCCAGCGCCAGGCCGGCCGCGCCGCCGCCCAACTCCCACAGCAACTCACGTCTGGTTGGTTTACGGGACATAGAGGAACTCATTGGAATTAAGGAGGGCGCGGCAGTAGACTTGCAGTGTCTGATTGCTTAGAAAGCGTTGATCGCGCGCCAGTTCGTTTTCCCGGGGCTGGCGGCCATAGAGCAGGCTGTAGGCCAACCGCACCTGATGCGCGCGGCTCCCGGGGGCTTCGGTTTCCAAACGCTGCGCCAGCAGAGCCGCCTGCCGGATCAGAAAGTCGTTATTCAAGAGCGTTAACGCCTGCACGGGGGTGTTGGACACCGCGCGCTGCGGCGTGGCGACCGACGGATCCGGACAATCGAAACTGTCCAGCATGATCCGCTCCCCGCCGCGCACCACAAAGCGGTACACCGCCCGGCGCCACACCTCAGGGCCATCGTTATCGAGCGTGGCGTAGATGTAGGATCCGCCGCCGCCTTTCTTCTGCAGCGGGTAGCTCGGTCCGCCCATTTGCAGGCTCAGCTTGCCGGTGACCGAGAGCACGGTGTCGCGCAAGGTTTCGGCATCCATACGCTTCATCGGCATTCGCCACAGCAGCCGGTTCCCGGCATCCACCGCGTACGCCTTTTCGTTCCACGCGGTGGATTGCTGGTAGGCGCGGGTCATTACGATCTGACGATGCAGCCACTTCAGGCTCCAGCCGTTTTCCATAAAGGAAACCGCCAGCCAGTCCAGCAACTCGGGGTGCGAAGGACGATCTCCGTTGATGCCGAAATCCGAGGGAGTGTTCACGATGCCATTGCCGAAATGGTGATACCACACGCGATTCACGATGACCCGCGCGGTGAGCGGATTCCGGGGATTTGCAATCCAGTTCGCCAGAGCGACACGGCGTGCGCCCGGATCATCCGTAGCTAAGGCAGGGATCTCACCGCCCACCGCACTCAGAGTGCCGGGAGTCACCTCCTCTACCTGCCGCTTCACGTTGCCGCGCTCCAGCAAGTACGCCTTTTCCAGGGTCTGGGGTTTCGCCGCATACAACTTGGTAACCGCTGGACCCATATCCATACGCCGCTGAAGGGCGCTCAACTCATCCAACAGCGCCTTGCGTTTCGGGCGATCCTCCGCGGGCAGCGCGGCCACCAGTTCGGCTTCCCCGATGGACGGCATCTCCAGTTCATTGGCGCCGACGTGATCGAGCGAACTACACAGCACCTTCCACTCGTTGCCAACCAGAGCCTCTAGCCGGTAGACGGTCATGTTGCCGTCCTTGACTCCACGGACGGGGTCGCTGGCCCAGCGAATTTCGGATACGCTGCGCGGCTCTGGGAGATCGATTCGCACCACCTGTGGCTGATCCGCGGAAGCTGCCGCCTCCGCCTTCCAATCGGTGCTCCGGGGGCCGGCGGGGAGAAGTTCGAGGTACGCCAGGCGAGCCTTGCTTCCGGTCTGTTTGCCGATGATGAAGCGGAACTTCTCCGCTTTCACCTCCGGGAACCGGTTGCGATTCCACACCGGGTTCAACGTGATGCGCCGGGGTTCGGCGGCGCGTTGTTTATCGAACTCCTGATAGCGTTCGAGCAGCAAGCGAGTGCGCACCGGATCTTCGATATCGCCGAGCTTTCCGCGCAGCGCCAGCGCTTCTTTTCGTAGCGGCTCGATGAATTGATCGCGCAATGCCCGTTGTTCCGCCGTCGCCACTTCACGTTCTCCAAAACCGACCGCGCTGAAGAACGCGGTCATGCGGTAGTAATCGCGCGCGGGAATCGGATCGAACTTGTGGTCGTGACAGCGGGCGCAATTGACCGTCAGCGCCAGGAAACTATGAGCGGTGGTCGTAACCATGTCATCCAGCTCATCCATCCGCGCCTGCTGCCGTAAAGTCTCATCCTTGTTCAGGACCGCGCTCACCTGATCCCATGGGCCGGCGACCAGGAATCCGGTAGCCGCCACCATCTTCGGATCTCCCGGCGCAAGGACGTCGCCGGCAATCTGCTCGCGGATAAAACGGTCGTAGGGCTTGTCCTGATTCAGCGATTCAATCACCCAATCCCGATAAGGCCACGCGTTGAACCGCTCATAATTGTGCTCGCCTCCGTCGGTTTCGCCGAAGCGCACGACATCCAGCCAGTGTCGTCCCCAGCGTTCGCCATAATGCGGGGAAGCAAGCAGCCGCTCCACTGCTTCTACGTAGGTCTGTTTGTAGTCTTCCGGCTTTGGAGGCAGCCCCGTCAGATCGAAATACAGCCTGCGGATGAGCGTACGGTGATCGGCGCGGGAACTGAAATCAAGCCCCCTCTCGTGCAGTTTTGCAAGCAGTAAACCGTCAATCGAAGCACCGCTGGGTTTCACAGGCTGCTCAAACGCCCAATATTTCCTCTTGCCGCTTTGCAGGATGCTTTCCCGGGGTCCCCAAACGGCCCCTCCGTTAATCCATTGCTTGATGGAGGCGACAGACACCGCATCCAACTTTTGCCCCGGCGGCATTTTGCCTTCCGACACCCACTGATAGAGCCGGCTGCCCGCGGCATCGCCGGGCACGACCGCGGCTCCGTGCTTACCGCCTTTTAATAAAGCGGCGCGTGTAGAAATTACGAAGTCGCTCTGAGCCGCTCCCGCGCCATGACACTTGGCGCACCGTTGCAAAAGCACGCGCTCCACCGCGTCGAACAACGGAGCTGCCGGGACACAGCCCGCAACGATCAGAAAGGCGGCAAAGACGCGCATCATGGGACTATGTTCCTATGCTACTCCCGCTGCTCTTTCTTTGCCTGTTGAGCCTCGCTTCGGGGCAAAGCATCGAGGGCCGGTGGTACGCGGCTGTGGCATTACCAACCGGTGATAAGGCATTTTTCGTACTCGCGCTGGAGCGGCAGGGCGGTGGCTGGCAGGGCACGTTTGTTAACGGTCCGGATCGCAATATCTCCTCGTCCGGGCGTGTTGACGGCCGCAAACTGCGGCTGGAGTTCAACTATTGGGATGGAGTGCTCGAAGCGGAACTCAAGGGAGGAAAACTGGAGGGAGCCTTCACCCGCCAGTACCGCAAGGAGACCCGCATAAGGCCATTTGTTGCCCAGCGGACGCCGCTCACCAAGGCTACCGCCGCCCCGGGCGCAAGCGTCGAGGGCGAATGGATTTTCAACGTCGAGCGGAAGGACGGAAAGGAGTTCTGGTTGGCCGCTTTCCGGCAGAACAACAATAAAATTGAAGGAACGCTGATTCCCGTCAGTGGCGACTACGGCACGCTGACCGGGTGGATCGAAAACCGTACGCTGCTGCTCAGCCGTTTCGATGGGATACGTGCCACCGTGCTCAAAGCACGCGTGAACCCCGATGGCAGCACCGAGGGAACCATCGACGCAGATCGTTTTAGGGGCCGCCGGCCGAACGGCTTCGGGCAACTGCCGGACGCGACCACGTATACCCGGATGAAGAATCCGCGGGAGCCATTTCGCTTCTCATTTCCGGACCTTCATGGCGGGAAAGTCAGCTCAGCGGATGAGCGCTTCGCCGGTAAAGTGGTGATCGTAACGATCACCGGCAGTTGGTGTCCCAACTGCCACGAAGAAGCGCCTTTGCTCGCAGAACTCTATGAAAGTTATCGCAACCGCGGACTGGAGATCGTTGCCCTGGGCTTCGAATACACCGGCGAACGGGAGCGCGATCTCCGGCAGCTCCGCCTGTTCGCGGAGAAACATAAAATTAAATATCCCGTCTTGCTCGCTGGCACCACGGAGAACGCCACTGAGATGCTGGGCCAACTGGAGAATTTTCGAGCCTATCCGACCACCCTCTTTATTGGCCGGGATGGAGTTGTGCGCCGGATACACGCAGGGTTCGATGGCCCGGCGACGGGCGAAAGACATATACGTCTGAAGAAAGAGATGACCGAATTCGTCGAAAAGCTCCTGGCGGAAAAGTAGATTGATGAGGGCGGGTCATCCGAGGCAGCGTTCCTATCGATAGTGGATGTATTTGCGCATCGGGCGATAGGAAGCATGATGGGAGATTCTACAAAATAATCTCCGCACGCTATCTCCCCACTACCAGCTTGTTCCGCCCCGTGCTCGCAATGTCCTCCCACCTGTAGAAGAGAAAATTGCGCCCGCGGCTGTTCATCGCGACCAGGATTCCCGCCGGGAACTTTGGCCCGAGCGGCCGCGAAGTGATCTCAACCCCATCAGTGGAATCCGCCCCGCCTCGAACGACTTTCAGCACTTGGCTGTGATCATGAGGCCGTCCGGGCTCCCCCTCGCGACGGTAGACGTGGTACTCGCTGTTGCCGTTAATCTGGTCCGTGCAGACGATGTATCCGGTACCGTCCTTGCGTTCGTAGATTGCAATGCCTTCGCGATTGGCACCGAATCCGTTCTCGCCGAAGTGGGCAAGCTCGGTCGCCGCTGCCGAGTGGTCAGGGTCAGCGTAGTACTTATGAATACCATTGCCCTCATCCGCGTAGTAGACATAGCCGAGGGCGTCATCTACGGCCACCGCTTCGATCTCGTCCCTGCCGCTGAAGTTGCCGAAGTAGCGGACGAAAGAGGCCTTCACACGACCCTGGCCATCATCGTCGAGCCGATACTGACCAAGGTAAGCCTGGCGAGGTCCGCTCCTGGGAGCAACGATGGCGAAAACGGCGCCATCTCGCGCGCGCCGGTAGAGGGAGATGCCCATCGGCGCTGCCTGCTCTCCGCTGCGCTCGGCAAATACGCGCGTGTTTGCGGGCGAGGTCACATCACCAATACCGCTGCCGTCTGGAGCAATCCGAAAAATGCGCAACTGGTTCCTGAGGCGCTCGGTCGCCACCGCAATGTCAATGGTCTGACCGCCCACCTTCAGTCCGTACTCGATGTCTACGTTGTTGGGACGGTCCAAGCCTGTTACGGTTTGGCGAATTCTGCCATCCAGTCCGAACACCACCAGCGCGCCGCGCGGCGCCTTCACTTTGTTCGTGCCGATGATCAGGCTGCGGGCGGAGTCTGTTGGATGAACCCAGATGGCGGGGTCATCGGGGTCATCAGAAACCTGATCGGAGCGAACGATCGGCTGAATATCCACCGGCGGCGCGGGCATCAGAGCGAGGCCGGCCACGCCAATCAGAAAACCCGCTAAAAACAGGTTCCTCTTTCTCATGAAAGACCTATTGCCCCATCAAGAGACGGGGCAGAATCCTGCCGGTCAAAAATTTAGCCGCAGGGCGAGTTGCAGCTGCCGTGACGTGCCGGTGCCGATCGTGCGGTTCAGCCCGGCGGTGACGATGCCGAAGCTGGCTGGCGAAGTGAAGTTCGTGCCCGGGTTCCCCGCTTGTGTGCGGTTGAAGAGGTTGAACGCCTCGATTCGGAAGACGAGTGCCTTGCTTTCGGTGAGGCGGGTGTTCTTCTGCAGAGCAACGTCAACCTGGACTAGTCCGGGGCCCGTGGCTACGACACGCCCGGCGTTCCCCCAGGTACCGCGGGCCGGAATCGCGAACGCGGCCGGGTTAAGCCATTGTGCCAGGGTGGGCCCGCCCGACGGATAAACCGAAACGCCGGGCACGAGATCCGGCCGCTGCCCGGAGGTGTTGCCGTCGGGTACATCAGCGGTGCTGCGCGTAACGGAGACGGTCAGCATGCGTCCCGTCCGTGCTGTCCAAATGCCGCTTGTCTCCCAGCCGCCGAGTGCCTTCGAAGCTAACCCCGAGCTCAGGAACGCTTTGCCGGGCCCGAAAGGAAGCTGGTAGATCCAGTTGCTGGTGATCGTGTGACGGATATCCTGCGGGCTGTTACCCCGGTCGCAGGCACGGCAAGTGGCGTTCTGTGGCTGCGACCCTTCGCCGCCGCCGATGCTGTTGTCGTTGATCGAGTGCGACCACATATATTCAGTCCCCCAGGTCACGCCGCGGGCGGCGCGCCGGTGCAGGGATAATTGCAACGCGTTGAAGTTGCTTTTGCCATCATTATTCTTCTCGTCGATGCGGCCGAAAGTCGGCAGCGGGCGCAGCTTGGTCGCCGGGTCGAGGTTGTTGATGTATTTTCGCGTCGTCACCTTGCTGGCCGCGCTGCCCACGTAGCCGATCTGCGTAATGAAGGCGGCCGGCAACTGCTGCTGGATCGACAAGCCCCACTGAGCGCTATAGAGGTCGCGCCGATCGCGCTGCAGGGAGCGTGGCGTAATGCCGACCGTCCGGGCCAGGGCCAGGAACGGCGCCACCGGGAAAGAGAGACCCGGCGCCTCGGCCGATGTCAGCGAGAAGTTGTTGGCCATGTTATCGAGCGCGGCGTTTTGATCGTCAATCTGGCCGGGGCCGTGATAGATGCCAGCACCGCTGCGAATCACGGTTTTGCCGTTCAGTGCCTTGGGCGCCCAGGCGAGGCCGACGCGCGGATCGAAGTTGTTGCGATCCGGAAAATACCATGGTGTCCCTTGCGGGCAGAAACCGCGGCATGCGAACAGGTCGAATACCCGGTAGCGGCCGGCGACTTCCCGATTTACACCATAGTATTCGTAGCGCAAGCCAAGGTTCAGGGTCAGCTCCGAGTTCACCTTGAAGTCATCCTGCACGTATGCGTAGTAGTACCACTTGCGAGTGCCAAGCACAGGACTGCCGCCGCCGATGGCGACACGGTCGACTCTGTTTACCAGCAGGTCGGCGCGCGTCGCGAACGTCACCGTTACGGAATCGCCAAGTGGGTCGGCCACGTTCACGTGAGCGCGCCGAACCTCACTCCCCATCTTCAGCGTATGCCTGCCGCGTGTGACTACCAGGTTATCAATCAACGAATAAGATGTCCCCGTTTCGACAGATCGATTCGAATTGTTAAGCGTCGTGAAGCCCGTCACCGCGATCGACTCGTTGAACGGCGAGTAGTTGAAGCGATTAAGTGCCGAACGGTTGAAGCCCGCCTTCGTTTCGTTCACCACGGAGGGCGAGAAGATGCGCTGGTATTGCAGCACGAAGTTCGAAGGCCGGAAGAAGCTCTCCTGCCGGTCGCCTGCGATCACGGTCCGGGGCGCATTGATCGTGCCATCGTCGATGTTATACCGCGCGAAGAAAGTATTCTTATCGTTGAAGCGATGGTCAACACGGAGCATCCCGGCATCTTCCCGCCAGGCTTGGCTTGCGTTCCCGGCGACGCGGTCGATTTCGGCGTTGGAAGTCCGCTCGTTGCCAAGCGGGTACGCGTCCATGATCTGCCGTATGGCCGCTGTCGTCGCGCGGGCGCGGAATGCGGCGCTCGGCACATCGTTGCGGAACGTCTGGCTTACCCGCTGGCGCAAGCCTTCGTAATTCGTGAAGAAGAAGGTGCGGTTTTTGAGGATGGGACCGCCGGTGCTTCCTCCAAACTGGTTTAATCGGAACGGCTGCTTGGAAGTGTCGAAGGGGTTGCGGGCGTCAAAAACGTCGTTGCGGACGAATTCAAAAACGCTGCCGTGGAATTCGTTCGTCCCTGATTTGGATACTATGTTGACCTGCGCGCCTGCGCCGCTGCCCGATTCGGCCGAGTAAAGCGTGGAGTTTACCCGGAATTCGGCGATGGAATCGGTACTGATGACAAGACGGAGCGCCGCTTCCTGACGAGGATCCTTCACGCCGGTCGCGTCCAGGCCATCGAAGGTCCAATTGTTGTCGTCACGGGCGCGGCCCACGAAGCGGATCGACTGCTGGTTTCCTTCTCCGGTGTTAATCGCGCCGGGCGCCAGAGCCATGAGACTGGCCCAGTGGCGGCCATTGAGCGGAATCTCGCGCATTTGTTGCGCGCCGATGACAGTGCCGACTACCGCCGAGGTGCTATCGAGCGGCGCCAGGACACTTTCCACGGTTAGCGCGCTTTCCACGCTGCTCACCTCCATCCCGATATCCTGTGTCCGGTTGTCGCCAACGCCCAGCCGCAGATCCTTCATAGCAACCGTGCGAAAACCCGTCCGAGTGATGGTTAACGTGTAGACGCCGATAGGTACCAGGGAAAAAGTATAATTGCCGTTAGCTCCCGTCTGTACTTCGCGACGGAGCCCTGTTACCGGTGATTGGAGTTCCACCCTGGCACCCGGGACCACTGCCCCGCTGCTATCCGATACCGTACCCGCCAATGTCGCCCGATCGAGTTGGGCCGAAACCGGGCAGGTAAACCCGGCGATGCCTAGGAGAACCAGAATTGTGATTGCCATATGACTCCTTGGACCGCGACCTGGTCACCCAACGTGAAGTCATCATATATCAACTTTCCGTTCGCTGACGAAAGCGGCTTCGGCTTCCGCGAGCACCTGGACGGCAACCTGAAAGCCGCTCTCGGAAAGCATCCAATCACTCGGCCTTTTGCACCGGATAGCCAATCGTGCTGAGAGTCCATAGAGCCTGCATGGCGCTCTCTTCGTTGTGCGGAAGTACTTTAGCAAAATTGCAACAGAGCCGAAATCATTTTTAACTTTTCCACCTCACTGTGTGGAGTTGCAGATTGGGCCCTTTGCCGGAAAAAGGCGGCACGCGCCTTAGAAGGCGTACTTCAGCCCCAACTGCACCACCCGTTCGGTTTGCCGGAACCCAAAATCGCTCGCTGACGTGACTTTGCCCGCGTTGGGATTGAGTAGCACGCCGGCGGCGTTGCGAACCGTGGGCTGCAGCACCGGATCGTCAAACTGAGCGTGATTAAAGAAGTTGAAGAACTCGGCGCGGAACTGGATGCGATGCCGCTCCTTGAAAACGAAATTCTTCGACAGATTCACGTCCCAGTTGTTCACGCCGCTGCCCTGGATGATGCCTTTACCCGCATTGCCGAAACGGCCCGGCGTGGCATTCTGGATGGCTTCGGTATCGAACCAGCGGTTGATGGAGCGGTCGCCGCGGCTCAGGTTGGGATTGCGCAGCACGTCCGGCCGTGCGCCGGTGTAGAGCACATTGAAATTTCCAGGCGTCAGGTAGGCGCCCACATATGCCGTCCAGATAGGAGCGATCTGCCAGCCGCCGAGAACGAAGCGAGTAATAGCCGGACCCGTTTTGAAGATCTGTGGTTCATACACCGCGCTCAGATTGAGCTGGTGCGGGCGGTCAAAAACGGCCGGCCCTTTGTTGTCCTTGAGGTTGCGGATCGTGTTCGCCCCGAAGGCGCCTCCACCGATGGCCACGCCTACGGTGCTCGAATCGACGTCGGTCAGAGTTTTTGAGAACGTGTAGTTCACCAGGAACGTCATGCCTTTGGAGTAGCGCCGCTCGAAACGCGTCGTGAACGCATGGTAGTTGCCAGCGGCGCGCGATTCGAGAATCCCCACACCGGCTAAGGTTGGATACGGGAAGATCATGCGGAAATCCGGCGGCTGTGGCGGATTGGGATTGATTTCGTTGTAGTCGAGATTGGTCTGGAGGCGCGTACTCTTCGATCCGCGGTAAGCCACTTCCCAGAGCATATTGGCGGTCACCAGCTTCTGAATGCTCAGATTCCACTGCTGGATGTAGGCGTCGCGAAGGTTCCGGTCCACGCCCGAGCGCGTGAGGTTCGTCTGGCGATTGGCTCCGAGCAGAGGGTCGTCGGCCGTGAACTCGGGTAGGGGACGGGTGGGGTCGGCGGGCCGGAAGGTACGGGTGACAAGAAATGCAAAGGGATCCTGAAAGCCACGGGAGCGGAAGTCATTGCCAATGGGCGGATTGAAGAACACTCCGTATGCTCCGCGGATCACGAGGTTGTCATTGCCGAAGGCGCGCCAGGCGAAACCGATCCGCGGTCCAAAGTTATTCATGTCGGCGTTAATCAGATTGCGCGGGGTGCCGTTCTGCCCGGCCAGCAGTTGCTGTCCGGTGGCAAGATCAAAGCTGGCGATGCGGTCATAGAGATCATACGGCTTACCGAAGTACTCCCAGCGCAGCCCGATATTCAGCGTCAATCTGGTGGTGGCGCGCCAATCATCCTGTACGTATAGCCCGAGATTGCTGTAACGGAGCCGCTGCTCGTAGGGGGTGGTTTGTACAGAATAGGTGGCTGGGTAGCCGAGGAGGGTATCGGCGATGGCGGCCTGCCGCGTTGGAGTGCCGACCGGAGGTGGACTAGAGTAGACTCCGGTGAACGTGTAATTGCCGTTCGGAGCGCCCCACTGGGTGGAATTGAGCTGCTTCTTCTGGAAGCTGCCGCCGGCTTTGAAGGTGTGGTGGCCTTTCATCACCGAGAGATTGTCTACGATTTGGGCCGACTGCGTGATCCATTGAAAGAACGCATTGTTGGTCGAGAAGCCGGCCTGAGGGTGGCCCGAAATTGTGACCGCCGGGGCGCCGTACGTCAGCGGTTGAGTAGGAATGCCTTTGATCCCTAATTCCTTGACCCAATCGCGCTCAAAGGAATCGGCCGAATTGCGGACGCGATTCATGCGCACAAAGCCCAGATTGACTTCATTGACGACGGACGGGTTGAAGACGTGCGTATCGCCGAGCGTATATTGCACGTGGCGCTCGGATTGCACGGCATCGTACTTGAATGCCTGGGTGAGGGCCTGGCCTGGACCGATGTCGTCGGGCTGATTAATGGTGGTGCGCCAGAAGAGATTGTTCTTGTCGCTGACCTTGTGATCGATGCGGAACGAGGGCAGCATGAAGTCGAATTTCCGAAGCGGAGCATTGACGAAGTTGCGGGAGGGGTCGGCATTGTTCGAGACCGGGTAAAGCTGGAGGAGTCCACGGCCGACGGCGCTGATGCGATTCTGTGGGATCTGATTGTTGGCGAAGGGGACCTTGCTGAGAGGATCCACGATGGTGACGCCCGAGCCGCTGAAGTCGCCCGCCCGTTCCTGCGCGGTGGGCACGAGCGCCGTGCTGGTGGTGCCGTTGCGCTGTCGCTGCCATTCCCAACTGAGCATGAAAAACGTCCGGTCCTTGCCGTTGTAGAGCTTGGGAATCAGCACCGGGCCGCTTACCAAAAATCCGAACTGATTGCGCTTGTTGGGGGCGGAGCGTCCGGTAATGTCGAAGAAGTTGCGGGCATCCATCTTGTTATTGCGCAGGAACTCAAACAGCGAACCGTGAAAATCATTGGACCCGCGCCGGGTGACCACGTTGACGAAGGCGCCGGAGTTGCCGCCGAACTCCGCCGAGGCGCCCGAAGTGAGCACACGAAATTCGCCTACGGATTCGAGCGACGGGATCGCATAAGGGTAGTTGTTGAGCTCCATGCCGCTGATCTCGATCCCGTCAACAAGCACGGTGGTGGTGTTGTCGCGTTGGCCCCCGGCCGAGAAGGCGGGTCCATAGTTGGCTTGACGCTGGGTGGCGCTGGCGCGTCCGGCAGTAACGATACCGGAGGAGAGAAACGCCAGTTGCATGAAGTTGCGGCCGTTGAGAGGCAGCTCGCGGACCCGCTTCTCGTCGATCACCTGGGCGAGGCTCGCCTCACTCGCCTGAAGCTGGACCGCGGAGGCTTCCACCGTCACGGAATCGGAGACCTGGCCGACTTCCAGTTTGATATCGAGCTGCAGAGTTTGAGCGACCGTGAGCTGGAGACTGCTGACCTCTTTCCGTTTAAACCCCGCCATCTCGGCCTGCAGTGTGTAGAGACCGCGCGGCAAGGCGCGGAATTCATAGATCCCGGAGGAGTTCGTAGTCTGCTCGCGAGTCTGATTGGTGTCCTGCTCCAGTAGGGCTACCTTGGCGCCGGCAACGGCCGCACCGCTCGAATCGGTGACGACGCCGCTGATGACGCCCGAGGCGGTCTGAGCGAAGACTGCATTCCACGTTAAGCCGGCGTAGAGAGAAATGAAAAGGAGAAAGGTTCGGGATCGCATGACTGTTTTGCTCCGTGCTTGGACTGTGCGCGACCTTGCGGCCGGCGGTAACCCGGTATCAAGTTGCGTTACTCCCCTGGGTCCCGCGGCGTGTCGGGGTCGGTGGGGATGGGGTCGTGTGGTTCGTCCGGCTCAGGATCTGGCGGCGGGGGAAGATTGATATCCGGCATGCTCTAGGCTTCTTTGGCGTGAGTGGGAAGGGAGTAATTGGCGGTTACGTCATCCCAATCGATTGCGTCGTCCTGGATCGGACGGCGATAAACTTGCTCGCCGGGCTCCGGCCACGCCTGCAGGGCAATAAGAATCAAACTGACGATGTAGATCGGGAGAAAGAACAAATGCAGCAGGATCGGGAAGAGCCAGGAAAAACCAGCGTCAAGGTTGAGCTGAAGTTGTCTCACGTCCGCTACCAGGAAGGACAAGGCGTCACCGGCGGGCAGCAAAGCCATCAGTGCCATCGCGGCTAATGGAAAAGCTTTGGCCGTGGCGAGCCTTTGAAGAACGGCTCTGCGAAAAATGATGCCCAGCAGCATCAGGGTGGATTTTAAAACATGCAAACCAATGAATAGAACATTTTCGATGGTCTGCGGGGCCACGCCGCTTAAAAGCACCAGCCACCCATTATAGAGAGTGGTGAAGAACAGAAAGCAAAGCAACAACGTTACCAGCATAGGAAGATCCTGGAAGCCAATCGCGTGGATCAAATTGTATCACTCCCCCCGGGTTGCTTGAAAGAGGGTGTTTCCGCCGTTTGCGGTGCTTTTCGGCCGCGCGTCCAATACCAGTAAAAAGGCAGGCCGGCAGCGATAATGGCGAGCCCCGCCAGAGACTGCGCGGGTTGAGTATAGAGTGTGTTCAGCAGAAGAGTGAGCGTGACCAGACAAAACACTACCGGCACGAGCGGATAGCCCGGCACCCGAAAGGGCCGCGGCGCATCGGGCTGCTTCCTTCGCAAAACGATCAGGCACGACGCGGTAAGCCCGTAGAAGAGCCACAACGAAAAGACCGCATAGTCTGTCAGACGGTCGTAGTTGCCAGTCAACGCGAGTAGCGATGCAAGGGCGGCGGCGTAAATCCCGGCGCGTACAGGGACGCCTTTGGCGGATAGCCGGTCCAGAAAGCGAAAGTACAACCCGTCCTTTGCCATTGCGTATGGTACGCGCATGAACGGAGCCATGCCTGTATGAAGCGCGCCAAACGACGAAATAAGCATGCCCGCGGCCATCAGCGCCGCCGCCGAAGCTCCGAACATCCGCGTCAGCGTCTCCGTGGCCACAGAGGAGGTGATAGGCACAGAGGCTACTTCTAATGGCGTCAGGGAATAAAAGTAAGAAGCGTTGGCGAACAGGTAAAGAGCTCCCACCACCGCCACGGCGAGCACGAAGGCGCGCGGAATGTTGCGCTGCGGGTCGCGCACCTCGCCGGCCATGGGAGCAAACAGCGCCCAGCCTTGAAAGCCCCAGAGCGCTCCAATCGTCGCGGCTCCAATGCCCGCCAGGCCGCCCCGCGTTGATGCCGGCACCGCTTCACACAGGCCGCCCGCGCCGGAAAGGGCGTAATGCAGCCAGTCCCCTTTGGAAAAGAAGAACGCGCAAAAACCTACGGCGAACACGACTAAAACCTTGATCACCGAAAATGCGGTAGCCACCGACCCGGTTGTTTTTACGGACAAAGAATTGATCAGAGTGGCGATGAGGATTGCGGTGATGGAAACCAGTACCAGGTGATCCTTGATCGCTCCGCCCAACACAATGTTCAGAAAAATCGCGGTGGAAACGGATTGCGCGGCCAGCGATGCCGGACGGGTGATTCCGGTGTAGGCCCAGCCCCAGAGAAACCCGGCGCGTTTGCCATACGCCTCGCTGATGAACACATACTCGCCGCCGGCGCGGGGAAGCATTGCCGCCAATTCGGCGTAGCAGAGAGCGCCCGCCAGAACCAGGATACCGGCGGCGAACCAGACGGCGAGCACCGTGACCGGTGAATCGACGTTACAGGTCATCACACGGGCTTTTAAGAAGACCCCCGTGCCGATCATGTTCGCGATATTGAGAGAGGCGGCGGAACTCAAGGTCAGGCCGCGAACGAGTGTCGACATCCGGGAGGCCATGGTACCAAAAAGCGTCCGTTAGCGCAGGCGATGTTATCAGCGCTTATCCAGGAGGATTGGGAATCGAAAGTTTGCGGCAGATTTTTTTCGCGAGAAGATTGGGAGATTTCAGCGTGACGAGGGAACGCTTCCTTGCCTTCTCTAGGTAGAACGCAACCATGCCGGCGCAGATGGCGGAGGAGTCCCTCGCGCTTCATCGAAGGATTACGAGTTCCCGCGTGGCTTCGGCCGGCATCCCTCGCAACGAATCTTCGCGCCTGTCCTCGAGAACAAGGGCGATGGCTTCGCGCAAATCGGCAAGGCACTCTTCCCGCGAGTTGCCCTGGCCGTTAGCGCCCGGTAGTTCGGCGCAATAGGCAATATAAAAGGCACCGTCCTGCTCCACGATCGCCGTGAATTCATTGTGCATACGTGCATCTTACCGCGGTTGCGATAGACCCGCATAAGTACGGATTAGTACTGTTTAGTACTTATTGGTCTTCAATGCGATGTTTGACAAAACCAGTCCATTGTTTCATTATCAGAGGTACCGATAATAACCGGTACGCCGAAACCCGATGCCGGAAACGCTGATTACGCAAGGACGGAGCATCCCTTACTCGCGCGGGGCTGTGCCCTTACACGAGTGCATCCTCGATTCCCAGAATCCGCGTATTCAATTCCTGGTCGGTCAGCGGGCGGGAGCTGTGAGCGAGGCGGACCTCGAAGAGCTCATCTGGGAGAAAGACGCCGTCAAAGCACTGGCCCAATCGATTCTGCAGAATGGCGGCGTTTATGAAGCAGTCATTGTTCAACGGGTGGCGGAAGGATTTCTGGTGCGGGAAGGAAATTGCCGCACGGTGGCGTGCCGCCACCTTCTCGCGCAGCATCCCAAAGATAACCGCTTCAAAATGTTGCCGGCGATGATCTTCGACGTGGAATTGAGTGAAGAGGACCTGGCGGTCCTGCTGGCCGACATGCATGTGAGCGGCAAGATCCGTTGGGATGCCTACGAACAGGCCAAACACGTTTCCGACCTCTTCAACGTATACGGCAAGACCTACGAATGGTTGAGCAATCACCTGCGCCTGAGCAAGGGCAAGATTCGCGAACTGCTGGAGGCCTATCAGGCGACCACGGAATATCTGAGTTTGTATCCCGCGCCGGTGAACGTGAAGAAGTTCGCCGTGTTTCATGAAGTGATCAAGAAGAAGGATCTCCGGGAACGATTCAAGGAAGATTCGCGATTTAAGCAGTCCTTCCAGCGATGGGTGAACCAGGAACGCATCACCGATTCCAAGCAGGTCCGCGATCTGGCGATGCTATTGACGAACCCCGAGGCCGTGAAGGCGCTGGAACAATCGGGATTTGAAGAAGCGCAAAAGGTTCTGGTGCGCGAGGACCCTTCCCTCCAAAGCGACGCCTTCTGGGCGATCAAAGAAGCGACGGCGAAGATCAAGACATTGCCGGCCGACGATATCCAGGACCTCAAGGCTGGCAATCCGCAAAAGATTCTCATGATGCGAAATCTCTACCGGGCGATCGAGGATGTTGCTACGCTGGCGGGAGTCAAGTTATGACGGAGAATTCGCTGAACGGAGATAACGGTGAACTTTGAGGCTGGATTTGCGGAAACGGAGCGCGTCGCGGGGGCAGCGGCAAAGACGGTCGCGGTACTTGCGGGATCGGTAAAGCAGTTGCAGAAGGCTGCTTCCGAGGGCGATATACAAAGGATACGAAGGCTATCCGAGCGGCTTGTTTCCGCCCTCGAGTCCACGCAGCAGGAAGTGGAGAACGCAAGATCGGCCTGGCCCTTTAGCGGGGAAGAGGAAGAACAGTACTTGCGCGAGTCCTACGCAGACGAGGTCCTGGATGCGGCCAAGGCTGAGACGCTGCAGATTCAGCAGCGCGATGAAGGGCTGGTGGCATTCCCTTCCATCCTGCGCATTCTTCCCTCGGAGCGCGCGGTGAGAATCAATCGAAAGAAAGTGCAGGGCGTGCGGCCGTCGCGGGTGGTAAAGACGCTGAAAGCGATTCAAACGAGAAGGCCGAAAGGGGCTCCCGAGCAGTTTCTCGAGGTGCTGCAGCGCGCCTATCGGATGCTGGCCGGGAAGGAATACGGAAAAACGGTGGCGCTCGCGAACATTTATAATGCTCTTACGTTGCTGCCAGGCTCCACGGTCATTTACGATCAGACGGACTTCGTGCGCGACCTGTATCTGCTCGACAGCAGCGGGGTGACGCGGACACGCTCCGGGGCGACCTGCTCGCTGCCGGCCAGTACTGGCACAAAGACGTCCAAGGGAACGTATTCCTTTATCGGACCGGATGGTGAGACGGTGACCTATTACGGAATTCGCTTCACGGAGGAGGCCGAGTGATTGCTTCGATCCACCCCGCCGAGTGGCTCCGCTTTGTGGAGCAGGAGTACTTCTCGAGTTTCATCCGCGAGGGCGGTTGCGCGATCAAGTTCGCCGTCCCGCTGGACGATGCGCTGCGTCCGATCCTGTTTGACGGATTAGCCGCCCTGGGTGAGAAGGCGGGATATCTGGTGGCGAGGATCGATGCGGCGGAAACGAAAGTTCACATGATCGATGCGATCTTCTTCCGCACCGCGGAGCAAATACCCTGGCGCGCCTTAAGCAAAAAGGTCATTGCGAGGCTAGCACTGGAATCCGGCTATGCGTGGGTCGACGCTGAGGACGGCGCGCTGCTGCACCGCCTGGCGGAGGAGAACCGGGTGGATCCGCAAATGCTTCTGTTGGACTTGAAGAAGGCGATCTGGAACCACGTGTTCCAGCAGAGCCACCTTTCCAAAGACTTTCGCGTGGCGATGATCCACTTATGCCTGGCCGAGCTCTCGGGGGGACCAGACGGCGCCATGACCAGCAAGACGATCGTGGACTGGTTGATGGGGAGCAACAAGTCCGCCAGCGCGGTAAAGCCGTATCAGATCCTCCGCCGGGTGAACCGCACCACCGCCCGGCACCTGTTTGAATCGCTGGTGCATTGGCTAAGGTTGGCCGGATATCCGGGCATTGTCATCCTGCTGGACGCGCAGCGGGTGATGTTGGCGCGCGATCCCGAACGGCAGGGTCTTTTTTACAGCAAGGCGGCGATGCTGGACGCCTATGAAGTGCTGCGCCAGTTCATCGATGGAAGCGGGCATCTGGAAGGATGCTTCCTCGCGGTAGTCCCCGATATCGCGTTTCTCGTCGATCACAATCGGGGTATCAGTGCGTACGAAGCGCTGAAATTCCGAATATTCGATGAGATCCGCGACACGAATTTAGTGAACCCGATGGCCTCTCTGGCGCGAATATCGGCAGCAGCTTCTGGAAACTGATCCTTATGCAGACCGATCACGGAATCGAATACCGGCGCGCCCTGGAGGCGCTTCGAAATGGCGTTCCGAATAGCGACGCCGTCAGCATGCTGGGTTCTCACCAGACAGAGGCCGAGAACGCGTTTTTCGAAAGACTCGGGTCGGTGGAAAGTTCCGCCAGGGAGGGCAGGCAGGTTCCAGGATTATTGATTTCCGGTGGATTCGGGAGCGGTAAATCGCATTTGCTCGATTACTTGGAACACCTCGCGATTTCGAAGAACTTTGTTTGCAGCCGGGTGGTGATCAGCAAGGAAACTCCGCTGTTCGATCCCGCGAAGATCTACCAGGCGGCAATTGATGCCGCCGTGGTTCCCGGCCTCCGGGGGGAGGCCATTCGCGAGATCGCGCAACAGCTTCAACCCGAAAGCCGCCGTTACGCGGAGTTTTTTGCATGGGCCGGCAGCCCGGCGAGCGGTCTTGGCCAATTGTTTACGGCGACTGTTCTGCTACATGAGAAACTTGGGTCGGATCCGGAATTGTTGGAAGAGATCACGGCCTTCTGGTCGGGCGAGCGGTTGGCTCTGAGCCGCATCCGGCAAGGATTGAAGCGCATCAATTGCTCCGGCATGTACGTGCTGGAGGCGGTAAAAATCAAAGATCTCGCGCTGCAGCGATTCCTTTTCACTTCGCGATTGATTCTGGCCGCGGGGTACAGCGGGTGGGTGCTGCTGATCGACGAAGTGGAGCTAGTGGGCAGGTACAGCCTGTTGCAGCGCGGCAGATCGTACGCGGAATTGGCCCGCTGGATGGGGCGGGTGAAGGGCGAAACGTATCCCGGCCTGCTGGCGGTGGCGGCGATCACAGACGATTTCGGGTTAGCCGTGCTGCAGGAAAGAAGCGACCGCGACATTGTCGGGCCGAGGCTGCGGGGAAAAGAGACCGAGGAATATACTACGATTGCCAAGCGCGCCGAGGTCGGCATGCGCCTCATTGAGCGGGAAGCCTTGACGCTTCGGCCGCCGGGCGACGCTACGCTCGGGGAGGCTTACCGGCGGCTCAAGGAAATGCATGCCAAAGCCTATGACTGGAGCCCGCCGGATCTCCCGGCGGCGGCGGCCACCATCCGCAAAGGGATGCGTTCGCACATACGGCGCTGGGTCAACGATTGGGATTTGAAAAGGCTCTATCCCGGCGCGCAGCTGTGTCCGGAGGAGGAGCAGGAATTAAAGCAGTCGTACCTGGTGGACACGGATCTGGAGCGGCCTTCGGAGGGTCCGGAAGACGAGTGGCAGTCGCCCCGGTGATGTGCCGCCAGCACAGCAGAGGTATCGCATTCTTCATCGTCCGAGCCGCGAGAGATCGACTGCTTCGCGGGCTTCCGCCGTCTCGCGTATTCCACACCGTGTCGAGGAGCGGGTCAATCCCGGCTCAGATCAATAAAGTGGATGGCAACCCGGCGAAAAATCCCCGCTCGCAACAGCGAGCCTCGGAAATTCCGTGAGATCGGAGCCTGGAATGCGTACTTTCCCGGTTGCGCAACGTCCTCCGGGGGCCCGGCGAAAGCCTTCATAGCAGCATGGCTGCGCGCGCCTGGTCAACTTGCAGCGCGGACCAGCCCGGAAAGCCGCTAGCCTGAAGACCGCGGACGAAGACCTCTGCGACGGATCCGACTTGCCGTTTGCCATCATGTAACACCGCAGCTTCGATCCTCATCTTCTGCCACAAGTCACTTTGATAGTTGCCGCCGACTTACAATTGAGGGATGGAAGCCGATCGCGTCGTAATTGCGGGAAGAGAATTCCGGTCCAGGCTGTTTGTGGGCACAGGAAAATACCGCAGCAATCAGGAAATGGCCCGCTGCCATGAAGCTTCGGGCGCCGAGGTAGTGACGGTGGCGGTGCGCCGGGTGAACCTCACGGACCGCACGAAAGAATCGCTGCTCGATTACGTAGACTCGTCGAAGTATTTCCTGCTGCCCAATACCGCCGGATGCTATACGGCGGAGGAGGCGATCCATGCATCGAGATTGGCTCGCGAGGTGGGGTTGTCGGACTGGGTGAAGCTGGAGGTGATCGGCGACGAACGGACATTGTTCCCCGATAACGCCGGACTGTTGGAAGCCACGCGGGTCCTCGTAAAGGAAGGGTTCACCGTGCTGGCCTACACCAACGACGATTTGGTGAATGCCCGCAGGCTGGTGGATGCCGGGGCCGCGGCGGTGATGCCGCTGGCCGCCCCGATCGGCTCGGGATTGGGAATTCAGAACGAGAACAATTTACGTATTCTACGGGAGATGATTACGTCCGTCCCCCTGATCGTGGATGCGGGAGTGGGAACAGCCTCGGATGTCGCGCGGGCGATGGAGCTTGGCTTTGACGGCGTGCTGCTGAACACGGCGATCGCCGCGGCCGGTGATGCGGTGAAAATGGCGGAGGCGATGAAACTGGGCGTACAGGCCGGACGGCTGGCGTACCTGGCGGGAAGGATGCCGAAGAAGATGTACGCCACCGCAAGCAGTCCGGTGGAGGGCGTCGTGCGATAGAGCCTCAGGCGCGGGTGAATTGACCGTATAAGTAATAGGCGGCCATGCTAAAGCCGATAGCGATCACGACCCGCCGTACGGCTGCCGACGGAAATCGAAGAGAGAGACGGGCGCCGAGGTAGCCGCCGGCAATCGCCGACAGCGCCATCGGCCCGACGTAGTGCCAGTTGACCTTTCCTTCTAAGGCGAAGATGGCGGCCGAGACTCCGTTCACCAGAAAAGCCAGAATGGTCTTGAGGGCGTTCATTTCATGCACGTTTCTCAACCCCATGTAGGCGAGGGCGCTGAGCATGAGGATTCCGATACCGGCTCCGAAATAGCCGCCATAGATTGCCACCAGGAGTTGAGCGGCGGCTAGAAACATCAGGTGCGCGCTGGAGTGTTCCGCGGCCGGGGCGGCCTGGCTGCGAATCATTCTGGCTACCAGCGGTTGGAGGGTGAACAACACGGTGGCGGTGAGGATCAGCCAGGGGACCAGCGCGGCGAAATAGCGTTCCGGCGTTCTGGTTACCAGCAGGGTACCGGTGAGGCCGCCTGCCAGGCTCGGAACCGCGAGCCACCACAGGAGCTTCGGGGGATGCCGGACGTCCCGGCGGTAAGCCCAGGCGGAGGCAATCGATCCGGGCAGCAGCGCCATAGTGCTGGTAGCGTTAGCAGCCACCGGGGAAACCACCGCCAGCAGCGTGGGGAAGGTGAGCAGCGTGCCCCCGCCGGCGATGGAATTTATGGCGCCCGCAAAAAACGCGCTGGCGCACAGGACCACAAAAACCCAGACGGAATCCGTCATGCACCGGTCACATCGGCGAAGTGAACTTTCTTTCCTTTAAGCAAAGCGATATTGGCGAGGTGAGGACCCGTCACGGCCTGGGCCGCGATTTCCACGGTGCAGTTGGGGTCTTTGCGGGACTTGATGCAATCCAGGAAATTCTGCACGTGGGCTTCTACCGGAACCGGGGCTTGCTCCTGATAGATCGGCTCATTGGTTTTCTTCCACGGCTCGCCATAGACAGCAAAGCCGGCATCGTCAAGAATCATGGTGGCCTTGTCGCCCATGAACGTAATCGACCAGCCATTCTGGTAGGAATTGGCGTAATCGAGCGTCCAGGTGACCATGTGCTCGGGGTACTCGAAGACCGCGGAGAAGACATCGGGATGCTCCGCGCCGGTCATTTTCGCAACGTAGCCATGGCAGAGCGCGGCCTTGGGCGGGCCGGACTTTGTGAACCATTGAACAACGTCCATGAGGTGCGTGCCCTGATCGGTCATGTTGCCGCCGGCGTAGTCCCAGAAGTACCGCCAGCGGCGGAACCGCATCGGCTCGAGATCACGCTTTTTGGCGCTGCCGAGGAAGCGCTTCCAATCGAGTTTGCCGGGTAACGGGGAATTATCGAGCGGACCGGCGATATTCCAATGCCACTGCGGTTTGACGAGCGTGACGCGCCCGAGAACGCCGTCGTCCACGAGCTTCTTCGCTTTCACGATCGAATCCGCGCTGCGGCGCTGCATTCCAATCTGCACCACTTGCTTGGATTTCCTTGTCGCCTGGATCATTTTTGTGCTTTCTTCCAGGGACTTGGAGAGCGGCTTTTCCAGATACACGTCTTTACCGGCGGCGAGGGCATCGAGGAGCATCGGGCAATGATGATGATCGGGCGAGGCGATCACCACGCAGTCTATGTCCTTCCGTTCGAGGACTTCGCGGTATTCGAGATAGGTTTTAGCTTCCGGAGAGTCTTTCCGGGCCAGTTCCAGATGAGGTTCGTAGACGTCGCAGAGCGCTCCGCATTCGGCTCCCTGCTTCGTGAAAATTCGGTTGAGATAGCGGCCGCGGCCTCCGGCGGCAATCAGGCCATAGCGGATCCGGTCGTTGGCTCCGAAGGACGATTGGGGGATGAGTAGCGGGGCGGCGGCGGATGCGATGAATGCACGGCGGCTGGATTCCATAAACGAGGGGCTCCTGATGGCACTATATCAAAGACGGCAATGCTGGATTGGGAGGTGCATTTTTTGCCGCCGAATGAATTTTCTGCACACACTTTCAGAGTGTTCTGTCTTGCCAAGTGAGGTTCTCTTGGGATGGAAACAGGTCCCATTCGCGGCCCTCATGGAATGGCACATCACGTGCAAAAGAGAGCACGCGAGAGGAGAACAAAATGAACCAAACAGAACTCACGAAATACAAGAACGATTTGGGACGGCTTCGCCAGGAGTTGATGCTGGCGATGGGTAGACGCGACGACATCCTGGTGGAAAGCCAAGCGGACCCCATGGATGAGTCACTCTCCTACTCGATGCGGGAGATGGCCGTGGGCCAACTCAACCGCAACAGCGAAACTCTGCGGAAGATCGAAGAAGCCCTGGAGCGAATGAAGGAAGGTTCCTACGGCCTCTGCGAAGAATGCGAGGAATCCATTCCAGCCAAACGTTTGAATGCGATCCCCTGGAGTTCCTTCTGTGTCAGCTGCCAGGAGAGGCACGATCTTCACTCCCGCAGCAGCTTTGATCCCGGCATCTATCTCAGTAACGCGGCTTAGATCGCATCAATGATTCTTTCGGAGGGAGAGAGGCCCAACCCCACGGGGTTGGGCCTCTCTATTACAGCTGTAGAGTTAATACGCGTTGGCGCTCATCTCAGAGGGAAGCTGTCTGTTTGCGGCTTGCAGCTCCCGCTGATACGTCTCGATGCCCGCCTCTACTGCCGCTTTGAGGGCGGACTTCTGACGCATGACGGTTTCCTTGCCCTGATCCATCAGCCCGTGAGCCTTCTCCGTCACTAAGTCACGCTGCCTGACCAGGTAGTCGCGGCCATCTTCGGCTTTGGAGCGCAACGTGGAGCGCAGCGCCTGGCCCGGCCGCGGGGCAAAAAGCATTCCCATGCAGACGCCTAATCCCGCGCCTAGCAGGAGCATGGGAAGGGCGCCCGTATTTTCACAAGAAGTGCCGGTTTCGTAGCGGTTCATTTTAGATTCCTTTCATGTGGAGATCTCGTGTACCGGCCGCTAGACGCAGCCGCGGGGAGAATGGTGCAATTGGCTAACCACTAGCGCCAGGCAGGGATGGCTACACTGGTCTTATGGCTTATCTGCCGGTCCTGCTGCTGGCGTTCTTCTTTCAAACAGATCACGCAGCCGAAGGCCGAAAGGCGCTGGAGGCAAACAACTACGGTGCGGCGGCCGGACACTATGCAAAGGCCGTGGAGGCGGACGCCAAAGATTGGCCGTCCCGCTTTCATCTGGCGCTGGCGCTCAGTTTCCTGAATAAGGATGAGGAAGCAATTACCGCCTACCGGAAAGTTTTGGAGTCACAGCCGGGCCTGTATGAGGCGGAGCTGAATCTTGGCATTCTGCTTCTGAAGCAGAAGAATGCGGAGGCCGCGAAGCTTTTGGCGTCTGCCGCTTCCAGGAAGCCGAAGGAGTACAGACCCGTTTTCTATCTGGCGGAGTCGCTTACGGCGGCCGGTGAGTTTGCCAAAGCGGAAGCGGCGTACAGGACGGCACTGGAAATTCAACCTAAGTCCGCCGATGCGGCGCTGGGTTTGGCCAGGACGCTGGCGAAACAGAACCGGCTGGCAGAGGCGGAGGAGCTGTATCGCCAGGCAGCCGGGAACGATCCGGAATTAAAGCGCTTCCTGCTGGAGCTGGCGGCGCTGTATGAGCAGACGAAGCAACCGGAAAAGGCAATTATCATTTATCGCGATTTCCCGGAGGATGCAGCGGCGCGGGAGCGGCTCGGCGAGCTGTTGCTGGAGGGCGGCAAAGCCGCGGACGCGATTCCGGAACTGGAGCGTGCGTACTCGCAATCGCCAACCAGCGCAAACAGGCTGGCGCTGGCGACGGCATATCTGCGCACGAAGCAGGCGTTGAAGGCGCTTCCGCTGCTCGAGCAGGCTGTGAACGCGGAACCGGGCAATCTGGAGCTTCGTCTTTACTATGGGCGGGCACTTCGGGATCAGCGAAATTTCTCAGCCGCCGCCGCACAATTTTTTAAGGCGACGCAATTGAAACCGGAATCTAAAGAGGCCTGGAATGAATTCTCCGGGATGCTGATCCTGCTCGAGGATTATCCGAAAGCTCTTGCGGCGCTGGATAAGGCGCAGGCGCTGGGAGGGGCGGAAAATCCCGCCTACTGGTATTTTAGAGCCATTGTGCTGGACCGCATGAAAGATTATAAACAGGCATTGCCTAACTATGAGAAGTTTCTATCGTTGAGTCAGGGAAAGAATTCAGAGGAAGAGTTCAAAGCACGGCAGCGCATTCGAGTGATACACAAGGAATTGGGAAAGCGATGATCGTGGTTGCAATGGTGATTCTATTGGCGCATCAGGGCGAAACCGCCGGCGGTCTGGCGGCGGTGCGGGCCGAGCCTAACCCGGAGAGGCGCTATTGGAAGGCGCTCGAGTACGCCGTTACAGAAATCCAGGACGCGCGGAAGAGTTACCATGACGGGAAGAGCGATGCGTTCCATGCGGCCATCGGCCAGGTTGGTGCCGCGGTGCAGCTTTGCGATGAGACTCTGCGGTCGACGGGTAAGAATCCGAGCAGGAATCCCAAGCATTTCAAGCGGGCGGAGTTGAAAATTCGCGAGATTCTGCGGAGGATGGCGGCACTGGAGAATGAAGCCGCGGTCGAGGACCGGCCATTTGTAGCGAAAGTGCGTACGGACGTTCAGGAGTTACACGACGAGCTGCTGATGGATATTATGGGCCGGCGCCGGTGATGGTCGCTACCAGCCGAGGTTGAGAGCTTGAATGCGTTGATCATCGCAAAGCGGAACTGCAGCCGCACCTGCTCATGAATAGGGAAGTATTTGGACAGCGAAGCGTCCCAGTTTTTGTATCCCGGGTAGCGGACATTGCCAAAGCGGGTGGGGAATCCCGCAGAGTGAAGGGCTCCTGCGCGCCCACGCGGCGGCCATTCACCTCCTAGATGAATATTCTGTTGAAAGCTATACAATAAAACATTTCTGTGGCAGAATGGTTTATGCCCTTCGTTACAAGCCGAGCGCGTTTGACTTTGCTG
>DATLCW010000337.1:0-2920 GCA_035526195.1 Bryobacteraceae bacterium
ATAGCGCCGAAGGGCGATCTTGCGTTTTCATGAACTTGCAAAAACTTGTCACAGACGGCCCGCAAAAGATGCCGTGTTAAAATTACCACGTCTTGTTTACGATCCTTTGTCTATTTTTTCAGTTACATGAGGGGTTGCCCGGCCAATCCACCAAGACGGAGTGGCTGGGAGAAGTGCGCGATGCACGGGGACTGCCTGTAGAAGGGGCTTCGCTGGAGTTGCGAAACAGCGGAACGGCGGCCAAAGCCCGGGCTGTGACGGACTCACAAGGCTCCTATCATTTCTTCGCACTTGCTGCCGGCACGTATAGCGTAACCGTTCGCAAAGAGGGGTTCGCCGAGCTTAGCCGCAGCGGCATCTTGCTGCGGGTGGGGGACCGGATTGTCTGGGACGTCCAACTCGAGGTGGGAAATGAATCGCAGGCCGTAGAAGTGACCGCGCAGGCGCCACTGCTGCAATCCAGCCGCGGCACGGTCAGCTTTGTGGTGGAGCAGAAAAGGATGGCCGCGCTGCCGCTGGATGGCCGCAACTTCATTCCGCTGATTGCGCTGGCTCCCGGTGTCAGCCTGCCTCCCGGATCCACGCTGCCGCGCATCAACGGAAGCCGCCCGCGCGTCAGCGAGTACCTTTACGACGGGATCAGCGTGCTGCAGCCAGAGCCGGGGCAGGTGGCGTTCTTTCCGGTGATTGACGCTATAGAGGAATTCCGCCTCGAGGTGAACAGCTATTCGGCGGAATATGGACGCTCGAATGGCGGCGTGATCATGGTGAACCAGAAGTCTGGTTCGAACGAGTATCACGGGACGCTGTTTGAGTTTTTGGGGAACGATTTGGACCAGTACGGTGCCCTCGCCGGCGCAAAAAGCGGGACGCTTCGCAAGGCCATACGGCACAGGATCAGTTCGACACGAGGCTGGACCATTACCTTCGGGCACGCCATCGGTTCTTCGCCCGTTACTCTTATCTGCGCGACGACACCACGCCCACGAAGCCGCTGCCGGATGGAAGCGGCAACATCGCTTCCGGCATAATTGGCGATACGTTGACGCGCGCGGACAGCATAGCCGCCGACCATACCTGGAATGTTTTAGCGGCCATGGTAAACCAGATGCGCTTCGGCTACACGCGGCGGAAGTTTCACCGATCCTCCCTGAGCGCAGAGGGGGCCACGCTGCCGGTTTATGATTTGACAGGATTCCAGCAACTGGGGCCGCCGTCGAACAGCAACTCGCGATTCATGACTTCTGTGACGCAGTGGTTGAACACCCTGTCGCTGGTACGGGCGAAACACAGTCTGAAGGCGGGCGCTGATGTGCGCTTGCAGCATCTGAATGTAGTGCAGCCGCCGAATCCCGCGGGCCTTTATTAGTTCACCAGCATCTTTACCGGCGCCTTAACGGCACAAGGCACGCCCGTGGCAAACACCGGGAACAGCTATGCGTCGTTTCTTCTGGGCCAGGTGGGAAGATTCGCGCTCGACACGCAGCCGGAGGAGTTGAAGCCCCGGGCCACAGTGGCGGAGGTTTTCTTTCGAGACGACTGGCGGGCGACGCGAAGGCTGGCGCTGAACCTTGGAGTGCGGTACACGCTGAATTTTCCATCGACCGTGCGTGGCGATCGCGGGGCGGTGTTCAATCTGAATACTCAGCGGCTGGATTTCCTGGGACAAAACGGATTTCCGCGAACCGCCCGCGATCTGGAGAAGGGCAATCTGGGTCCGCGGGTTGGCCTGGCGTTTCAGATCAAAAACTCCGTGGCCGTTCGCGCAGGCTACGGTCTGATCTGGATTGAGCAGGCGGGCATCACCACTCCCTTCACCACCCCGCTCTTCCCCTTTATCCAGACGGTTGGGCAACAGTCGCAGGATAATATCTATCCGGCATTTGTGCTGTTGCAGGGCCCCACTGTCCGGGCTCAGGAGCCGAATCCGGACTCCGGTTTAGGGCAGGGCGTATTCGCTGTGCAGCGGGATAACGGAAGCGGCTATGCGCAGCAGTGGAAACGTGATGCTGCAAAAAATCTTTGGAGAGAACTGAAGCGTCCAGGCGGGGTACCTGGGATCGAAACTGACGCGGCTGGGGGTGCCGGACATCAACCTCAATCAGCTTCCGGCCGCGGCTCTGGCGCTCGGGCCAGCGCTTACGGCTCAGGTGGAGAATCCCTATTACGGGCAGATCCCGGCGAATTCGCCGTTGGGCGCGCCAACCGTTCCCCGCCACCAGGTACTGCGGCCCTATCCGCGATTCACCACGGTCACTCTGTATCGGAACAATATCGGCCACTCAAGCTATCACTCTTCTCAAGTACACCTCGAGAAGCGATTTTCCGCCAGGCTGACCTTCACGTTGGCCTACACCTTCTCAAAGCTGATCGACGATGCAGGGGCGGTTTTTGATGCGGCGATTCTTACGGGCCCGGTGACCAATTATCAGGCCGTCGACAGCTTCAATAAGCGTCTGGAGAAAGATGCATCCACGGGTAATGTTCCGCATATTTTCTCGAGCGGCTTTGTGTACGATTTGCCGGCGGGGTGGCAAGTGGCGGGAATCATGAGGGCGCAGCCGGGGAGTCCGCTGGCGGTGACCCAGGCGACGAACCTGAACGCGTTCGCGGGCTTCGGAGTGCAGCGTCCTAGCAGGCAGTATGATCCTTCGCTGGCGGCGCCGGATCGCAGTGCCGCGCGCTGGTTCGACACCAGAGCCTTCACAGAGGCTCCGCAGTTTACGTTGGGGAACAGCTCCCGCAATCCGGTGGTGGGGCCGGGTTACAGAACCGTGGACCTGACGGCCGGCAAAACATTTTCAATTACGGAGCGCTGGCGGGCAGAAGTGCGCGCGGAAGCTTTCAATCTCACCAATACGCCGCCGCTTGGCAATTCGAACACCAGCTTCGGCACGACGACGTTCGGGACCATCACCAC
>DATLCW010000341.1:0-19918 GCA_035526195.1 Bryobacteraceae bacterium
CTACCCAACTGCAAGGTCAATCGGAACGGGTGAAGTGCCGGCTGAAGCCTGGACTGGTCGCGTATTCCTTCCGCAAACAAATGGAAGCCAAAACGATGACCTACGAATCCCTGATTCGCTATGTCTCCGATTTGGGTCTCGACGGCATCGACACCACGGTGTACTGGTTCCCGGACACCTCCGATCAGTTCCTCTACTCGTTGCGCCGGCTTGCCTATAAGCATGCGGTTAGCCTTTATAGCGTCGCCGTGCGCGTGAGGCTCAGCCAGCCTACACCGGAACTGCAACGCGCCGAGGTGGAAACGGCGAAGAAATGGATTGACGTCGCCGAGAAGGTGGGAGCGTCCCATGTGCGCGTGTTCGGCGGCTCCATTCCCAAGGGCGCAACGGAAGCTCAAGCCATCGACTGGGCAGTGGAAGTGCTCAAGCGGTCCGCTGAATACGCGGGCAGGAAGGGAATCACCATCGGTCTGGAAGACGACGGCGGCCTTACCACCACCGCCGAGCCGACCGTGGAGATCGTCAAAAAGGCCGATTCGCCCTTCGTGGGCATCAACGTCGACACGGGTAATTTTCCGAAGAACGGCTACGCGCAATCCGCTCTCTGTATTCCCTACGCGGTGAACGTGCATCTCAAGGAAAGCATCGCCAATGAAAAAGGCGAAAAGCAGAAGGCCGACTGGGACCGGCTGTTCGGCATGTTCGCCAGGAGTGGCTACAAAGGCTACCTGTCACTCGAATACGAAGGCAAGGATGCGCCGGAGACGGCAGTGCCGCTTTTGGCCGCGGAGCTGATACGATACGCGCGCAAATACACCCTGTAAGGCGCGATCCTATTGCGTTTTCTTAGGCCGCCAGCCTACGCTACTGGTATGCGCGGCAAATGGCTGCTGTTTTCCGGCTCCGTCATCCTGTTGGCAATCGCCGCCGGCGCTTTGTCCGTTCTGAAAAAACCGCCTGAGGCGCAGAAAAAGGCACCGCCGGTGGCACAACCGGTGGCGAGTGAAGAAGTGACATTCATGGGCAAGCTTCAAGCCGCTCATGTGGTCTCCATCCCGTCTCCCGTTGATGGCGTGATTGATAAGTGGGATGTGGAAACCGGGCAGGAGGTCTTAGAAGGCCAACCGCTGGGCCATGTCTTAAGCACCGCGCTCGAATCCTCGAGGGAGCAGGCTCAGAATGAGTTGGAGCAGGCGCAGACAAAGGTGAGCAACATCGAGGGGCAGATCCTCGCGGCGCGGCTGGAAGCAGCCCGCGCGGACAGCGACGCCAGCCGCGCCAAAACCGAGCTCGATAAATTCGAAAAGGCTTTTCAGCGGCAGGAGTTTCTATACAAGGAAGGCGCGACGCCGCGGCTGGTGAAGGAAAAAGCGGAGCGCGAGTATAAGGCGGCGCTCGAAGAGTCGAACACCGCCGCCGAAATTGCGAAGCAAATGACCGAGCGCGTGTCGAAGCTCGAAAACGATCTCCGGTTGGCGAAAGTGACGCTGGAAGACCGCACGGGGGCGGTGAACGCCGCGAAGAACGACCTGGAGTCCACCAACATCCTCTCGCCGGCCGACGGGACCGTCATTAAGCTGGCGGTCGAAGCGGGCGGCGAAGTGGATTCGAGCATCCGGGACCTGATTCAAATTGCGGTGGACCCGGCGCTGCTGCAATTGGTGGTGGAACCGGACGCGCGCACGCTGGCGCGAATTAAGCCGGGAATGCCCGCGCTGGTGATCGTGCCGGATGTGAGCAGCGAGGGGCTTCCCGGTGCGGTGAAAGATCTCAAAGGGACGCAGGTAATTATCGAGTTCACTTCTCCCAATCCGGCCATCAAACACGGCATGACAGGCAGCGCGCGCATCAAGCTAACATAGTTTTCAATCATGCAATTTCTGGAATCGAGTCTCATCGAGCTGATCACGCAAACTTCGACCAACCTGCCGCCGGACGTGCGCGCGGCGATGAAACATGCGCTGGCCGAAGAGACGCCCGCGACGCAATCGGCGCAGGCCCTGAGCATCATTGCCACGAACATCGACATGGCGGCCGTCGATGAAGGTCCGATTTGCCAGGATACGGGGATGCCCACATTCATCGTCCATACGCCGGTGGGTGTGAATCAACTGCTGGTGAAAAAGGCGATCCGGGCAGCGGTGGCCGAGGCGACGCGGCGCGGCAAGCTGCGGCCGAACTCGGTGGATTCTCTCAGCGGTAAAAACAGCGGCGATAACTTGGGCGAAGAAACGCCAGTCATCCATTTTGAGCAGTGGGAAGCGGATGAGATCGAAGTGAAGCTGCTGTTGAAGGGCGGCGGCTGTGAGAACAAGAATATTCAGTATTCCCTGCCCTGCCCCCTGGATCATCTGGGCCGTGCGGACCGCGATCTGGAAGGCGTTCGCAAGTGCATCCTGCATGCGGTGTGGCAGGCGCAGGGGCAAGGCTGCGCCCCGGGCGCCGTGGGCGTGTGCATTGGAAGCGACCGCGCCCACGGCTACATGCTGGCGAAGCTCGAGTTGTTCCGCACCCTCGACGATGTAAATCCGAATCCTACGCTCGCGAAGCTGGAGGCGGAAATCATGGAGCAGGCCAATCAGATCGGCGTGGGCGCCATGGGTTTCGGCGGGCGTGAATCGCTCATCGGATGCAAGGTGATGGCCGCCAATCGTCTGCCGGCAAGCTTCTTTGTTTCCGTTGCCTACGATTGTTGGGCGTTCCGGCGGCTGGGGGTTCGGCTGGAGGCGTCAACAGGTGCGATCACACGATGGCTGTATCGGGATCCGGCACGTCCGGTGGACCGGATGGCGCGGATGGAAGGCTTCCCGCTGACGGGGCGCGAAATTGTGCTCACTCCGCCGCTGGCCGAGGACCAGATGCGAGCGCTCAAAGTCGGCGACGTGGTGCTGATCCGCGGGGAGATGTTCACCGGACGCGATGCGGTTCATAAGCATCTGATGAAGAATCCGCCTCCCGTGGATATGAAAGGATCCGTGCTCTATCACTGCGGTCCGGTGATGCTGAAACAGGGCGAGCAATGGGTGGTGAAAGCGGCGGGACCCACCACCAGCAGCCGCGAAGAGCCCTATCAGGCCGATATCCTCCGCAAGTACGGAGTGCGGGTGGTGATTGGAAAAGGCGGCATGGGCGCCAAGACGCTTGGGGCGCTGAAAGAGTGCGGGGCCGTTTACCTGAACGCCATTGGCGGGGCGGCGCAATACTACGCGCGGTCTGTGAAAAACGTGCTCGGGGTGCACCTGTTGGACTTCGGCGTCCCGGAAGCCATGTGGCATCTGCAGGTGGAGGATTTCATGGCGATCGTGACCATGGACGCCCATGGCAATAGCTTGCATGCGGATGTTGAGCAGCAGACCGCCGAGGCGCTCGCGCGGTTGTGACGTGGCAAGCGCTGCCCCTCCAGCACCGCGGCCTGTTAGTCAGACCATGTTCGGGATCTTGATGATCTTTTTCTGAATGGCGTACTGCACCAACTGCGCCTTATTGTGGATGTCCAGTTTGCGCATCAGATTGAATTTGTGGGCTTCCACCGTTTTGACGCTCAGGTTCAGGTCGCAGGCGATCTCTTTGACCGATTGCCCTTCGGCCAACATCTTCAGCACTTCGCGCTCCCGCGTGGTGAGGGTCGCAAAGCGCGGCAGGCGGTTGGCCGATTTGATGCGCGACCGGAAGTCATCCACCAGTTGTGAAAGCATGCGGGGACTCAGATAACTCCCGCCGCGGGCCACGTCTCGGATCGCCGCTACCAGTTGCGCCGCCGGAGAATCCTTCAGCACATAGCCGCTGGCGCCGACTTCCATGCCTTCGACGAGGTAATCCTCATCGTCGTACATGGTAAGAAACAAGACCTTTGTTTCCGGGCGGTTCTTTTTGATTTGGCGGGTTGCTTCAAAGCTGCTTAAGCCGGGCATGCCGATGTCCATGAGCACAGCATCTGGCCGCACCTCGCCGGCTTTGTCGACCGCGTCGCCTCCATTGGAGGCCTCGCCCACCACTTCCATATCCGCCTCGGCAGCAATCAATGTTCGGATTCCTTGACGGAATAAAGTATGATCGTCCGCCAGCATGATTCGAATTTTTGCCATAAGTTCGTCCGACGTCTCTCTCTAAGTTTCCTGTTACGGCCTGGATACTACCCGTGGAATGGGCAAGTCAATGTGAATGCGTGTGCCGCGGGTAAACGGAGCTGCGTTCTTTCTCCACCGGTCCGGTGTGTCTCCGGGCGGCGGTCCGGGCTGGCTTTGCAGCGAAAACTTCCCCCCCATCAGGGCCACCCTTTCCCGAATCCCGGCAAGCCCAAAAGAGTTCCGTTTCTCTAACCCTTCCGCGACTTCAAATCCGACTCCGTTATCTTCAACCTGCAATCTAAGTATTCCATCGGCTGTGGACGCGGAAATGTTTACATGGGTGGCCATGGAATGCTTGGCGATGTTGTTACAACACTCCTGAATCAATCGGTATACGATGATTTCCAGCTTCTTCGGAACGTTCTGGATCCGGGTGAGCTGTAGCTTCACGCGCGCCGCGTGCACGCTGCGGAACCGGTTGACCAGCTGCCGCAGCGCGGCTCCCAAACCCAATTGCTCCAGGACCGCGGGACTCAACGCGGCGATGAGGCGGCGGATCTCGAGGATGGTGTGCTCGGTCATCTCTCTCACTTCGCCCAACCGCAGCCGCTGCTCGGCGTCCGGCGGCATGGACTGCTCGATCATTTCCAGGTTCAGGCGCACACATAACAGGGACTGCCCCGCCTCATCGTGAAGCTCCCGGCTAATGCGCCGGCGTTCCGCTTCCTCCACATGCAGCATATGTTCGGCGAGCGCTCTCACCTGCTCTTCGCGCTTCGCCAGATCCTCCACCAGCCGCGCCTTTTCGGCCGCCATCAGACAGCGCTCGGCCGCGGCCGCGAGCAATTCCTGCTCCCGCGGCAGCCATTCATATCCTTTGCGGAAACCAAACTGCATGACGCCGGCGAGGTGCGCCCCGTCGACGAGCGGAATCGACCAGCAGGAAGCAAAGCGGCCTGCCCAGGAGGAATCGAGAAGCACCCCCGCCTTACGAACGGGAACCGCGCCCGGTTTCGATCTGGACCAGCTCCAACTGCGCGGGCTCCGCAACGTTTTGAGCGGCCGGGAGCCCTCCGTCAAACCGTCGATGGACGGCTTTCTAACTCGCTTTTGGGTGTCCACGCTGCCCTTATGCTGCCAAACGTTGGTGCCTGGCTCGAGCAGAAAGATGGTTGCCGCGTCCGCATGGCAGTACTGTGCCAAAGTGGCAAGAAACCGGTGAAGGAGATCATCGAGCTTGCGGGACTCCAACTCCACCCGGAACAGCTCGTAAAACGCCTGCGTTTCGGCCTCGCGCACCTGATAGTACGCGTTATTGAGCGTCAGGATCACACAGAAATGCAGTTGCTCCCTGACCCACTGAAAGTTTACATATTCTTCGGGAAAGAGCTGCCGCAGCATCGGGGTCAGCAACTGATCATACTCGCCGAGCGCGGCGATAATCTGGCTGGGAGGCAGGTTCAGCTTCGCCAGCCTCCGGCCGTTATACTCCACCTGCTCGAAAAAGGTCGATGCCACCTGCCCGTTGGCCAGGGACCGGGCGACTGCTCCCGGGGTGATGGCGGTAAGCGCCGATCGCTCCTGCACGCCTAGGTTTAGCTGCTTTAACCGGCGCTCGAACCGCTGTTCGATGGAGTGTGTGTGCGGCCGCAGCAGCACAGCCAGGCGGCGCAGGTGCGCCCTTAACTGATCGCTGAGGACGTCCGCGGCGTCAGCCAGGACGGGAGACTTGTCGGGAAGAGCGACCACACCGTTACTATCGTGCGTAAGGGGTTTTTACTTTACAGGTCAGCGGATAACCCTAGGTGACCGCGATGGATACTTGATTCTCGGCCACCGCTCTCATTCCCAGCCGGATTGCGCTGCTGGGCTAACTAAGGTAAAGGATCGCTCCCGCACCTTGACGCACCGCCCTGGGCCGCGTAAGCTCTAAAAGACACAATGTTTCTTCGCTTCATCCTCGTAATTGCGGCGCTGCTCTCCTGCGGCTGCGGCCGTAGCGGCGATCTCAATGACGCATCGGTGAAAATGCTGCTGGAATCGCAGCCAGTGGCGTTAGAGGCGGAGCAAGTCAGCCTAACCCAGACCCAGTTCGATTGTGGCGTCAAAGAAGAGCTGTGGGACCCCCCCATCCAGGTCTCGCAGGAGCGGTCAAGCAGCCGTCTCACCGCCGCCGGAAAAGCTCTGAAGTTCGAAGACGATGTCTCCATCGGAGAAGCGGGACACAAGCAGCCCTATGTCCAGGTGCGAGGCGAGTTTCCCGTAAAGGTTGCCGAAGTAGTCGGTATCACCGATGGTCCTTCAGCCGACACCAGGCTCGCTCAAACCAAGGCCGGCATCAAGATCCGGCATTCCTGCTTCCCCACTCCCTTACCATTGCTCGGCGTAAAACGTGGAAAGTTCAGTGAAGATGCCAACCCCGTGTTTCAATTCCGGGGCGCCAAGGAAGACTGGCGCTTTGACCGCTTAATTCACTGACAGCCCGCGCCATCACGTCACCGGTCCCGGATTGAAAGGCGCCAAAGCATTATGCAGCCCCCAATGATCCGCCCAGGTCTTCTTACGCCCGCTGGCCACATCCAGCATCAATTGAAACAACTCCCAGCCAACATCCTGAATCGTCGCCTCCCCGGTGGCGATCCGTCCCGCATCCACATCGATCAGATCGTACCATCGCTCCGCCAGCGCCGTTCGTGACGACACCTTCACCACCGGAGCCAACGCCAACCCGTACGGCGACCCTTCCCCGGTCGTGAACACATGCAGGTTCATCGACGCCAATTGCTGCGTACCGCAAATGAAATCGCTGGCGGGCGTAGCCGCGAACACCAGCCCTTTGGCCGTCACCCGCTCGCCGTGAGTGGCAACCGACATCAATGCCGAAGTGCCCGCCTTCGCCACCGATCCTAAAGCCTTCTCCACCACGTTCGCCAGCCCTCCCCGTTTATTGCCCGGCGTCGGATTGGCGCTCCGGTCCGCCTGCCCCCTGCCCAGATAATCGTCATACCATTTCATCTCGCGAATCAGCGCCCGCCCTACCTCCACGCTGATGGCCCGGGGCGTCAGCAGATGCACCGCATCCCGCACTTCCGTCACCTCGGAAAACATCACCGTCGCTCCGGCTCTTACCAGTAAATCGGCCGCATACCCCACCGCCGGATTGCACGTCACCCCGGAAAAGGCATCACTCCCGCCGCACTGCAATCCCACCACCAGACTGGATGCGGGACAGGTCTCCCGCCGCCGCCGGTTCAACTCCTCCAGCCGCATCTCCGCCACCCGCACAATCGCGCCGATCATGCTGCCGAACCCTTTCAAATCCTCATCCTGCAGCCTTATCACATAGGGATCCGCTTCCAGAATCGGAAACGCCTCCGCCGCTGCCCGGATCAGACGCTGCTCCGGAAACATCCGCGCAGGTTGCAATTTCTCGCAACCGAGGCTCACGATCAGCGGAGCCGAACCGAGATTGGAATGACGGCTGATATGCCGTAAAGTCTGGATCGGTATCGCCGCTCCTGGCGCATCGATCGCCACTCCGCAGCCATAGGTGTGGGTGATCGCCACCACATCATCCACGTTCGGAAATCGTGGCAGCAGCTCCTGCTTAATCCGCCGCACGGCGTAATCCACCGTGGGCGCCACGCACTGCACCGTGGTTGTGATCCCCAGAATATTCTTCGTGCCCACCGTGCCGTCGGGATTCCTGTACCCCTCAAACGTATAACCGTCGAGCGCCGGCAGCGCCTTTGGAATCGCCGTCGCAATCGATAGCTCATCGAGCGGAGGCGGTGCGGGGAGGTCCAGCATATCCTCCCGGATCCAATCGCCGGCCCGCACCTCGCGGCTCACATGCCCGATGATCTGCCCATACCGCACCACCGCATCGCCGCTTGAAAGATCGCGTAACGCCACCTTGTGCGATTGTGGAATGCGCTCCCGCAGTTCCAGGCCGCCCGCAAAGCCGGAGCCTTTTTCCAATCCCTCGGGATTGACGATTATTCCGGTGTTATCGTCCGGATGCACCTGAACGTATAGCGGCTTCATTTCTTGAAAAAATACATGGCGGTTCGCGTCCGCAGGTACATCCCCCCATCTACCAGCGCCGGTGTCGCGAAGCATTCATCCTCGAGGTCATTCATGTGAAGCACCTCCCACTGCGGCGCCGCCGTAAGCACGCTCAGCTTGCACGCCTGACTTAATACGTAAACCTTGCCATCGCCACCCACCGGGCTGGCCCAATATTGCTCCAGCGCATTCGGTACCCGCGCCTGCCGGTAGACTTCCCCGGTTCGTGGATTCAACGTCGTAACCACTCCGCCATCCTTCACCAGAAACAACGTATTGTTGATCAGCAGAGGCGAAGGAACGTTCGGCAGCGACTTATGATATCGCCAGATCACGTTCTTCGTAAGGTCGCCCCGCTGCCCCGCCGGCCGGATCGCGCTCACGCTATTCTGCGCCGTGCGGTGCAAACGCCAAAAGCTCCAGTCGCGCTCCTCCATGAACCCGTCATGATTCAAATCGTTCTCCCGATACCAGTTCTGTAGCTGTTTGGGCGCCTCCTCCGGTACGATCTTCCCATCCTTGTTCGTGTCGTACTTCGCTAACATCTCCTCCCACGCCGGCACCTCGGGTGGGGAATCAAAGTCACCGCCCGTCTCCCAGGCATTCACGTAAATCGTATCTCCATCAATGATGGGAACGGACTTCAACTGCCATGCCATGCCGTTCACCCACCACAGTTTTTCCCCTGTCTTCGGATCATAGGAGATCAACTGGTACGCCCCCGGCACAATCAACTCTTTTGGCTTGCCCTTTGGTTCATACACCCCCGGAGTGGCGTATCCCCGCGTCACCTCCGGACGCTCCACCCGCCAGCGTGTCTTACCCGTCTCCTTATCCAGCGCGATCACGAACGAGTTCGTATCCTGGTCGCAAATCAGGAAAACCGCATCGTCCACCACCAGCGGCGAAGAGCCATGTCCATTGGGATTGTTGAACGGACCCAGAGGAACTTTCCAGCGCTCCTCCCCATCCATCCCATAAGCGAGCATTCCATAATCCCCAAAGAATACGAAAACGCTCTTGCCGTCGGTGGCGGGAGAGGGCGACGCCGGAGAATTCGTCTTCTGGAAACTCTCCGTGCGCGGACGGGGAGCTTCCCGCCGCCACTGGACCTTTCCACTCCCTCGATCCAGACAAATCGTGTACAGTTTGCCGTCCTCGTAGGCCGTGACAAAGATTCGCGACCCTACCAGCACCGGCGAGGAATGCCCGGGCGGCAGCGGCGTCTTCCAGACCGCCCGTTCCTTAGATACCTGAACAGGAAGGTTCTTGTCCTTGGAAAGGCCTAACCCCTGGGGCCCCCGGAACTGGGTCCAGTCAGCGGCGGCAACAGCGGCAGTCAACACAAGCCCGGCGAAGTGCATTAGTCGTAGAGTAGGCCCTATCCCGTGCGCCGCGCAAGCGCTTCTCCTCCATTCTCAGCCGGATCATACCGGCACAAACGACCAGCATTTAAGGTGTTTGCCCGCGGAACTATTGACCGAACCCAGGGTTACCATTGTAGACACCAATTCGCGGGGATTCATCAGAATGATCGAAAAACAATACGGAAAGCTCTTCGCATCTGCCCTTCTCACGGTCACTGCCTTGTCCGCGCAGGAACTGGCCATAGACCACGCCGAGTGCGCATTTCAAGGCCCCAGGCGCCACCACTGGAAAAAAAGCGGTCTCGAAGCCCAAACCTTCAAAGAGTACCAGTTCAGCCGCCAGGCCCTCGAAGTCGCCGCCAGTCTACCCTCCTTAAAAGGAAACACCGTTCGTTCCGCGGCGGACACCTCCACCAACCTCATCGATCGCAACCTTTCCAAAGTCTGGAAGGATGCCGGCGTTACGCCAGCTCTCAAAACCACCGATTTCGAGTTCATCCGTCGCGTTACACTGGACCTCACCGGCCGCATCCCCACGCCCGTAGATGTCCAGAAGTTCGTCGCCGATCTCGATCCCGGCAAGCGCTCCAAACTTGTAAATCAGCTTCTCAACTCGCCCGCCTGGGTCGACAAGTGGACGATGTACTTCGGCGACCTTTTCAAGAACACCGTCCGCACCGTGCAGGTGATCCGGTACAACGAAGGCCGCAACGCCTTCTATCAATGGATTAACAAGTCCCTCGCCGTCAACAAACCTTACAACACAATCGCGGGCGAATTGATCACCGCTACCGGAGCCAACAGCTACGAACAGGGAGACTTGAACTGGCTGCTCGGAGGCTTTGTCACCGGCGGTCCCGCTCAGGACATTTACGACCAGCAAGCCATGAACGTGGCGGATACCTTCCTCGGTCTGGGCCAGATGAATTGCGTGATGTGCCACGATGGCCGCCGTCATCTGGACACTCTGAGCCTCTGGGGCAAAAGCGCCACCCGCTACCAGGCCTATCAGCTTGCCGCCTTCTTCGCGCGCACCGCGATGGCTCGCATTCGCGTCGACCCCGCGGCAGGCAATCCTTACTACTGGAGCATCCTCGACACCAACCGCGCTGATTACACCCTGGGCTCCACCACCGGCAACCGCCCGCCGCGCACCCCCGTCGGCACGCTCCGCGTCATCTCCCCGGAGTATCCCTTCAACGGCAACAAGCCGCAGCCGGGCGAAAACTACCGCGCCGCCCTCGCCCGCGAACTCACCGCCGACTTCCAGTTCTCCCGCGCGGCCGTCAATTACATCTGGAAGGAGTTCATGTCCAAGGCCATGGTCGAGCCGGCCAATCAGTTCGACCTCGCCCGGCTCGACCCCGACAACCCGCCGCCCGATCCCTGGACGCTCCAGCCCAATCAGCCGCGTCTGTTAAACGAGTTGGCCCAAAGCTTCATCGACATAAAATTCGACCTCAAAGAACTTATGCGCACCATCGTCACCAGCGAAGCCTACCAGCTCTCCAGCCGTTACTCGGGCCCATGGAACCCCGCCTGGGAAGACATGTATGCGCGCCATTTGCCGCGCCGGCTGTGGGCCGAAGAGATCCATGACGCCGTCGTTCAGTCGAGCGCCATGCCGAGCCCTTACGCCATTCCCACCTTCGGCCAGGTGGATTGGGCCATGAAACTTCCTGATGTGGTGAACGTTCCACCCAATGCCGCCATGCGCTCCTGGCTCGACAGCTTCATGCGCGGCAATCGCGACAATGAAGACCGTCGCGTCGAAGGCTCCACTCTCCAGGTGCTGAATCTGATGAACGATTCTTTCGTCCTCAGCCGCACCAAAGCCGCCGGCACAGGCCCTACCGCCAATATGCTTCGCCAGGCTCTCACCAACAATCAGACCGATGAGCAACTGGTCAGTTCCTTATTCCTGAACGTTCTTTCCCGCTACCCGGGGGAAGCGGAAAAGCAGACGGCGCTAGCGGCTTTGAAAGAAGGGCCCCGCCAGCAAAAAGCCGAGGACCTTCTCTGGTCCCTCTATAACAAAGTCGATTTCTTCTTCAATTATTGAAAAGGGGCAGCCATGAAAGGTCCGGACAAATTCAATCAGTTCCTCGAGAAGTTTCCGCATCGGCATAAGTTCATCACCGAGCGTCCCTTCTTTACCCGCCGCCGCTTCTTCCAGGCTTTGGGCGCAGGCTTTGGCGGCTTTACCCTGGCCGGCAGCGCCTTCAGCCAGGACACCGGAGTGGTCGCCCGCGGAAATCCCGCGCTGATCAATAAAGCGCGCAACGTCATCTTTGTTTTATTGCAAGGCGCCCCTTCCCACACCGATACCTTCGACTTTAAGATGATTGACGGCGTCACCCCCGCCTCCTTCAAGCCGGAAATGATCAAAGGCATCCATTGGCCCACCGGCCTGATGCCCAAACTGGCCGCCAACGTGCCCGACATGGCGATCGTCCGCTCCGTCCGTTCCTGGGCCCTTCAGCACAACCTCGGGCAGGCCTGGGCGCAGATCGGGCGTTCCCCCGCGGCGGCGCTTGGCGATATCGCACCGAACATCGGCAGCATCTTCGCCATCGAAAAGAAAAGTGAGCGGCGTCCTACCGATTCCTTCCCTCTCTTCCTCGGCCTGAATGCCAATGACATGATTGGCTCCGGTTATCTCAATGCCGCCTATGCGCCGGTAAAGTTCACACCCGCCCAATCAGGATTCCCGGACACCAACAATACCGACGGTCAAACCCGTTTCGAAAGCAAGTGGAAGCTGCTTAATTCACTCGACGCCCCGTTGCGCGTCGACTCCCCCTATTCCAAAAACCTCGAAGACTTCGACGGCTTCTACAAAGAAGCCAAGTCCATGATGTTCAATCCCAAAGTGGATAGTGCTTTTCGCTTTACTACCGAAGAGAGCCAGAAATACGGCGCCTCCGGATTTGGCAACGCCTGCCTCACCGCCTACAAAGTCCTCGCCGCCCACTCCGGCACCCGTTATATCCAGATCAACCTCGGCGGCTGGGACAATCATCAGAATATCTACACGGCGGCCGTTCTGCCGCGTATCGCCGGTCAATTCGATGCCGGCATCGCCCAACTCATGACAGACCTTAAATCCAGCGGCCTGTTGCAGGAAACCATGATCGTCGTGATGGGCGAATTCGGCCGCACCGTCGGCCGCCTCACCGGACAGCAGGGCCGGGACCACTACCTGCAGCAGTTTGCCATGTTCGCCGGCGCCGGAATCCAGGGAGGCCGCGCCATCGGTTCCACCGACCCAACCGGGGCGGCAACCCGGGAGACCGGCTGGTCCCGCGACCGCGACGTTCGCGCCGAAGATATCGAAGCCACCATTTATTCCGCCACCGGCATCAACTACACCAACATCCGCTACGATGACCCCTTCAACCGGGGCTTTGAATACGTGCCTTCCGCCGATCAGGACGCTTATGGCCCGATCACCGAACTCTGGCAATAACAAGTAGTGTATTTTCTTATAAATCATGCTCATTCCGTAAAAACAGTCTGCTACGATAAACCCGGAATGATTTCTGCATACCCCGACATCCTCCTTGAAGGCGAGGACGCGACACAGTTCCACTCGCTGGTAGACAGCGTCCGCGCCTGGCTCGAGCCAACCTGCGAATTCGAGCAGTTCCACGTGGACAGGCTGGCCATCGTATCCTGGCGCCAGAAAAGAATAGCAATCTACGAATCGCGCCTCCAAAGGTTTCAGCGCATCATCACCCCATCCCTCCTCATCAAAGCTTGGCCGGGCATCGACGATACCGGCCGCAACACCTTTTCCCTTGCCTGCATGCGTAAGAAAATAAAGGATCTGCTTAATCTCGAACTCCTTCTGGCGCGCCTCTTCCGCGACGGCAATTAACTCCCTCACCAGCCTGCGAAAACTCGCCCCGGCGAGGTAGCTTCGGAACAAAACGGAACACTTTTACAGTTTGTGTTCGGTCCGTCCCGCCGAACGCGCCGGACATGGCTATGCTCCGATTGGCCTTCGTACTCCCCAAATCTTTCAATATTACCTATTGTCGATCAACTATAGGGTGTATAATGTTCCCTACCAGGAGCCTCGCACCATGAACACAACCATCCGTCTCGCTGTCTTGACCCTATTCCTCACCTCCTCCCTGGCTACGCCGCTGGCCGGGCAGACCGGGAGCGCTGGCGTCGCCGGAACCATCGCTGACCAGACCGGCGCTCTCATCCCCGGTGTATACATCAAAGTAATAAACGAAGATTCCGGAACAACGGTCGAAACCACATCGGTTGGAAACGGCCACTTCCGCGTGACCTCATTGCTTCCGGGACGGTACCGCATCGAAGCAGCCAGCCGCGGATTTGAAAACCTGGTCCGCAAGGGCGTGGTCATCGCGACCGGTCAGACCGTTGCCTTGGAACTGGTGCTCACAATCGGAGCCTCTACCGGGACGGTGACCGTCGAAGAGGCTAGCCCCCTCGCGGAAACTCAATCGCAGAGCGTGGGGCAACTCATCAACAGGCGCATGGTGGCCGGATTACCGATGCCGAATCGCGCCGCATCCTCCCTCGTTGCTCTGGCGCCCGGTGTCGTGATGATCGATCCCGGCCAGGGCGCGGAAAATTACCCGGTGTTCAGTGTCGCGGGCGGACGAGCTCGTAATCAGAATTTCACGCTCGACGGCGGAAATGCCACCAATGCATCCGGCCTCACGCGAGTCATGCAGATGACCAGCTTGCCGATGGACGCGATGCAGGAGTTCCGCGTGATCAGCAATAACTACTCCGCCGAACACGGGCATTCCGCGGGTGGAGTGATCGCGCTTACCACGCGTTCCGGCACGAACGAATGGCGCGGCAGTGCGTTTGAATTTCTCCGTAACAGTGTATTGGATGCGCGTAATTTCTTCGCGCGCGAAAGACCGCCGCTTCGTCTCAACCAATATGGCTTCGCGTTAGGGGGACCGATCCGGAAAGACAAGACCCACTTCTTCGCATCTTTGGAGCACACCCAGCAGGTTTCCAGCATCACGCCGTTACAAACGGTACCCTCTGAGGCACAGCGAGCGGGTGATTTTTCAGGTTTGCAAAATACCGCTGGGAATCCGATTCTCGTCTACGATCCCGCAACCACTCTGGGCGCGCTCCGGCAGCCCTTTCCTGGTAATCGAATCCCGTTGCATCGCTTCGATCCGGTCGCCTCCGCCGCCCTTCGTTACTGGCCTGCCCCGAACCGGACAGCCACGGCCACCGGCGCCAACAATTACAGTGGCAATGCCAATTCCGATCTAAGTCGCAACATCTTCGTCGCCAGGTTCGATCACCAACTCCGGCAGTCGGACCAGTTCACGGCCCGCTACTATCTCAACGACGCCGGCATTCAGAACAACGGTTCTTTCGGCATTCCCGAGTCGGATCCGAACGCCAACTTCACCGGCGTTCGGGTACAGAGCCTACTCGGCAGCCAGACTCACATTTTTAGTCCCAGCCTCGTCAATGACATAAAGGTTACGTTCTTCCAACGGCGCTTCATCGACAAACGCTTTGGATGGGAGGAGGACCTGGCGGGCACACTCGGCCTCAGCGGTGTCAGCAAGACGGCGTTCCCCAATTTTGCCATTCCTGGCTACGTAGCTCTCAGTGCGCCTCCGGGCCGCGTGCAGACTCCGATTCGCGATACGCAGATTCTCGATGCGCTTTCCTGGTTCGGCGGCGGACATTCCCTTAAAGTGGGCTTTGAATTCCGGCGTTCCGGCAACAGCGAGATCCGCGACCGTGGATCCTCCGGCATTTTCCAATTTCTTCCGCAATACACCAGTCTTCCCGGCACCCCAGGCACGGGGGATGGCTTCGCAACCTTCCTGCTGGGCGAAGCGAATTCCGCGAACATTCAGATCTCGGATAAAATCCGCACTCGTGCTTATTATCTGGCCGGCTACGTCCAGGATGACTGGCGGGTTACGAGCCGTCTCACCATCAACCTCGGCTTGCGATGGGAGACTGAGCTGCCGCGGCGGAGTACAGACAACAGTCAGAATTCCTTCGATCTGGCGCGAATCAACCCTGTGTCCGGAACGCCGGGCGTAGTGACATTCTCGGGGCGTGATGGAACGCCGGTCAACGCATTTCGTACGGACTGGAACAACTTCGGTCCGCGGGTGGGGCTGGCCTACCGCCTTCCTTTCCGTCGGGAAACCGTAATCCGCATGGGCTTTGGAGCCTTTTATGGCTCCACGGTTAGTAATACCATTGGCGACACGGCGTCCACCGGCTTTTCCACATCTGCCGCCCTGGTAGTGCCTCAAGCCGAGTTTCTCAGCGCGCTCGCCTTACGCCATGGTTTCCCCTTCGTCACGCGGCCACCGTTGAACGATTCTTTCGGAGCCGTGCCGGCCGGCCAGCGCTCGAATCTTTCCGTAGGCTTCTTCAAGCAGGACCAGGTATCGCCCACCTCCTTCCAGTACAACTTTAATATTCAGCGCGAAGTGACGGCACAAGCAGTGCTGGAAGTCGGGTACATGGCAAATGTCAGTCACCATCTGGCCGCTAACGATCTGACCTTGAACCAGGTCGCGCCCCAGCGCCTGGGACCGGGCGATTCCCAGGCTCGCCGCCCGTTTCCGCAATTTTCCAACGTGACCTGGATTAACCCGTCGATTGGGGATTCGAGCTTCCACAGTGCGTACGTCCGCTTGGAGCGCCGCTTTCACAACGGACTCTCGCTGCTCACCCACTATACCTTCTCTAAATTCATCGACGATGTTGCCAGTGCCGACGAATATGGCGACCCCGGAAGCTACATGGATGCATATAACCGGCGGCTCGATAAGTCGTTGAGCGGTTCCGATATCCCTCACCGCGTCGTAATGATGGGCTTGTACCAGGCGCCCTCCCTCAAAGGCCGGCCCTTGCTGCGCTGGCTTGCGGGCTCCTGGCAGCTTGGCGTTTTGACGACCCTGCAGAGCGGGCCCCCTTTCACGGCCGTGATGGCGGCGAATACGACTAATGCATTCAGTGCCGGGCCGTTGCGCCCGAACCTGTTGCGGGACCCGCGTCTGGCTGGTGCCGGGCGCACCCTCGCCCGCTGGTTTGATACGCTCGCCTTCAACGCTCCACCCCAGTTCAGGTTTGGCAACTCGCCGCGCTCGGGCCTGCGAGGCGACGCCAGCCAGACTGTGGACGCAACGCTATCCAAGGAGCTTCCCGTGACGGAGCGGTTTCAACTGGGTGTGCGCGCTGAGCTTTACAATCTTCTGAACCACGCCAACTTCGAGTTGCCCGGACATGTCTTGGGAGCGGCCGATTTTGGATCGGTTCTCAGCGCCAAAGCCTCGCGCGCGATTCAATTGGGTCTTCGGTTGAGTTTCTGACGAGGCACTTGCCGCCCGCAAAACTCCTGTAGCCGAACTGCCCATCCTTACCCGGCTTTTTCAACTTAGCCTTCGTGCAGTCACCCGCACGGACACCTATAACCCCTTTAGGCTCAAAACAAATGTAGGAAACTTTGAAAAGACGAAAATCCGGGTGCTACGATAAACCCGGAATGATTTCTGAATACCCCCACATCCTTCTTGAAGGAGAGGACGCGACACAATTCCACTCCGTGATAGACAGCGTACACGCCTGGCTAAAGCCAACCTGCGAATTCGAACAATTCTCGGTCGACAGACTGGCTATCCTATCTTGGCGGCAGAAAAAATAGTGATTTACGAATCGCGCCTCCAAAGATTCCAACCAATCATCACCCCATCCCTGCTCATCAAAGCCTGCTTACCGGGGCACGACCGTCAGGAAGTGCTTTGCCGCAAAGTGCCCCTTCGGAACAAAACGGAACACTTTTTACAATCCTGTTTCGCTGTTCTGGAGGGTCACTTGCAGCCCGCAAAATCCTTAGTCATGATGAGGTGTGTCTTTGTGCCTATTCCTGTTCGCATCGGCAGCCTTCGCCCAGCCCGCCCCGCCCGACCGCATCGTCGCCGAATGGATGCTCCGCATGGGCGGAAGCGTTGTGCTCCAAGGCCAGCGCCGCTCCATCACGGACCTGGCCGATCTCCCGCAAACGGACTTCCGCCTCCACACCCTAAATTTCACCGGAGTCACCCAATGGGGATACGCCCTCGAAGAGGAATGGAAACGTCTTCCGCCAATCCCCCACCTCAAGGAACTCTACGTAAACGGACGCCTCTGGTACGATCAGCCCACCTCGATGGTCGCCTCGACCCTCGCCCTGTTTGCCCGCTCCACCGAACTTGAGAAACTCATCGTGAGCAAGCCCGTTCAAACCTACATCCCGTTCGATGAATCCGTGCTCAAAGGCCTGCAGCCTCTCGTCCACCTGAAAGAGTTGCGCGTCCATCAGACACGCATCGCCGGAGCCGCGCTCGCCGCCTTCTCGCTGAAACATCTCGATCTCAATTACGACCGGACTTTTAATGACGAGGGAATGAACAGCCTCAAATCGATGACCCAGCTTTCCAAACTGTACCTGCGCGGGACCTCGATCACCGACGCCGGCCTGAAAAACCTTTCCGCGCTCACCAACCTTACCGAACTCGACCTCGCCGACACCGCCATTTCGGACATCGGCCTTACAAATCTCGCGGCATTAACCAGGCTGCGCCGGCTTAACCTTCAAACCGCAAACGTCACCGACGCCGGCCTCGACGCACTGAAAAACATGACCGCCCTCGAGGAACTCAGCCTTTACCGCACCAAAGCATCGAACGCCGGCCTGGCCCGGCTCGCACCCCTCAAGAACCTTCGCTCCCTCGATATTCGCTACACTCGCGCCACCAGTTCCGGAGTCCGTGAGCTTCTCGCGGGAATTCCCAACTGCAAGGTGCTGTTTCAGGATTCTTCAAATCGCCAGGCGAAGCGCTCCATCGAATCCGCCGCCATAGCGGACAGGGGCGAACAGGCCATCGCCGCATGGCTCCGCTCCATCGGGGGCGCCATTCAAATGCGCGCAGGACACGTGATCGGCGTTTCCCTGAAGTCCACCTCGATCACCGACCGCGAGCTGCAAATCCTCACCCGGCTTCCTCAACTAGCTGAGCTCAGTGTGCGGGACACCGAGATCAGCGATGCCGGAGTCACGCACCTGGGAGCGATCCCCTCCCTCCGCCGGCTTGACCTCGGCTACACCCTACTTTCCGACAGCGCCATCGCGAAACTGGCGCCGCTCGTAAATCTCGAAATCCTTTATCTGGGCAGCACTGCCGTAGAAGGACCGGGGCTCGCCGGAATCCGCACCCTCACCAGACTGCGTGACCTGAACCTCGAAAATACTCCCCTGAAGAATGAAGGCGTGCAACACATCGCCAGCCTGACCGGCCTCGAGCGTCTCTCCCTGCGCCACACCGACATCACCGGCAAAGGACTTCCCGCCCTGGCCAACCTTACAAACCTGAAACGCCTCGATCTCAAAACGGTCGACATCGACGACGACGGTCTCAGCATCATCTCTACTCTCACCCAACTCGAAGATCTGGATCTCAGCTTTGGCCGCTTCTCTGGAGCCGCGCTCAAATCCCTGACCGCCCTGCGCCATCTCAAAAGACTTGGTCTTGATCAGACAAAAGCGGCCGACCAGGCAATGGAATGGGTAGCGCAGTTACCTGAACTGGAATCGTTGAGCCTCGAATATAACACCATCACCGATGTGGGATTCGCGAAGCTCGCGGGCCTCGCCGCGCTCACGGAGTTGCGCCTCGATCGAACAGATATCACCGATGCATCTGTGAAGGTTCTCACCGGCATGCGCAACCTGCGCTATCTCGACCTCTATCACACCTTGATCACGGAGCAAGGTTTCGAGGCGCTGAAAAAATCCCTCCCCAACTGCAAAATCAATTGGAGCCGCGACGCGAGCCGTCAGGAGCGTAGAACATGACCCCTCTTCTTGCGCTCCTGCTAACCGCTGGTTTGAGCATCGCCCGCGGAGCCGATGCGCGCGCGAATCTGATCCAGTGGATCGAAGCTCAGGGCGGCGAAGTCAGCCGCGGCCCCGACGGCGCCATCGCCGGGATTTCCCTCGCCCGCACCTGGGTCACCGACAACGACATCGAACGTATCGTCCCCATCAGAGAACTGAAAACCCTCGATCTCTCGTTCACGTATGTAACCGACCGTGGCATCGAACGGCTTCAGCAATTGCACCAGCTCGAAGAGCTCACCCTCGACGCGGCGGAGTTCATCACGGACGCCGCTCTCTCCTATCTCCGCGCCAATCGAAAGTTACGCAAGCTCGTACTTCGAGGCACCGATGTGACCGACATTAGCCTGCCCCACATCGCCCGGTTATCCGCCCTCCGATCACTCGACCTCAGCCACACCCAGCTCGGCGACGTCGGCCTGGAAAGCCTCCCTGCGCTCACGGAACTCGAGGAACTGAACGTCGGCGGAACCCGGATCAGCGGCCTCAATCTG
>DATLCW010000346.1:0-49408 GCA_035526195.1 Bryobacteraceae bacterium
CAAGCCTCAAACCCTTCCACGCAATCACCCGCCGGTCATCTACGGTTCAAATGGAATGCGCATTCCGGTCCGCGGCGCCTCCTCCTCAATCTTCAGCAGCCGTTTTCTCACATCGATGGAATAACGGAACCGTCCGAGGAAGCTCTGCCCCAGCACACCATCCATGGTGGGATCGACGCGCTGGACGGCGCTGAGGTCGTACCATAGCACTTCGGCGCCGAGGGCCTTGGCCGAACCAAGTGTTACATCGGAGACTTTGGTCCCAATCGCGTTGACGACTCCATTGACCGAGACGACCTCGACGCGATAGGTTGGTCGAAGAGAGAGTTTCCGGGCCAGTTGTGGGGTGACGGCGGTGGATTGAGCCCCGGTATCCAGGAGGAACCGGAAGGGACCCTGTCCATTTACATGGATACCGTCCACTAAAAAGTAGGGCCCGGCGGCACGCAGCCGGACAACCGGCTGGGCCGGAAGCGTAAAAGAGAAGAGGATCACCGCAAGGAATCGCCATAGCATGGGGACAAGCTTGGAGCAAAGCTGTGATGATGGTCGTGACGAAAGGCGGATGATTTCATAAGTTCATGAGGATCCTGCAGTTTGACGAGATCGTCATCGACGTGGGGAACATGGAGGTGCGCAAAGGCTCGCATACGGTGGAGCTGGAGCCGAACTTCTTCCGGGTGCTGGTGTATCTGGCCGAAAACGCGAACCGGGTGGTGACTAAAGAGGAACTGCTCAAAGAGGTCTGGAACGGAGCATTCGTCACCGACAATGCCCTCACGCGGGTGATCGCCCAATTGCGAAAGGCGCTGGGCGATGATGCGAAGCAAGCGAGATATATCGAGACCGTGCCCACCGTCGGATACCGGTTTCTGGCGGACGTGCGGATTCAGCAGCCAGACCAGCCTGTCCCCGAGCCTCAACCGCCAGCTTACGTTCCGCGCCGGATCAACTGGTGGATTCCGATCGGTGCTTTCAGCGCCATCCTGCTCGCCTACCTGATGCCGTTTATAAAAATCTGGACCAGCGGCGGCCCGCCGGTTTTGAAGCCCGTTCAATTTACCACGGCCGGGGGGCTGGATCTTCATCCTTCTTTCTCTCCCGATGGGAGCAATCTGACCTATGCCTCCGACAAGAGCGGCAACTTTGAAATCTACGTAATGCAAGTGGTTCCGGGCGGCCGGGAAATCCAACTGACAAAGGATGGCCAGGAAAACCTCCAGCCCGCATGGTCGCCGGATGGCTCGAGCATCGCATACACGAGCGTAAAGAACCGAGGTATCTTCGTCATTCCGGCGTTGGGAGGAATGCCCCGGAGAGTTACGGACATGGGCTCGCAGCCGGCCTGGTTTCCCGACGGTAAACAGATCGCGTTCCGGGATGAAGGCGTGTCCTCAGCGGCTTTTCCGGAGGTTGCTCCCGGTACCCAATCGACGGTCTGGACGGTCCCTGCGCAGGGTGGCACGCCTAAACAGATCACACATCCCGGAGCGCCGGAAGGCCGCCACTCCAACCCGCAGATCAGCCCCGATGGGCGGCGGTTGGGGTTCCTTTCGTTCGAATTCATGAGGCTCGGCGGCATCCGCGAACTCGATCTGTGGACCGGGGAGCTCTCCAGCGTAAATACCGCGCCGGCGTTGGCCATCAGCTTCGTATACGGGCCGGACGGCGGCACGATGTTCTTTTTAGGCATGACGGACAAAGACACCTCCGGTCTCTACCAGCTGGTAAAGGGGCGCCCGCCAGAGCTGCTGATGCGCGTTGACTTCACCCATATCCGCGATCTGACCCTGACCTCCCGGGGCAATCGCGCCGGGTATAGCGCCAGCGCCATGGCGAGCAATTTGTGGCAGGTGTCGCCGAAAACGGGTGAGACGAGGCAGGTGACGCATGAAAGCGCGTATCGATTTACGCAGTCCGTGTTTTCTCCGGACGGGACCAGGCTCGCCTACCTGATGCGCCTGCGCGGGTTGACCGGAGATCTATATATCAGCGATGCCAACGGCGGAAATGCCACCCAGGTGACTCGCAACCCGGCCTGGAACTATCTTGTCTCGTGGATGCCGGACGGCAAAAGCATTGTTTACCAGGCGCAACGGGACGGCGAATCCGGCCTGTTCCAGTTTTCCCTTCAAGACGGTTCGGAGAAGAAATTCGCCAGGATTGACAATAAGGTGGGGATCTCGCGGCTGTCTCCCGATGGCAAAGAGTTGGTGTATCAGCAGCGCGACGGGACCGTGGATACGATCTGGAAAATGGAGATAGCGTCGGGCAAGAAAACGCAATTGACCTTTCCTTCGCATTCGATTTCGTATCCCTGCTGGTCGGCGGATGGAAAATGGATTGCGGCGGAAAGCAGGCAGGGCGCCGATTCGCATTTGGTGGTGCTCTCCGCCAAAGGCGGCGCCGTACGGCAGCTTACCAACCGGCCGGGACATGCGTGGGTCTTCAGTTGGTCCCCGGATGGCCGGGAGATCGCCGTGGCCGGGTTTTGGGACGCGGTGTGGAACGTGTACGCGGTGAACTTCGAAACCGGCGATGCCAGGAAGCTTACGGAGAACAAGCTCTTCCGGACGTTTATGCGCTATCCGTCGTGGTCGCCGAAGGGTGATCCCATTGTGTTCGAGCGGAACGAGACCAAGGGCAACATTTTTCTGGCGGACATGCCACAGTGACTTTGTAGCAGAGTCCCTTCAAGCGGCGTCTTTTGGGATATGGGTCTCGCGAACCGTTCCTGTCCCAATTGCCGGTCCCGGCGGTTTGCGGCCCGGGAACCGGGCTGCGAGATTACTCGGCAGATCGGGCTGCGGTCGGATTTTATTCTGCGGCATTTCGATTATCACCCCGAGCCGGCGGAATTGATGGACCTGACGCGCTTCATGCATGGCGGCCCGGGGAGACTGGTTGCGTGCGCGGTGTGCGGCCTGGTGGTTCGGGAGGAAGACGAACAACCTGATTATGCCCGAGATGTGTACGATCGCGATTTGCTGGCGCACCTCTATCCACGGTATGTCCAGGCATTCCGGGAAAAAGAATGCCAATACCGGGGGCTTCTGCCGGCGCGGGCGGAAGTGATCGAACTCGGCAGCCACCTGGGCGCCTTCCTGGAGGTTGCGGAGGAGTGGGATTGGCGTCCGACCGGTCTCGACATTGGCGAGTACACCGGGGCCTTCAGCAGAGCCAAGGGACTGCGGGTGCTGCCGCAGACGATTGAAGACGCCCGAGTGTGCAGCCATGCCGCCGATGGGTTATTTATCTGGAATTGTTTTGAACAGATCGATGCTCCCGGAAGCACGCTGCGGCAGGCGCACCGGCTGTTGAAGCCGCATGGTTTGCTGGTGGTTCGCACGCCAAATTTTCAATTTTACGAACGATGGCGCAGAGGCATCGTCGAGGGATCGGCACGCGCGCTGCAAGAACTCGCTTATAACAATCTGCTGGGCTTTCCCTATCTGACCGGCTATTCTCCCCGTACCTTGAGCGGGCTCTTGAGGAGCCATGGATTTGAGCCGGTGGCGGGCTTTGACAGCGCCCTGCTGACGGTCCCGTTTCCGGAACTTCCGAGAACAGTGGGGCGGGCAGCGGAGGCGCACCGGCGCTTTGCGGAGGGACGGGGAAGACAACCCGAAGGGCTCTCGGGACCCTGGATCGAGATTGCCTGCCGGCGCGCCGCCAATTCCTGATTACACCGGATTGCCGCTTGTTCCCGGGGCGCTCAGTTTCCGGTGAAGGGCGCCCACTTTCTCGAGATGCTGGCGGATGGTTTGGAGGGTTTTAGCGGCAAACGCCCTTATGTCTGCGTCTTTGGCAGTTTTAGCGGCGTTCTCAAAGGCTGCGGCCCCCTTCTGGTGCTCGGCCATCATTTCCTGGATGTACACGCGATCAAATTGATCGCCACTCAATTTAGACAGCCGCTCCTGAAGGTGCGGCGTGGCGCGGGAAGAAGAAGCATCCACGATCACTCCTTTCTTCTCCGCCAATTGTTTGATCTCCTGATTCGTCTTGGCGTGGTCATCGAGCAGTTGCTGGGCGAATTGCTTGACTTCCAGGCTGGCGGCCTTTTGGGCGGCTCCGCGGGCCAGTTCGACTTCCATGCGGCCTCCCTCCGCGGCTTGAAGGAGGAAATCGCGGTCGGCGGTAGCCAATGCGAACACGCTGGCGGCCGCGAAAATCGCCGCCACAAAGGTACGAGTGAAAAACATGGAAAGGATCCTTTCTGGGCCTCGTAACACCTCGCTATGGAGTAGATCACCGGATGAGAAGGAGGGTTTCGGCCGGCGGAGCGAAACCTTTCTCCTGGCAAAAGCTCCATCAGGTATACGTTCTGGATACCGGGAGGAATCCGTATGAGAGCTAACTGTTGGATGGGTAAGAACGATGTGCGGGTAGAGCACGTTCCCGACCCGCAAATTCTGAATCAGCAAGACGCCATCGTCAAGATTACTTCAACCGCCATCTGCGGCTCGGATCTACACCTTTATAACGGCTTCATTCCCACCATGCAGAGCGGCGACGTTCTGGGGCATGAGTTCATGGGCGAAGTGGTCGAAACCGGCCGCGAGGTGAGGAATTTGAAAAAAGGCGATCGCGTGGTGGTCCCGTTCCCGATCGCCTGCGGCCGGTGCTTCTCCTGCAGGGCCGGGATGTTTTCCCTTTGTGAAAATTCGAACCCGAACGCCTGGATGGCGGAAAAATTATGGGGACATTCGCCTGCCGGCGTATTCGGATACTCCCACCTGTTGGGGGGCTATTCGGGCGGGCAGGCGGAATACGCGCGGGTCCCGTTCGCCGATGTGGGTCCGATCAAAGTGCCGGAAGGGCTTACCGACGACCAGGTGCTTTTCCTTTCCGACATTTTTCCGACCGGCTACATGGGCGCGGAGATGTGCAACATCCAGGGCGGCGATACGATTGCGGTTTGGGGATGCGGGCCCGTTGGCCAGTTTGCGATCAAGAGCGCGTACCTGCTGGGAGCGGAGCGCGTGATCGCGATTGACCGGTATCCGGAACGGCTGCGGATGGCCAAGGAAAAATCGGGCGCGACCACGATCAACTACGAAGAGACGGACATTTACGAAGCGCTGCGCGACCTGACGGGCGGGCGTGGGCCGGACGCCTGCATCGACGCGGTAGGCTTGGAAGCGCACGCACCGGGCGTGTACGGGGCGTACGATCGGGTGAAGCAGGCGCTGATGCTCGAAACCGACCGGCCGATCGCCCTCCGGCAGGCGATCATGGCTTGCAGGAACGGAGGAACGGTTTCGGTAATCGGCGTGTACGGCGGATTCATCGACAAATTTCCGATGGGTTCGGTAATGAACCGTTCGCTGACCATTCGAACGGGCCAATGCCACGTGCACCGCTATCTGCGACCGTTGATGGAACGGGTCGAGCACGGAGAGATCGACCCGAGTTTCGTCATCACGCATCACCTGAGTCTGGATCAGGCGGCGCAGGGCTATCAGATGTTCAATGAAGAGCAGGATTCCTGCATCAAGGTTGTGTTGAAGCCCAATTAAGCGGCGATCTCTTCACCAGGGATCCTCGCGGAACCGTAGAGCAGACCATCGGACCCGCCCTGCCGCACTCCAAATGCATTATTGCCTGTCCGCCCACGCGTCCCGAATTCCCTGGCAGGCTGGATACGAGTGCTTGCGAACCGGCCCACCCGGGACGTCTCGCGGCTCCGGAAAATTTGCCCGGCCACACTACGGAGACGTGCCGTAAACCTTGATCTTCACGTCTACCAATTCGCCAGCGGTTCCGTTCTCCTGGACATCCAGCACGCCAAACTTCCAGACGCCGGCCGCTGATTCGCCCCAGAAACGCGGCGTGGTGAAGGTGTAGTCCGCGAAGTCGGCACCATCGTCGGGAGCCCGGTTGTCGGCGATGGCTCTCATGCCGCTCGGCGACTCGATAAAAAATCCCAGGTCTCCGCGGTTGGCATGCTTCACGTTCACGGTTACTTCCACGTGTTCCACGCGGATCCTCGCGCTCGACAAATCGAACCTCACTGACCGGAGGCTGGCGTCATCCGCGATCGGCCCGCCCGTGCCGGAAGCTTCCGCGGTGAGGAGGGGCCCCAGGTTGGTCCAATTCGAGGCGAGCGCCAGTGCGCCGGAAACGTTCAGCAGCCCCGCTCCGAAGGAGTGGCTGAAGAAGAATCCACCGCCATTCCGGACGAATTCAGCGGATTTCATTAGAATCTCCTTGACGTCGCGATAACCCAGTTTGGGGTTTTTTTCGAGCAGCAGCGCGGCCGCGCCCGAAACCTGCGGCGCCGCCGATGAAGTGCCATTGGCGGTATCGGTGTAGTTGACCGGCGATTCGGTGGTGGGGAAGTTGGCGGCCTTGAGGTCGAAAGCCTCTGCACCCGAAACGTTCGTGCTCCACAACACGTCCGGAGGCTGATACTCGCCGCCGAAAGCGGTGATCGCCACGCTCATGCCGTTTTCCGAATAAGAGCTCTGCGTGCCGTCGCGTCCCGCGGCGGCCACGGCGATGGCGAAACGCGAACCCGAAAAGGCGTCGTAGCTCGCATCGTCGCCGCTGTCACGTCCGTTGCCGCACGAAACCGAGATGACGGTGCCAAGACCGTTGCGATTGGCGGTGACTGCCTTCTCCATGCCCGCTAACTGAAGAGAACTGACACGCCCGTCACTCTTGGCGTCATCGGCCGGGCCCCAGCTATTGCTCGAAACGTGAGTCTGGATCCCGGCGGGCTGCCAGGACAACGCGATCGACGATGCGTCGTCGGGCACCGCCCCGCCAACGTAGCGCAATCCCATGACTCTCGCTTCGGGAGCCACACCGGCCACTCCGATGTTGTTGAAACCGGCAGCCACGGCCAAGCCGCCGCAGTACGTCCCGTGATTCTCCGTTTCGCTCCGCGGCGAGGGATCGTTCGGGGCTCCATCCTCCTTGAAGTTGTGGTGGTAGCCGGATTCGAGCGGATAGGCGTTGATGAAATCTTCATGCTTGATCTCGAGGGCGTCGTCGATCACGGCAATGTTGATCCCCTTGCCCGTTACCTGGTCCCAGGCGTTCTTCATGTTGAGGTTAAAGCTCGTGCCGGTAAGATGCCACTGCTTCGGATACAGCGAATCGTTCACCGGACGTTGCAGAGCCTGGCGCGTAAACGACTCGCGAGCGAAGACGGGCGTGAACTCCCAGCCGCCATTCCTGATCATCCAGTCCGCGGCATCGAGCGCGGCGAAGGCGTCGGCGAATACTACCAGGATCCATCCGTCGAGCAGACTCTTCTCCATGCCAGTGGGTTTGGTGGCGGCGAGTTCGGCGAACCGCGAATCATCCATATGGACTAGAAGCTTCGGAGTCCCCAGGCGGCGCGCCCCGTCCATGCGCCTGGCCCGGTCCGCCGGGGAGATCGCGGCCCGTTTGGCGGCCGAGGGCAGATCGCCCTTGTAGTAGAACACAGGCACGATCGAGCCACGGTTCGACTTGGCTCTGCGGACTTTGTTCACGGCACTGGCGGAGGACAGAGTGTAGACTTTGCCCCTTCCCCATTCTGAGACGGCCCGGGCGGATGGCACCACTTGGCGGCTGCTAAAAACTTCGGTTGCCGAAAGTTGATAAGCCGCCTTCTTGCCCCCATCCGAGAAGGTGTAGCCGGTTTGTCCCCACGCGGCCACGCCGCGCTGAACAACGCTACAAACTGTAGCAATTTCATTGTCACGATCTCCTGTTGCGATCAAACGCGTGCTGTCGCGAGCGCGCCCTTTAAATGATACACACGTTGTTAAACGTTATTTGATCATGGAAATGGGGTTGCCTGGTTCTCGTGCCCGGCAACGCTGTGCTAAACGCGATCACCTAAGTCCAGCATTCCGAACGGTTCGGACGGCAGGTTCCTACGATATCTGGTTACACAAACCGGATTCTCGCCGGGATCGGACATTGCTGATTTCCGCCCCCTGGGAAATAAGGAACTCCCGATCGACGAATCAATCCGGAGAATCTCCGCCTCGCGCTCCGGCAGGCAGAAGTGCCCTGCGCCACAGTGGATCAGAACAGGGAAAGTTGTTTCCCGCGCGTGCTTCGGCCGTCGAGGGATGGCGAGATGTTCCGCTCGTGCGCGATGGCTTTGTCAAAATCGGCGCGGGCAGATCCGCGGTGGCCGGCCGCTTGGACAAAGCGGTCCAGGCGGGAGAACCCGTTGAGCTTATCCGCATCGCCAACGCGTGCGCGATCGAGCGCGGCGCGAAGTACCACTATCGATTGATCGTAGGTCTTCAACGGCACCGGAAAGGGATGGCCGTCTTTGCCGCCATGGGCAAAGGAGAATCGCGCCGGATCTTCAAAGCGGCTGGGAGCGCCATGCATCACTTCCGCGACGAGCGCAAGCGATTGCAGCGTGCGCGGTCCGAGGTTTTCAATCAGCAGGAGAGACGCGAAATCGTGCAGTTCGCGTTCATAGGCGACCGCGAGCACCGCTCCTAAACGGTCCAGATTCACATTCCCGGCGCGGACATCGTGATGTTTAGGCATGACGAGCCGCCGGACTTCATTCATCGTTTTACAGGGATTCTCTTTCACGATGCTCAGCATCGCCTTTTGCGCGCAGCCCGCTTGCGCGTCCACGAGGTTCAGGATGGTCCCCTCGGATTCACCGGCAATGCCGGTGTGCGGTTCGCACACAAAATCCCGCACCGAGGCGGAGTGCCAGTGGTAGCGCCGGGCGAGTCCGCTTTTCTCGTTCATACCCTGTTGGACTACGGCCCATTCGCCCGCGGACGTCACCAGGAACGTGTGCTGATAGATCTGAAAGCCGTCTCCAATCGCATTGTTGTCGATTTTAGCGGTGAGACGGCTGGTACGGACCAGTTCCTCGCCATTGAGGCTACGCTGGTCCGCTACCTTTCGCAACTCGTCGGGAGTATTGCGGGAATGGCGTCCACGGCCGCCGCAAAGATAGATTCCCAATTCCGCCGCACGCGGGTTCAAGCCGCGCCGCAGCGCTCCGAGGACGGAAGTGGTTATGCCCGAGGAATGCCAGTCCATCCCCATGACACAGCCTAAAGCCTGAAACCAGAAGGGATCGCTGAGGCGGGTCAGCAATTCGGAATGGTCGTATTGCAGCAGAATTCCCTCGGCGATGGCCGTGCCCAGTGCCGTCATGAACACGGCCGCCATGAAGGGGCAAGTCGGCTGTACCGGAGCGTTTCACGGTTCGGACTGTAGCTACGACTTCTTCCGCGCAGGCTTGAGCAGGTTCTCGATGAGGTCGCGCATGTTCTTTTCCTCGTTCTCTCCAAAGAAAGGCTCATCGCCGGAATGCTGGGCCACGATGTTGAAACTCCGATCGATGAAGGCCACCTGAGGCATCATCATTTTGCCCATGGGGGGAATCTGGAGAAAGCTCATGCAGGATTCCTGCGGAACCGACCCTACCTGGAAGGTAATATTATGATCGCGCACGTAGCCGGTGACGTCGCCGCCGGGATTGATGGCGGCGCCCACCGGCACAAAGCCTTTGGCTCCCAGATCCCGATAGATGAGATCGGTGGTGCGGGACGCACGCTGGCAATGGCTGCAGTAGGTGAGTAAGAACTCGACGGCGATCACTTTCCCGCGGAACTGGCTCAACTGCAGCGGTGCCCGGCCGTTGGGCATGTGGATGACGAGGTTGGAGGCGGGGCGGGGGAGCGTGGCTCCGTGGAGAAGTCCCACGGCGGCGGCGGGCAGCAGACTTGTGCAGAAATCTCTCCGGCGCATGGACCTCCTATTTCTTATGGAAGGACACGGTCTTTTTGGCCGGGGCCGGTTCCTTCAGCAGTTCTTCAATAATCTCGCGCATGCGCTTTTCGTCGTGCAGATGCTCATTGCCATCGAGGGACGATTGATAGCGAATGATGCCCTTCCGATCAATGAAGGCGATCTGCGGGACCATCAGCCGAGACATCATGTTATAGCCAAGAAACTCGATCGTTTTTTCCCGCGGGGCCACGCCGACCGGATAGTTGACGTTGAAGTTGCGGACGAACTCGGGAATGAGCATCATGGCGTTGTCATTGAACGCCGCGCCCAAAGCCTGAAATCCTTTGGAGCTGAATTGGAAATTGAGACGCGAGAGGACTTTGGCCGATTCCTGGCAATGGGGACAGGTGGTGAATAGAAATTCCACCACGCACACTTTGCCGGCGTATTGCGCCAGCGTGTGCTTGGTCCCATCGGGCATCGAAATCTCGAGCGGCATGGCCGGGCGCGGCGTTTTGGATTGCGAAACCGCGGGCAGTGTGGCCACAAAGGCGCATAGGCCGGCTAAAAAAGCACGTCTCATCAGATCTCCTACTTAAATTCTACATCAGCCGCTCGGGTAAGCTGAAAAGGCATGGTGGTGGCGGGCCGGCAAAAATCGATTGCGTTTTTCATTGCGTTGGGCGCGGCGCTGATCCTGGTGATCCTGCTGCTGTACATCGGCTGGGTGTTGTTGAGCTGGCAAAAAGGGATTCTGATCGTGCTGGGAATTCTGCTGCTGACGCTGATCATCGGCGGTGTGGTGTTGAATACCATTTTCCTGGTCCGCGAGATTCGAAGGAATGAACAGCACGACGCATTTATCAATGCCGTGACGCATGAATTGAAGACTCCGGTGGCGTCGATCCGGCTGTACCTGGAAACGCTCCAGACACGCAGCGTGGAGGAGCCGAAGCGGCAGGAGTTTTACCGTATTATGCTCGAGGACAGCGATCGCCTGTTAGGCACTATCGAGCAGGTTTTACGCACCGGCCGGCTGGTATCGGCGGGGAGAAAGGTGAATGTCGCTCCGATCGAGTTAGGCTCGGTCGTGGAGGAGTGCCTTAACCGCGCGCGGACGCTGCACCGCCTGGGGCCGGAGTCCGTCGAGTACCGCCCGGCGGCCCCAGTAATGGTTTCGGGAGACCTCGATGAGCTGCGGGCGGCGGTGTCCAATCTGATCGACAATGCCATTAAGTATTCGGGGCCGAAGGTAAAGATTACGGTGGAGACGAAAAAGGTAGATGAGAAATACGTGGCGCTGCGGGTGCGGGATGAGGGAGTGGGCATTCCCCAAGCCGAGTTGAAGCAGATTTTCAAACGCTTCTATAGAGTGGCGGGTCCCGCGGCGGCCAGAGTGAAAGGAACAGGTTTGGGACTTTACATTGTGCGCTCGGTGGCGAAACGGCACGGCGGGCGGGCGTGGGCGGAAAGCGAAGGGCCGGGACAGGGAAGCACATTTGTGCTGCAGCTCCCGATCGCGCCATGAATCGCGTCCTGGTGGTGGAAGACGAGCAGCATCTGGCGGAAGGCTTGCGCTTCAACCTGGAGGCGGAAGGCTATCAGGTGAAGGTGGTGGAAACGGGCGAAGCGGCGCTGGAGTTGCTGATGGGCGAGGCGCCCCCGGTGGACGTGGTGGTGCTGGATGTGATGCTGCCGGGCAAGGACGGCTTCAGCGTGATGGCGGAAATGCGGCATGCGGGGCAGTTCATTCCGACACTGATGCTGACCGCGCGGGGCCATCCCGATGACGTGCTGCGCGGTTTCGCCGCCGGGGCGGACGACTATCTGACGAAGCCGTTTGAGCTGGCGATTCTGATTGCCCGGATTCGCGGGCTGCTGCGCCGAAGGGAGTGGTTGCGGGCGGCGGCAAGTCCGGTTCCGGATGTGGCCTCCCCGGAAGCGAAGGGGGAATCATTTACATTTGGGGATAAATGGGTGGATTTCGAGAGCTTGGAACTGCATGTGCGGGCCCAGGTATTTCCGCTCACGCTGATGGAAGCCAACGTGCTGCGATACCTGATCCAGCATGAGAACCGGCCGGTGTCCCGCAAGAAGATGCTGGAGGAGGTATGGGGATTGCATGAGGATACCGATACGCGGGCCATTGATAATTTCATGGTGCGGCTGCGGCGCTATCTGGAGACGGACCCTACCAGGCCGAGACATCTGTTGACGGTACGTGGCGTGGGATACCGCTTTGTTGCTTCGCCATCGGAAGACAGGGTTTAAGGGTGCCGGCGTATCCACGCAAGCGGCTTGCCGATTACGATGAACTTCACCCCGGCCAGGAAGCGAACGTACTGGAAGTCGCCGGCTCCGTCAGAGTAACGTGGGGGAAGGGACGGCAGGAACGGATCTGTCCCATTTGCCGGAAACGGCAGACCTTCTCGCGGCGCTGCTGCGCCGGCATCCAAGGCGCTCCGAGGAGACTGGATTCGCCACAAACCATTACGCTCAGGCGAGTCTTGAGAATGATGATGGAGATCCAGTACAAGTCCAATGGCCGGCGGACTGATAAGCGGCCCAATCTCCCGGGCCAGTGCGGTAGCCTGCGGCCGAGGAGAGTGCTAATTCATTTCTGGCAATTCCACAAAGGATAACCCTGCGAGTATGCGGTCCAGTCACCTTCACCCAACGAGACCCGCTCGTCGGGATCGAAGCCAAGATCAAGCAGAAACTCCAGAACCTCGATACGGCCGCTCCGCACTGCGACGGTAAGCAGGCCCCCATCCTCCCAGCGAACATGATTTGACAGCTTTCCTTCCGTTGACGCGCGCGCAGCCACTCCAGGTCGCCGTCCGCAACGGCGTTACGGTCGATGTCACCGAACGTTGGCCCGGTGGTCATCGCCGGCTCCTTTTCCATCGCTCCTCGGCGATCCTCTTCCTCCTCGATCCTGGCGACGATCTCGTCGTACCGACGCTCGTGTGCCAAGGTCCAGGCCAACGTCGCGTCTCGATGGGGATCGCAGAACGGCGCCGATGCGCGTGCGGGCATTGGATCGCGCGATGCTCGTCCCCGTAGGACATGGTAATATTGGCGAGTTCGGGCCGCGCCGTCAACATCGTTCGTACGAGCGCAAGGTCACCGGCGCTTGCCGCTTCTGCGAACCGTCTGATGGTCACGCCGTCGACGTAAGCCTTCAGTTTGGGCCAGCTATCAAAACCCATAGCTGCGTGCAACCACTAACTGGGCGTCGTGCAACGCGAACCTCGCGGCGTCCGCCATATCATAGTGAGCGTTGATCTGCGCGGTTGCACTGGCGTCGCCCTTCGCAAAAGCATTCAGCAGTTCCTTTGCCTGACGCTTGAGCTGTTCGAGGTCCGGGTGTTCCCGCATCCGGCGGTCTGGCAGTTTTTGCTTCACATGAGCTCCTTTCCTTAAGGCCCGGTGTCCGCTAGTTTCCCGCGCCGATCGCAACCTCTTAAGGAAGCCAAGGTTCATCGCGGACCGTAATCCGTCCGCCCCCAAGCAGGCCATTCCTCGAAAGTGATATTAGTGGACACTCGTGTTCCTCATCCTTGGCAGGAATCAGTATGTTTTGTACAACAATAAACGAAAAACACAGAATCGCAGCTCGTTGCACAAACCAATGTTTGTGCGCTTTAGACAGTTACTGCTCCGCCGCCGTAACCGGCGCTAGGATCCGGAACATGCTGGCGCGGGGATCAAGCCGGTGCTGCTGCCGAGTGCTGCGGCAATTTCCCGAGGCACCTGTATGAGTGACGTGCGGATCGGAATGCTGGGCTCGGGCTTTGTGGCAGAGTTCTACATGCGGGGTCTGGCGAACGTGAGGGGGAACGCCGTGGTGCTCAATTACTCCCGGTCGGGCAAACGCGCCAACGAGTTTGCGCAACGCTGGTCGATTCCCGAACCAACCACCCATCTCACCCGTGCGATTGCACGCACGGATATTGACTTATATATCATCGCGCTGCCGAATGAGGAGCATCTGCCCACGTCCCTGGAACTCTCGAAAGCACGCAAGCACCAGGTCTGTACGAAGCCGCTTGCCCGGAACCGGACGGAAGCGAAGAAGATGTTCGACGCAGCCACGCGCGCCGCCATGCTTCATGGTTACGCCGAGACGGAAGTCTTCTCACCTTGCGTGGTGAAGGCTCGCGAATTTATTGGGCAGGGCGGGATCGGGCGCGTGCTTTGGGTGCGGTCGCGCGAGTCGCACAGCGGTCCTCACAGCCCGCATTTCTGGGACGTGGAGAAGACCGGCGGAGGTGCCATGAATGACCTTGCCTGCCATTGTATTGAGGCGGCGCGCTACTTCTTCGGGAAGGAGGATCCAGTAGTGGAGGTGATGGCATGGGGCGCGACCATGGTCCATCAGAAAAAGACCAAGGGCGAGGACAACGCGCTGCTGGTCCTGAAATTTTCCGGCGGCGGGATTGGACATTGCGAACTTTCCTGGACTACCAAAGGCGGCCTCGATCTGCGCAATGAGGTGCATGGATCGGAGGGATCCATCTTCACCGACGTGACGCGCGGGACACCCATCACGTCGTTCACGACGAAAACCGCCGGCTACATTGTCGAGAAGGCGGACCTTGATTTCGGTTGGACCCGCGCGTTGCCGGAGGAGGCATTCGCGTATGGCTACCAGGCTGAGATGCGCCATTTCGTCGAGTGCGTGGCTAGCGGACAGGATCCTCGTGAGACCTATGCCGACGGGTATGCGGTCAACTGCATTCTGGATGCCGGCTACCAGTCCATGCGATCTAAAAAATGGGTCCGCGTGAAGTACTGATGCCGCGCGTACTGCTACTATCCGGCTCGGATTGCCGCGGCCACCGCGAGGCTTACGCGCTCCCGGCGCAATACGCGTTTCCCGCCGGCGGGAGCATCCCGCCGATTTCCTAGCGAATCTCTGGAAAGAAAGGGGGATGCGGGGGGCGGTGGAAGCATGCCTCAAGCAGCACGGCCGTACGGTTCGGGGATGGCCCGCGGCACGAGTACACCGCCAAGGATCGGGACGTGACCCTTTCCAACAACGTACGCACCAAGTTTCTTTTATTTCCGGAAGTTCTCCGGCGCACCTCCTGGCGATGTCATCGTTCTTCACATCCAATGAAAGCAAAATCGAGCCATCCGGGAATCATGGTTCGCCGGCAGCGAGGGTGGGAATGAGGCGGCACGGCGCCCTCTGCACGCTGCTGTTCGGCCTGAATGTTTATCTCTGCAATGATCTGTTCGTCCGCGAGTACATCGATCAGACGGCTTCGATTGAAGCGGGCGGATTATTGATCCCGGAAGCGTAATCACCGCGAATTTCCCCGGACATGCAGAAGTGCGGCCGTACGTGCAGGCGCTGTAAGATCCGTCACTCGCGCTTGCGACGTTCCAGTGGACCAGCCGCCACTCGGCCCGGATCCACGCTGAGTTGAAGCCCGGGCATCTGGTATCGGTGCAAATGACGCATCACCGCGGGTGGCGCGCCAGCAGGGGGACGGTTCGACCGCACGGCTTGGGTCAGATCATGGTCGACCCGCGGTGCGACGGGCCATGCGACATCGGGTTGACCTATGACGGTGGGCTCGAGATGAGGATTGCCCGATGGCTGCCGTGGGTCGCGATGGGCATCGTGTTCTTACGCCGTCAGCGGCGGCCTTGAACGATACGTTGGCCGTCACCAAGTCCAAGTGTAAGGGGACAAATAACGGGTTATCCTCAGAGCTTCGGCGTGACCGGCTTCACCAGGATCCATGGGGTGATGCCTTTGCGCCGGATCCGCCGTCTATAGATTTTGTCCCCGGCAGTGACGTAAAGCGTCTGAAGATCCGGTCCGGCGAACACGAGGTTCGCCAACGGTCCGGGCTGCGGTTTGTTCAGGATCGCCACCACCCGTCCCGGCTGATCGCATACCTGGATCCCCATGCTGGTGGCCACATAGAGATGACCCTCCGTGTCCACCTTGATGCCGTCGGGATTGCTCGTTCCGGAGTCATCGGGAGTTTCCAAACGGTGGAAGGGAACACCGTTCAACAACGATCCGTCCGTCTGGATCTGGAATGACCATACCCACCGGCTCCGGTAATCGGCCACCATCAGCAACGATTGGTCCGGTGACAGCGCGATGCCGTTGGGGAACTCGATGCCTTCATGCACGACGCGCTTTTCGCCCCTGGCATTCATGAGCCAAACCCGCTTGGCGGGCGGGTCGGTAAAGTAGATTTCGCCATTCCCAGTAATCGCGAGATCGTTGGAGTTGACGCCTTCGGCGATTACTGTCTCTTTGCCATCCATCGTGTAGGCGACGATTCGCTTGCGTCCGTTCTGGCAGGCGTAGAGGCGGCCATCGGGACCAACCATCAACCCGTTGGCGCCGCCGGTGTCCTCTTTGAACACGGTAACTTTGCCATCGGTGCTTATGCGATGAATCCGGCTATTTGGAATGTCGCTGAAGAATATATTGCCCTGCTTGTCGACGGTGGGCCCTTCGGTAAAGCGGTAGCCTTCGCTCACCAGTTCCCAGTCCTGATCCGGATCGATCGCCGTGGCTAAATACTGCTTATCCTTAGTCGCCCGCGACTTCGCAACAGGCTTTGGATAATCCCGCCACAACCACCGCAGCGCCTCCGGAAGAATCGCCGAGCCATGCTTGCTGTTATGCCCTTCGGTCCCGATGACGAAGGTGGAGTCATACCCCGAGTACTGTAGAGCAGCGTACAAATCCTCATTGCCGATGAACCAGCTTCCGGAATAGATGTCCTGATCGTTCTTTCCATCCTGGAGGAATACGCGCAACGGCCGGGGCTCGGTTTTGCGGAGCAGCGAGGGATACATGTGGCCGCCGCGCAAGTTGGTGTAACTGCCGATGAAGCTCAGGACGCGGCGGAAGGCATCGGGCCGGTTCCAGGCGGCGGTGAACGCGCAGATGCCGCCGGAACTCGAGCCCGCGATGGCGTAGTGATCGGGATTTTTCGACAGGTTGAATTGCCTGCCGACTTCGGGCAGAATTTCTTCGATCAGGAACCGTGCATAGCGGTCGCCGAGCGCATCGTATTCGAAGCTGCGGTTGAAACGGGCCTGCTGATCCTTCGACAGCGCGGGCATTACGCCAGGGTTGATGAAGATACCGATGGTGACCGGCATCTGTTTTTTATGGATGAGGTTGTCAAATACCACAGGAGCGCGCCATGCTCCGTCCTCGCGGATAAATCCGCCGCCGTCCTGTACGATCGTCACCGCCGCGGGCGTGTCCGCTTTATACTGCGCGGGCACATAAATCCAATAATCACGGGTGGTGCCGGGAAAGATCTTGCTCCTGTTCCAGGTGTGCTGCGTCACGGCGCCTTTGGGCACCCCGGGCTGCCGTTGGGAATCTGGGCCAAGGGTGTATTCCTCCGCTTGCAAGCCGATGGTCAGGCTGACGAGGGCAGTGATAAAAAGATTCATGAGTCTTCAGACATCGTACACCCGCCTGACCGGATGACAGACTGGCGGCCGGCGCCGGATCATCATCCGCCCGGACAGCGTAGATGCGGTAGCCCTATCGTAGAGCCGGGCCGTCATCTCTGCTAAATTGTTTGCTACGAAAGGCGCCGGCGCCGCGACGAGCCGGACCTGGACCTGAATCCAGTTCTCCGAGGAGCCCGATGAAGCGACGCGATTTTCTGGGCAGCATGGCCATCGCCGGCTTGAGCGGATGTGCGCCCAGGGCTCGGCGGGTCTCGACTCTCCCGAGCCAGCCGGCAAATTACCCGCTCCCCACGCTGCTGCCGATCCGGGCGCAAACGGACAGGATCTTTCGCATCACCGTGTGCCTGCGGCCGTTCCGTGCGGCCGGACCCCGGCTGGATGTGGAGCGTGTGGGCGATAAAACCGTGGTGCACAACTATGGGCACGGCGGAAGCGGCTGGTCCCTGTCGTGGGGATCAAGCAGTATCGCGGCCGAAAAAGCGATGGCGTCCGGCGAGCGGGATGTGGCGGTGATCGGATGCGGCGCACTGGGATTGACCTCGGCGATTCTGCTGCAGCGGGCAGGCGCTAAGGTCACAATTTATGCCAAAGAGCGTCCGCCGGAGGTACGTTCCGCGCGGGCTACCGGTAGTTGGACACCCGACGCGCGGGTTGCGTTGAGGAACTCCGCGCCGCCCGATTTTGCCGCGCTTTGGGAGAAGATGTGCCGTTATTCGTTTCACACCTATGAAAGCTATCTGGGGATGGCCGGTAATCCGGTGGAATGGACCGATCGTTACTTCCTGTCCGATGGGAACGCCGGGGGCGTGCCGGCCAATCGCCGGCGCGACGATGCGGTGAGCTTCGCGCACTATCAGGACCGCATCAGCGATTTAACGCCGCGCGCTCAAGAACTGGCTCCGGGCAGCCATCCGTTTCCAACCCGGTATGCCCGACGAACATCGAGTCTGACGTTCAACATCGCGAGCTATTCGAGACAACTGGTGACGGACTTCCTGGTGGAGGGCGGCAAGATCGAGCGGGTGGAGTTTCATTCCCCGTCCGATTTGAGCCGGGTGACGCAGAAGGTGATCATTAACGCGACCGGCTACGGGGCGAGAGCGCTGTGGAAGGACGAGTCGATTGTTCCCGTGCGGGGTCAGATTGCGTGGTTGATTCCGCAGCCCGAGGTGAATTACGGCGTCATTTACAAAGGCGTGCACGTTCTCGCCCGGCGGGACGGCATCGTCGTACAGGATGGAGGCATCGGCGAGATGGAAGGCTACAACGACGAGAATGAGCAGCCAGACCGGCAAGCAGCGGAATCGGCGGTAGAGGTGGTGGCGGATTTGTACCGGCGGATGAATAGCGCGCGCCCCGCTTAACACCGATTCGTGGAACCACACCCGCCCTTTCCTTCGTAGTATGGAGTGGGGCCCGACATCTATGTTCACCTTTCTACTCTGGCTGTTGATGTTCTTCCTGTGCTGGCCGCTGGCGCTGCTGGCCTTGATCCTTTATCCGATCGTGTGGCTTCTGACGCTGCCGTTCCGGCTGGTGGGAATCGCGGTGGGAGGCGTACTGGAGCTGCTACGGTCTCTGCTATTTCTGCCAGCCCGGATTCTGGGCGGGGGATCGCGGCGTGCGCAATGCAAACATTGACAGTTATGCTCCACGCGTTCATGGAATAGAAATTATCCCGCGAGGGATGTTACTGTTAAATGAGGTGGGAAAACGGAGGTAGTGGTTGTCTGCTCGCGTCCCTAGAATCCTGATGATGGGTCTCGCCCTGGTGCCCTTGTTCCTGTGGGCGGAAGACGATGAACCAGGTGTAGCGACACAGGAGATTCTGAACAAATACGTTCAGGCTACCCAAGTGCAACAGCAGGTGCTTCGAGGCATCACGATGAAGGTAAATATCGTGGCCGAGCTACCGAGGCTGCAGAAGAAAGGGACTATGATCGCGCTGCGTACCATTTCCCGCGTGGGCCGCACCACGTACGAGGCGTTAGGATTTGAGGGCGACAACACGATCAAACAACAACTCATCGCCCGCTATCTCGCCGCCGAGACCGACGCCAGCAATCACCGTGCGCCGCCCATCACTCCGGAATTCTATAAATTCAAGTACAAGGGTCTGTTGGAGCGTGAGGGACAACAGGTTCACCTTTTCCAGCTCAGTCCGAAAAAGAAAGCAGTTGGCACTTTCAAAGGCGAGTTATGGTTGGACAAGCAAACGTGCCTGCCGCTTCGTGAATCCGGGCGCCTCTCCCGCAATCCATCGCTTTTCATCAAGACGTTTGACTTTGTGAGACGGTACGAAATCCGCGACGGGATAGCCTATCCCAAGCAGACGCTGGGGACGGTGGTGACGCGCATTTGGGGGAAAGCGGAAATGAATGTTGACTACTCCAACTACGATAAGCTGCCCACGGATGCCGCCGAGTCTACGACCGTGGATGACGCGTTAGCCAAGAACCCCCGTTAGAGCGGAACTGCCTGCTGCGGAACCGGACGAACTTGTATATTGTCTAGCCATGGCTTACCCTCAAGGATAGTATTTCAATGCGTACTCTATTTCTGAATCCTCCCTCTTTTGAAGGTTTTGACGGAGGAGCCAGTTCCCGGTGGCCGGCCACCCGGGAGATCGAGTCTTACTGGTATCCGGTTTGGCTTTGTTACCCCGCCGGGATGCTGCCCGACAGCAAGGTGGTGGATGCGCCGCCGCACAAGATTTCCATTGAGCAGACGGTTCAGATGGCTCGGGATTTTGAGTTGTTGGTCCTGTTCACTTCCACTCCGGGCTTCGACGTGGATGTGAAGATGGCGCAGATGATGAAAGATGTGAATTCGAAGCTGAGGGTGTGTTTCGTGGGTCCGCCCGTTACTGTGGATGCGGAGAAAATCCTGCGCACTACCCCTGCAATCGATTTCCTGGTTCGAAGAGAGTTTGACTACCCCGTCGTTAAGTACGCCACCGGCACGCCGCTGGAAGAAATCCCCAATGTGAGCTTTCGCAAGAACGGTCAGATCGTTCATAACGCCGACGGCGGTTATGTGGAAAACCTGGATGAATTGCCCTGGGTGAGCAAGGTTTACAAGCGCGATCTCGACTTCAAACGGTACAACGTGCCGTTCCTCAAGCATCCGTTCATTTCCATGTACTCCTCGCGGGGCTGCCCGGCCCAATGCACGTTCTGCCTGTGGCCTCAGACGCACTCCGGACACCGTTGGCGCACCCGTTCGGCTACCGATCTGGCCAACGAGGTGAAGTACACGCTGGAAAACTTTCCCGGGCTGAAAGAGATTTTCTTCGACGACGACACGTTCAACTATCAGAAGAAGCGCACGCTCGATGTGTGCGAGAAGCTGGGTCCGCTCAACTTCACCTGGTCCTGCACTTCTCGCGTCACCACCGATTACGACACGTTAAAAGCCATGAAGGAAGCCGGGGCGCGGCTGATGATTGTCGGCTATGAGAGCGGCGATCAACAGATCCTGAAGAACATCAAGAAGGGCGCCACGCTCGACATGGCGAAGCGTTTTACGGAAAATGCTCACAAGCTGGGGCTCACGATCCACGGGGATTTCATTGTCGGACTGCCCGGCGATACGCATCAGTCGATTCGCCGTACCATCGACTTCGCGAAAGCGCTGGATACCGAGACGATTCAGGTTTCGATCGCCCATCCCTACCCCGGCACCGAGTTCTACGATTATGTCAAGGATAATGGCCTGATTACCATCGATTCCATGACCGATGAGCAAGGTCATCAGTTGCCCAATATCAAGTACGAAAATCTCAACCGGGGCGAGCTGGTCGACTGGGTGGAGCGATTCTACGGGGAGTATTACTTCCGCCCCAAAGCCATCTGGCGGGTGGTGAGAAAAGCGATCTTCAATAACGACGAGCGCCGGCGGCTGCACAAAGAGGCGCGGGAATACCTGGCGCTGCGGGCGAAGCGGAAACAGTTTGTCAAAGATGAGCGCGCCGCCACCGCGCGCGCCTGATGAAAGGCTCGCACCTTTTCCTTAAGACGATCGTCACCACGGCCATCGTGGTCGCCAGTAACGTCGCCGGGAATCTGTTCCTGAGCTTCGGAATGAAATCCGCAGCCGGCGTATGGAGTCCCTGGGTCTTCAGCGGCGTAGTCCTGCTGATTGTCTGGACCCTGTCGAGAATGACGCTGCTCACCTGGGCGGATTTAACGTTTGTGCTGCCGGTGACCGCCATCGGATATCCGCTGACCGCCCTGATGGGCAGGATCTTTCTTGACGAGCAGATCACCTCCGCCCGCTGGTTGGGCACGCTGCTGATCGTCGCCGGAACTGTGCTGGTGGGCCTCACCGCGCCTCACACCGGCAAGGACCGTTCATGAAGTGGCTTCTGCTGGCACTGGTTGTGAATGCGACCGTGGCGAGCGACCTGCTGCAATCCTATGAGATGAAGCGGCAGGGGGAGGTGAGGGACTTCCGCCCCACCGCATTGCGGCAATTCTTCGCGAATGTCTTCCGGAAGCGCCTCCTTATCCTCGCCGTTGTTTGTATGGCGATTTCCTTCTTCGCATTCCTGCGGTTGCTCACCATGGCGGATCTGAGCTTTGCCGTGCCCGCGACGGCGGCTACGTATGTCGTAGAGACGCTGCTGGCGAAAGTTCTGCTGAAGGAGAACGTGCCCTGGCAACGGTGGTCAGGCGCTACTCTGGTAGCCGGCGGGGTTCTGCTGCTCACCTTGTGATCTGGCTGCTTTATCTTGCGTCTGCCGCCGCCGCCGGTTATCAGATCGTGGCGCTGCTGGCGGTGCTGCGGCATCTCCTCCGCCGGGACAGGATCGCTTCGAAACTGCCATTGGTTTCGATTCTGAAGCCCGTACACGGACGGGACCCGTCTTTTGAAGAGGCAATCGCCTCCCACACACGCATCGAATATCCGAAGTACGAGCTACTGTTCGGCGTCAACAGCGCCTTGGATGTTGCCATTCCGGCGATACGCGAGCTGGGCGTGGGGTCGCTTTACATCACGAGCGAAGACCGGCCTAATGCCAAGGTAGCGAACCTGATCGAGCTGGCGCGGCATGCGCACGGGGAAATTTTCGTCGTGAACGACGGGGACATTCGCGTGACGCCGGACTATCTGCGGCGGGTGGTGGCGCCGCTGGAAGATCCTCGCGTGGGTCTGGTCACGTGTCTTTACAGGCCGATCCCGCAAAGCATGGCCGCCGCTTGGGAGGCGCTCGGCATTGCGACGGAATTCGCGCCCAGCACGCTGGTTGCTCCGTTGGTGGGAATCAATGAGTTCGGCCTCGGTTCGACATTGTGCTTCCGCGCGGCGGACTTGCTGCGCATTGGCGGATTCGAACCGCTGGCGGATTACCTGGCCGATGACTATCAGCTTGCGCGGCGGCTGACCCGAGGGCTCGGCAAGAGCGCCCACATGTCGACGCTGGTGGTGGATACGAGCCTGCGGTATTCCGATTGGCGGGCGCTCTGGAGGCATCAGCTACGATGGGCGCGGACCATCCGCGTCTCCCGCGCGGAGTATGTGGGACTGCCGGTCACTCATGCCGGATTGTGGGCGCTGATCGCGGCCGGTTGCGGCGCCTGGCCGGTTGCCGCGGGGCTCGTTCTGCTGCGTATCCTTACCGGCTTCACGGCGGGGTTCGTGCTGCTTCGTTCGCCGGTGGCCCTGGCATTGCCGCTGATTCCGCTGTGGGATCTGTGGGCATTCGCCGTGTGGCTGGCAGGCTTAAGGGGGGATCAAATCGAGTGGCGTGGTAGACGAATGAGGCTTTCGCCGGACGGCCGGCTATCGTGATTCAATTTGCCGGCCTTAGGCTGTCGAACCTGTACCGTGGCTTACGGCTGGCCGTAGACGGAGCGCGCAATTCCTACCCTCGCGCCGCGCGGTGATACGTCTCCAATACCTCGCGGGCCGTTCGCTCCCAGCTAAAGCGGTGGGCCTGCTCGAGCCCCGCAACCACCATCTTTTGCCGCAGCACCTCATCCAGCAGAACTTCGCGAATTCCGCGCGCGATGTCGAACACGTTCTCGGGATTTACGATCATCGCCGCGTCCCCGACCACCTCCGGCAGGGAGCTCACATTGGACGCGACCACCGGCGCTCCACAGGCCATGGCCTCCAGCGGAGGCAATCCGAAGCCTTCATAGAGCGAAGGGAAAACGAAAGCCGCGGCGGACTCATAGAAAACCCGCAGCGTGTCGAAGGGTACGAAGCCAAGAAACCGCACCGCATTCGCCATTCTGGTTTGTATCACCGCCCGTCTCACGCCCGGATATCGCGATAATTCATCGCCAATAATCACCAGCCGTAGATCCTTATACCGCGGATGATTTTCCAGTTCTCCACGCACTACCGCGAACGCTTCCACCAGCCGCGGGATGTTCTTTTGCGACCGGATCGTGCCGGCATACAACAGATAGGGATAAGTGATCTGATAGCGTTCGAGGATACCGCGGCGTTCGCCTGCCGGCGGCGTATGCTCGAAAAAACGCGGATCCGGCGCGTTGTAAATGAGCCGGATATGCTCCGGCGGAATTCCTAACAAGCGCTCCACGTCCCCCTTGGTGGCAAGCGACACGGCGATTACGCTCGCTGCCCGCATCAGCCCGCGCCGGAACCGAAACCGCCGCAGATCCCCGCGCCAGCCCGCCGGGTTATCGAACAGCAGCCGGCTAACGTCGTGGACGGTCACGACGAACGGGCGCGGCATCCATAGCGGCACCATCGTAATGGGAATGTGGAAAAGATCCGCATGCAGGCCCCGCAAAAACATTGGATAACGAAAATGCTCTGACGCCTCCGTATCGCGGCCTTCATAAAAAATGATCTGATGTTTCTCCGGCAGCCCCCCAAGCAGCGGCGTATCCGCTTTGTGAGTCACCAGCGTGTAATGATTCTCACGATCCAGCTTGGAGAGCGCCTGCGTCAAATTGCGGATATAGGTACCGACGCCGAAATCCCGAATGTGGCGGGCGTCTAGAACAATCCGTAGCGGCAATGATTCACCGTGCCGCGGCGGCCGGAGCCAGCTTCCAACGGTATAAGGGGAACTGCTCGGTCAACTCCATAACCCGCTTGCCGACGGAGGCGATCGTCTCTTCCGAATTAACGTTGGCCAGCACCTCGGCAATCAGCACGCCCACCTGCTTCATCTGATCCTGACGGAATCCGCGCGTCGTGACAGCCGGACTTCCCAGCCGGATTCCGCTCGGGTTCAACGGTGGATTCGTATCAAACGGAATGGCATTCTTATTCACTGTAATGTGCGCCCGATCCAGCGCTTTCTCCGCCTCTTTTCCCTTTAGGCCTTTGGCAAAAACATCCATGAGCAGCAGATGGGTATCCGTGCCGCCGGATATGATACGGAAACCCTGTTCCGCCAGCGTGGCCGCGAGCGCCTGGGCATTCGCGACTACCTGCTGTTGATATGCGGCAAACTCCGGCTTCAAAGCTTCCAATAGCGCGACCGCTTTGGCCGCCACGACGTGGACCAGTGGGCCGCCTTGCACGCCCGGAAACACGCTCTTATCGATTGCCGCGCCGTATTTTTCCCTGGCCAGAATGATTCCCGAACGAGGACCGCGCAACGTCTTGTGCGTGGTGGAGGTCACGATATCCGCAACATCGCATGGATTGGGATAAACTCCCGCGGCTACCAGTCCCGAGAAATGCGCCATGTCGACTAAAAACACGGCTCCCACGGAATCGGCGACGTGGCGGAATTTCACGAAATCAATGATGCGCGGGTAAGCGCTGCCGCCGGCGATAATCATCTTCGGCTTATGCTCGGCGGCGAGGCTGGCAAGTTCCTCGTAGTCGATGGTCTCGTCATCCTTGCGTACGCCGTAAGGCACGATGTTGTACGTCTTGCCGGAAAAATTCAAATGGTGGCCGTGCGTCAGATGGCCGCCGTGCGCCAGATTCATGCCGAGAATCGTGTCGCCGGGGGCGATCACGGCCGAATAGGCGGCTTGGTTGGCCTGCGAGCCGGAATGGGGCTGCACATTCGCATACTCCGCTCGAAAGAGCTTCTTCGCCCGCTCCCGCGCCAGCGTTTCCACCGCGTCCGCGTATTCGCAGCCGCCGTAATAGCGCTTGCCGGGATAGCCTTCCGCGTACTTATTCGTAAATACGCTGGCCGTCGCTTCCATCACTGCTTCCGAGGTGAAATTTTCGCTGGCAATCAATTCCAGGCCGGCATGCTGCCGCTCGACTTCCTTGCCGATCAGCCCGAAAATCTCGGGATCCACTTCGGCCAGTGGCTGGGACATGCGTTCCTGTTCTCTCATGCTCCTCCCGGGTACTCGGCGGCGGCGATTTTGGCGGTGCGCCGGGCATGGCGGCCGCCCAGAAATTCGGTATTCAGAAAGATATCGGTCAGCTCTTCGGCGTGCGCTTTGTCCGTATACTTCGCGCCCAGCGTGAGCACGTTGGCGTCATTATGCTCGCGGATCAGACGCGCTTCCTCGGGATTCCAGCCGAGCGCCGCTCGCACTCCCGGCACTTTGTTCGCGGCAATCGACATTCCGACGCCGGTGGAGCACACCAGCATCCCGCGATCCACCCGGCCCTGGCTCACATCGTCTCCAACGGCGAGCGCATAATCCGGATAATCTGTCGATTCCGTGCCAGTCGTCCCGTGGTCCACCACCACATGGCCGAGATCGGCAAGGTGCTTCTTGAGCTCTTCCTTTAAAGCGAATCCGGCGTGATCGGCTCCGATGGAGATCTTCATGATCGGTAATTCACATGGTACCGTATAGTTTGCGCCTGATGACCGCCCCCCGCTAGCCAACTCGCGACCCTTCCCTCCACCATAACCCCAAGTGTGTCCGTTTGGAGAGCATTCCAATGCAATCAGCCTGGTATGAGACTTTTTTCCAAGGTCTGGTGGTAGACCTTTGGCGTCAATACACAACCCCCGAAATGACTCGCGGGGAAGTGGATTTTTTCGAGAAGGAGCTTTGTCTGGATAAGGGAAACCGCGTCCTCGATGTCGCTTGTGGGGACGGCCGGCATTCCGTCGAATTGGCCGCCCGCGGGTATCAGCCTACGGGCCTTGATATCTCGGCGGATTTTCTGGCCGCTGCGAAGCAGGCGACGGCGCAGGCGAATGCCGCCGTGGAGTGGATCCACGGAGATATGCGACGCCTGCCGGCCGGGCCTTTCCATGGGGCGTTTTGCTTCGGCAACAGCTTCGGCTACCTGGAGCACGAAGACACGCTCCGCTTTTTCGACGCGCTCCGCGGGTCGCTGGCTCCGAAAGCCCGCTTCCTGCTCGAGACGGGTACCGCGGCCGAGGCCTTGTTGCCCCACCTTCAATCGCACTCCGAGTACACGGTGGGGGACATCCAAATGATTGTCGAGCGTAAGTATCGCGTCGAGGACAGCCGCATCGCTTCTGTATATACCTTTAAGCAGGACGGCCGGACCGAGTCGCATGCGCTGGAGCAATCCGTGTATACGAGCGGAGAAATCGGCCGCATGTTAAGCAAAGCCGGCTTTCAGCCGCTGGCGTTCTACGGCGGATCTGACGGGTCGCCGTTCACTCTTGCTTCGCGGAATTTGCTGGTGGTGGCACAGAAACGGGAGTGAATAGTATCAAAGCATTCCAACTACAATCGTTAGAGTGCTGAAATTCCGGACTCGACGTTTTTCAGGCCGCTGTGCGCGGCACAAGCGCTACAATCCCGCCATCGACGGGTGGGGAGGAGTGAAAGGGGGTTGTCCCAGATGCCAGTTACTGGCGGAGATCTGGGAAACCTCCTTGCGCCTCAACGGCCTGATCCGGCGCTTCAATCCGAATCATGACGACGCCATTGCCAGCGCACGCAACGGTGCGACGGAGCCGGATCCGAGACAGATGAGCCTGCTGGATCCGATGTAGCGCACGTCAACTCCCCGGCCGGCAATCAAAATCCGGCGCTCCCACCCTTGGTAATCGCCTTCGCCGAACTTCGTATCGCTTGCACCGCTTGAGATGCTTGCGGGCTCCGCGGATCGATGTTCAGCACCGCGTGTACCACTTCCCCGATCACCGTCAGCAGTTCCCGATGGTCGTGCATACCAGCGTACGGAGTCACGGCACCCGCCCTTCCGGGCCCACGTCGATTGTGGCGAGGGCACTGCCTCCGGGCTGCTTGCCTAGGATCACCCTGATGTTGTGCACTCCTTTCGCTTTCCGCGCCTGATTGTTGATGTCGCCGGGGGCGAAACCTGCGTTTTGTTTTTTGACGATGATGTCGATGCCTTGAACGTCTTTGAGGCCCATTTTTTTAGTCTCCTGATGGTACGTGCGCGGAATCCGGCGAGAGGACGCCAAACTTCCCCGGTCTAAAGCCCATCCCCCATCCCAGCCGATAGAAGGGGAGACCAATCAAGGGAGTAGTGTGGGGAAAGTCCCGAGCAGAAGATCTGCGCCAATACGATCGCGATTCCAGGCGCTGCTCAGCCGCCTGGCCGCATCCTGCTGGTACTTCGGACTCTGGAAGGAACCATCGGACCGCCCGGCGCTGGCGGCTCAACTCACCGTTGCTGTGGCTGCGGGAATCCTCGGACTGATTGCGAACTACTTTCCTCTCAGGATTCACGGAGAGGTGAATGTACTGTTCGGCGGGGTGTTCCCGTTCGCCGCGATCTTGTCATTTGGACCGATTCTTGGATTGCTCGCCGCCGTCATCACGTTCGTACCCACCATCTGGCGGGTGGGGCTCCCCTTAGGGATGATGGGCGGGATCCTTACTGCGATTACCATCTCAATTCTTGCGCGGAGACGATCCAATTCCGCGCTCGCGGATCTTGTATATGGCGCCGCGTTACTGGTTCCGACCGCCTTACTACTGGCGCTTTGGAAGTTGGGGATGCCCTGGCTGCAGGACTGGGCGATTTTAGTAAAGGCTCCAGTGAACTCGGTGTTAAACGTGTCCCTGGCGGTTTTGCTGCTTGATTTCACGCCGGTGTCGGAGAGATTTCCATCGCACTTGCGCTTTCATCAGGGTCACCCGCTGCGAATCTCGCTGCTTGCGGGTTTCATAACTCTTTCCCTGCTCCCGGTGCTGGCCATGGTCGTCTATCAGGGCCGCGTGTACGAAACCACTCTCTCCGAACAGGACCTTCATGTTTACTTCCGGCATAGCGCATTGCTGGCGTTGGCGGTAACGGTTACTTCAATGCTTGTCGCGCGGGTGCTGGCAAGCCGTGTGACTGATCCTCTGGAGCGTATGGCCTCGCTGGTGAAGCGCCTGCGAGAGAATCCGGCGTTATCCAGTCTGGACGCCGCCCATCCACCGACTCTGTTGGATCGGGGGCGGCCGCCCGCGGAAATTACGGACCTGCTCAGCGACTTTCAACAACTCGCCGGCAGGCTTCAGCAAACCTATGCGGGCCTCCAGCAATCGGTAGAAGAACGGGAAAAGCTCAACTTTGAACTTACAGAGGTGCTGGCTTACCTCGAAGAGCGGGTTCGGGAACGCACTGCCGAGTTGGCCCATGCCAAGGATCGGGCCGAGGTCGCAAGCCGGACCAAGAGCGTATTCCTCGCCAACATGAGCCATGAGATCCGCACGCCGTTGAACGGAGTGCTCGGCATGCTGACGCTGCTTCGCGACACGCCGCTCAGCAGTGAGCAGCAGCAGCGGGCGCAGATCGCCTTCGATTCGGCGGAAGCGCTCCTCCGGGTGTTGAACGACGTTCTGGATTTTTCCAAGATTGAAGCCGGGAAGCTCGACATTGAAAGAATTCCTTTCGTCCTGGGCGATTCGATTCGCCGAAGTTTGCAGGGCGTACGCGTGAGTGCGGAAAACATGGGCTTGCATTTTGCCGTGGAGGTGGACAAATCTGCCGATGCCGCGTTCTACGGGGATCCCGCCCGGCTGCGCCAGGTGTTGACGAATCTGGCTGGAAATGCGATCAAGTTCACCCAGCATGGCCAGGTCAAAGTCACCATTACCTTGGAATCCCAGTCGCCGCATTCCGCGCAGGTGCTGTTTCGCATTTCCGACACGGGCATTGGCATTCCGGTCGAAGCGCAAGCCCGGCTGTTCGATCCTTTTACGCAGGCCGATTCCTCCACCACCCGCCGCTTCGGCGGCACGGGACTGGGCCTGGCAATTTGCCGGGAACTGGTGCTCGCTATGGGCGGGTCGATTGGAGTCGAGTCGGCCCCCGATTTAGGTTCCACATTCTGGTTCCGCCTGCCCTTTGCGAGAGCCGGCAAGGACTCCACTCCTGCTCGGGGCCCGAGACTCGCGCGGACCGGGGTTCCGCCAGCCGCCGGGAGCCGGGGCCTGGTGCTGATTGTGGAAGACAACCTGGTGAATCAGAAAGTAGCCCAGAGACTGGTTGAGAAGGCTGGATTCGGGACATACGTCGTGTCAAACGGCAGGCTGGCGGTGGAGGCGTTGGAACTGCGGCAGTTCAGTCTGATTCTGATGGATTGCCACATGCCGGAAATGGACGGCTATGAGGCCACGGGTCTTATCCGGCGAAATGAGGATAACCGCCGCACTCCGATCATCGCGATGACGGCCAACGCGATGAAAGGCGACCGCGAGCGGTGTTTGGATGCCGGCATGGACGATTATCTGACCAAACCGGTGCGCGAGGACGAGTTGAAAACGGTGTTGGACCGTTGGGCGCCGCACGCCGTCGCCCTGAGGTAGGACCGTCGCCGTAAGCGGCGGTCAGGACGTCTGGCGCATCAGCCATTTCACGGCGTTATGCTGCAATTTGATGTACTCCGGATTCCAGAGCACCTGCAGCATGTGGCCCGGCGACAGGTAACAAACGCGGCCCTTTCCATAGTCGTAAGACCAGCCCCCTGGAGCCGTAGCTCCATACTTGCTAAACGTCAACCCGTCTTCATTCACGGTTTCGAGAAAGACGTGCTTGGGATCTTTGTCGTAGTCCATGTAATGCTGCTCATCGGTGATCACGAAGTCGCGCACGCCCTTGGTAATCGGATGATCGGAGTTCTTTACTTTGACCTTGAACGTGCGGATAGGCGGATGCCCGGTATAGGCGGCTCCCAGCACATGACGGAAGTCGGGATCGGTGAGACCCACATGGGTGACATTGTGCAGCATCAAAGCCGCGCCGCCGTGCTCGACAAACTCGCGCACCGCCTTGCCCTGCGCCGGCTGCATCCAGGACGCCGGCTTGGCCGCGGTCTTCGGCGTAGGCGGATCGAAATTCAATTTTGGCCTGCCGGTGGCCACCCAGGCGGCGTTCGACGATTCATCCGGATAGCCGTCCGGCCAGATCATACCGTCGCGCAAAATGATCAGCAGCTTGTAGCCTTGCAGCGTATCCAGAGTGAGCATCTTTGTTTCGTCGCAGAAATCGACGGAGATGCCCAGGTCTTTCACAATGTTGCGGCTGAGGGCGGTGCGAATATAATCCGAGTTGTGGTAACGGTCGCCGATCAGCGCGAAAGCCGTTGCTTTCTGAGCCGACCGTCCGATTCCTGGTGAAAGTGCGGCCCCGGCCAGGGAAGCGATGGCAAAACGGCGGGAGGTTTTCATGGAAGCCGATTGTATCGCAGCCACGGCTTCCCTGGCAGGCCGGTGAGATGGGCAAACACCGGGGTGAGCTAAGATAGTGCCATGACACGCCGCGATATGCTTGCCCTGGTAGGAGGGGTGCCGGCCATCGCTGCCGCCAAGGTCCCAACTGCTCCGGTAGCGATTGCCAAGGTCTCCAGCTATGCGGAAGACCTGGCCGCCCCGCTCACCCGGATGTTCGACCAGCTTGGCGGCGCCGCGAAACTCGTCAGAAATAAAACGGTTACAGTCAAGTTGAACCTTACGGGTAGTCCCGGCCTGCGTTTCCGGGGAAAGGCTCTTGGCGTTACTCATTACTCTCATCCGAAGACCGTGGCCGCGATGGCGTACGTGCTCCATCGTGCCGGAGCCAAGCGCGTCCGCTTTGTGGAAAGCGCCTGGGCCACCTCCGGACCGCTCGAGGAATATCTGCTCGATTCCGGCTGGAATGTACGGCAGTTGTTGGGCGCCGCGCCTAATATCGAGTTTGAAAATACGAATGCACTGGGAAAGGGCAGGCAATATTGCCGTTTCAAGGTGCCGTCGGGCGGGCTCATTTTCCCTGCCTACGACCTGAATCACGCCTACGAGGAAACGGACGTCTTTATGTCGATGGCCAAGCTGAAGAATCACGGCACCTGCGGGGTTACGCTGGCTATGAAGAATATTTTCGGTATTACTCCGGCGTCGATTTATGGCGACGATTCCGGTTCCGCAGAGCCCAACGAGAGTCCGACCAAAGGCCGGGTGGAGGTCTGCCACTTTGGCAAGCGCCAGCCCGCCGGCTCCGCGCTGCCGGAATTGAACCCCGCCTCCAGCCGTTCCCCGGAGTACCGCATGCCGCGCATCACCGCGGAACTGGTGTCGGCGCGGCCTATCGACATTTCGTTTATCGATGGGATTGAGACAATGACCGGTGGGGAGGGTCCGTGGATTCGCAGCACGCTCGGACTTGCGCAACCCGGTGTACTGATCCTGGGGACGAACCCGGTGACCACCGACACGGTGGGGACCGCCGTGATGGGCTATAACCCCAGAGCGCCGCGCGGAGCGGCCCCGTTTACCAACTGCGACAACACTCTTCTGCTGGCGGAATCGCTTGGCGTGGGCACGGCCGATCTCAAGAACATTGAAGTCGCCGGCGAAAAAATCGAAAACGTTCGCTATCCGTTTCCTGTGTAAGAGGCCATAGCTCCAAGCGCGATCTTTCTCAGAGTTAACCATGCCGTCGCTTCCCTCACTCACATTGACGGCTGTGATCGACATCCTGTTGGTCGCCGCCCTCGTGTATCAGGCCATCCTGATAGTCAGAGGGCGCCGTGCGGCTCACATCCTCACTGGCATCGGCGTGCTGGTCCTGATTTATGTGGTGGCCGTGTGGACGCAACTGGAGTTGCTGCGCACCTTGCTCGCAACGCTTGCGCCTTACACCGCCTTTGCGATCATCGTGATGTTTCAGTCAGAGATACGGCGCGTGCTGGCACGCCTTGGGCGCCATGGCTTTTTCGGCTTCGGCTCACAGCTCCAACGCCGGGAATCCCTGGAGGAGTTACTGCTCGCCGTGCAGCAACTGGCTCAGGACAAAACCGGAGCATTGGTAATTCTGGAACGGGAGATTGGACTGCGGACGTTCGTCGAGAGCGGCGTGTTTCTGGATGCCCAAATCTCGCGGGACCTGCTGCTCACGATCTTTCAAAAAGGGGCCGCACTGCACGATGGAGCCGCTATCGTCCAGGGAGACCGCATCGCCGCCGCCGCTTGCTTCCTGCCTTTGACCATGAATCCGGTGTCGCGCAAGCTTGGCACCCGTCACCGCGCGGCCGTTGGAGTCACCGAGGAAACCGACTGCCTGGCGGTGATCGTCTCGGAAGAGACCGGACAAGTCTCCCTGGCCGCGGGGGGGGAGATCGATTCCAATGTCACGCCCGAAGAACTGCGCGACCGGGTGGCGGAGGCATTGGGCTTCGGAGTACCACTGCGAAAGGCAAGGCGTAGCGCGGAAGAGCTCCGCCGGGCAGAAGAATCATGATGCGCATGCTCCGGGAGAATCTCGCCCTCAAACTTCTGTCGGTGGCGGTGGCGGTGCTGCTGTGGCTCGCCACGGTAGGCGACCCGCAAGCCACCACCGCGCTTGCCGTTCCCGTTCAATACCGGAATACGCCGGCAGACCTCGAAATCTCGTCACAATTGGTGGACTCCGCCTATATTGAAGCCCGGGGAGCAGGCGGCCGCTTGTCGGGGGCGAACCTCGCCAATGCGGTCGTCGTAGTGGATCTCGCCGGAGAGCGAAGGCCCGGGGAGCGCACCATCTCGATTGTGCCCGCCAACGTCAAGCTGCCGGTGGGCGTGAAGTTTATCCGCGCCGTGCCGTCGCAAATCCGTCTGCGTCTGGAACCCCGGGCCGCCCGCGACGCCGTTGTAATGGTGCGTTACGCCGCCCCCGCGCCCGGGGCACACCGTATCGCGCTCCAGGAAGTGGTACCGCCTCAAGTGCGGATCGTCGGCCCGGAAAGCAGAGTGAACGCCATCGATCGGGTGCAGACCGATCCCATCGAGCTGAGTGACGAGATGGAGCAGGTCTTTCACGTACACACGTATGCCGGCGATCCTCAGGTGAGGCTCGAGCGCAGCGACCTGCTGATCACCGTGAAAGTGAAACTCGCGCCCGATCCGTCTTTTCCAGCTAACGTGCCGGGGCCCAAAGCCCGATAATGAGACAGGGAGAATCTATTGGCCCGACAGTTATTTGGAACCGATGGAATCCGTGGAGTGGCGGGAGACTTTCCGCTCGATGCCCGCACAGTACATGCCGTAGGCGTTGCGCTGGGACGATGGGCGGTGGGCATCCACGGCCCCGGCAGTGAGATTCTGATCGGCATGGACACGCGGGAATCCGGTCCCTGGCTGGCTTCGCAGGTGGCAGGCGGCATCGAGGAAGCGGACGCGAGAGTACGATTTGCCGGCCTGGTCACCACTCCGGGCGTGGCTTATCTGACTCGTAGCCGGGACTTTGTGGCGGGCGTTATGATTTCCGCCTCTCATAACCCGTACCGCGATAACGGCATCAAGGTGTTCGATCATTCGGGCTACAAACTGCCTGACGAGGTGGAAGACGCGCTGGAGGAACAGATCTTTTCCCTGCTCGCCGGGGAAATCGAACCGCGGCCGGCGGCTCTGAATGTGGATGCGGGCCTGGACAATGCCTACGTCGATTGGCTTTTATCGACGTTCCCCCACCGTTTGGAGGGCATGAAGCTGGTGGTGGATTGCGCCAATGGTGCGGCCGTGCATCTGGCGCCGGAGCTGTTCCGCCGGCTGGGCGCCGAGGTCGTAAATATCCATTGCGCGCCGGACGGCCGCAACATCAATTTCCACTGCGGCGCTCTCCATATGAAGAGCCTTCAGGCAAAAGTGCTGGCGGTTGGGGCTGCCGCCGGCATTGCCTTCGACGGCGATGCCGACCGTGCCCTCTTTGTCTCCGCGTCGGGCAAGATCGTGGACGGCGACGCGATGCTCCTGCTGACTGCCGAATCGCTCCTGCGGAAGGGCCTGCTCCACGATAACGAGGGGCAGCCGACAGTGGTGGCGACGGTCATGTCAAATTACGGGCTGGAGGGCGCGCTCCAGAGCCAGGGTATCCGCCTGTTGCGCACCGCGGTCGGCGACAAGTATGTTCTGGAAGAGATGGTCCGGCGCGGTTCGCCGCTCGGAGGCGAGCAATCCGGTCATGTGATTTTTCATCGTTACGCCACCACCGGCGATGGCATGCTTACCGCCTTGCGGGTTCTTGAGGTGATGCGCGAAACGGGCCGCGATCTGGATGATCTTACAGCGGGTTTGAAGATTCTCCCGCAGCTTCTGGTCAATGTCCACATTAAGCACAAACGGCCGTTGGACGGCCTCGCAGGGGTGCAGAGAGAAATACGCGCCGCCATGGACGATTTTGACGGCGAGGGCCGCGTGCTGGTGCGCTTCTCGGGCACCGAGCCGCTGGCGCGTGTGATGGTGGAAGGTCCGGAAACAGGGCGCGTGGAACACTTTGCCCATCGGATCGCCCGCGCTGTGGAAATCGAGTTGGGGAGTTAGGGTGAGAACCGCTCTCACAGTTTTTTCGTGAAGCACCGGCAACCTCAACGCACGACCGGCAGCAGGATATGCGACGCCACGTCGCGGCCGGAATAGATGGTCTGTTCCGCCACCACTCCCTTACTTTCAAAATTATTTGCTTTGCCCGTATTGAAATTGCGGTCAAAGCGCGGGAAATTACTGGAGGAAATCTCCAGCCGGATGCGGTGCCCTGCCAGGAACACATTGCTCGTGACGCCGGCATCAATCGTTACGCCGTAAGTCTTGCCGGGCTCGGCCAGCACCGCTGTCTCCAGTCCTTCGCGGTAGCGTAATCGCAGGATGCCATCCGTCAGGTTAATAGCGCGCCCGTCCGGATGCACATCCACCAGTTTGGCCGTAAAATCTGTGTCTCTGGCCGATGTCGACACATATAAGACCACCTTGATGGGACCGGTAACTTCCGTGTCCTGCTTCAACTCCGGTCCTGTATAAACCAGAACATCCTTGCGCTTTTCCACGTTCCTTTGATCCATCGGGCCCCAGGCGAAGATTTTCGGATTGCAGCAGGTGTTCCCGCCGTGAGTGGGAACGGGGTCGGCCGGGTTGTAACTGAATTTGTCCGTATGATGACGGCGGGGCGCTCTTGTGTGCAGCGTTCCTTTCGATAAATAGTAGGGGGTAGGCAACGCCCTCGCCAGCGGCCACTCCCGCTCATCCCGCCATTTGTTGCGGCCCATCACGAAGATCCGCAGCGGCGCGAACTGTGCCCTCGCGCCGCCGCCTTTCAGATGGTGATCAAACCAATCCAGCTGGAGCCGCAGGATAGGGGCGCTCGCGTCCGGCCCGAAGCTGAACCCATCGAAGGGAACCGACATGTTGTGCGCCCAGGGGCCGATCAGCGTATGTGCGTCACGCCCCAGTTTCCTCAGCGCTGAGAAGGCCTCCAGATCGCTTTGCACGAAATTGTCATACCAGCCGCCGGCGCTGAATACGGGAACCTTTACGTCGGCAATGTGCTCCCGCGTGGAGATCGATTTCCAGAAGCTGTCATAGGTAGGATGCTCCATCGCATTCTGATACATGCGAATCGTATGGCCCGTCGCCGCGCGGTCGGCATCCTTGATCGGCAGGGATCGCACAAACAGATCGAACTTCGGAGGAGTGAACCCCGGCGCCTTCATGTTTCCCGAAATCCACAACAGCCGGTTGCCCGCTTTCATCGCACCGCCGGTGGAATAGAAGCGGTCGCGATAGTCGTCGTATCCGGAGACCACCGGAAAAATGGCCTTCAAGGCCGGGTTGCCGGTTAAAGCCGCCTTCCACTGAACGATTCCCACGTAGGATCCGCCAATCATCCCCACCTTGCCGTTAGACCATGGCTGCTTCGCAATCCAGCTCAACGTATCATCGCCGTCGCGGTATTCCTGATGCAGCGGGTCGAAGTTGCCATCCGATTCGTAGCGTCCGCGTACATCCTGAATTACCACGGCGTAGCCGGCATCCACGAAGGCGCGGTGCCCCCGCGAAAGTTTTTTCCCTTTGTTATAAGGTGTCCGGACGAGAATCACCGGGAGCTTGCCCGGTCCCGGCACATAGTAGACGTCGGCCGCCAGCTTGATCCCATCGCGCATGGCAACCCGGACGCGATCCTGCTGAACCGCGTCTGCGGCACCGGCGCGCACCCCCGCGAGGACGCAGAACGAAACTCCAACACCGAAGCCAACACCGCGCCCCAGTTTCATGGTGGAACCTATATTGTAACAGCGGGATCAACCCTGCTATTGTTTGTGCCACCAAAGCTCAGGCGCCGGCTGTGGCTTTGGCCACATTTTCTGCAGCGTATCGGCGTTGTACAACTCGCCGTTCTTCATTACCATCCGGATCGTGTTCGTATTCCGGATGTCCACCAGCGGATCTTTATTGAGAACCAATAAGTCGGCCATTTTACCGGGTTCGATACTGCCCAGGTCCTGCGCAAAGCCGAGCGCCTCGGCCCCATGCAAAGTAGCTGCCCGCAACACTTCCAGATTGGTTAAACCGCCGGAAGCCAAAGCCCACATCTCCCAATGGCACTGGATACCCTGCAGTTGCCCGTGGCCGCCCACTTGCACCCGTCCGCCCGCGCGCACGACTTTCGCCGCCTCCGCGGCCAGCTTCGGGAACACGTGCTCCTCTTTGCGGAACCACGGCCGCCGGGCTGCTTTCTGATAAAGCACATCGGGGGCGATAAAGCGCCTCAGCTTCGGATCGTTATAAACCTCCGTGGTCTCATAGAAATAATTCTCCGCCCACGGACCGCCGTACGCCACCAGAAGCGTGGGGGTGTAGAAGATCCCCGACTTGGCGAAGACTTCCACCACATCTTTATATAGCCCGATAATCGGCAGCGAATGCTCATTGCCGGAAAAGCCGTCGATGGCGTGAGTGAAGTCGAGCTTCATATCCAGGGCGCCTTCCGTCGTCGGCATCATGCGGTGCTCTTTGCACGCTTCCACCATCCACTGGCGCTGTTTTCGATTTCCCACGGCGTAGGATTTCAAGGTGTGCGTGCGATAGTAGCGCCGGTAGCGCGCCACCGTCTTCATGGCATCGTCCAACGACTGGAAGTCCGTCGCCGCAAAGACTCCAGGGCCCGTGGAATACGCGCGCGGCCCGATCATTTCTCCGGCGTCCAGCAGATCCTGATAGGCGAATGCATCATTGGTCCCGGTTTGCGGATCGCGCCCGGTGGTCACCCCGAAAGCGAGGTTCGCCAGGTAGGGCCATCCTTCCAGATCGAGCACTCCTCGCTTGATCTCGAACCAATGGGCGTGAACATCCACAATTCCCGGCATGATGGACGCGCCACGGACGTCCTCGATCTTCGCTCCCGCGGGTATCGCCGCCGAGCCCCGCTTGCCCACCGCCGCGATACGGTTGTTCGTAATTACGACATCGGCGTCGGCAATCACTTCATTTCCGCGCATGGTGATGGCTCTGGCCCCGCGCAGCACAATCGTTCCGGAAGGCTTGGGCCGCTCGACATTCACAATCACTTCGAGCTCCGTGAATCCCGTGTTACGGACCGCGGGAGGAGGCGTCCGGTTCTCCGGATTCGCAGGATCGGGAGCCGGAGTTTCAAACGTAACCGAGCTGAGCAGCTGACGGAAGAATGTCGAGCCGACCGCCCAGGTGATGGTGTTGCCCCCGTCCGCCCAACTGATGGAATCCGCTCCCAGGTCGGTGAGCTTCTTCACCGGCACCGAGGGGGTATTAATATTCACGGAAGGCGCGTCGCCGCCCGGCGTCGGCACCATCACCAGGTAAAGTTGGTGGTTGATCAGTGCAATCGCGAACTTACCTTCCGGATGGATCCGGACGTCGCTGGCGGTAATCGGCTGCGGGCCCTGGCTGCGGCCCACCACCCGTAAATGGGTGCGGCGGTCGGTGCCATCGAATCGCAGCGAGATGAGCCCGGCACTCGAGTTCACGTAAACGCGCTGCGAATCCTTTGCGAAGTGCGGCCGTCCCAGCCCCCGCGACGGTACGATCAATTGCGCATCCCCGCCGTTGGAAGGGATCCAGATGAGATCGCTCACGCCACCGAAACCGGATGAGCCAGTCTCCTGGCGCAGCCGGCGGCTGGAGCGCAAACAGACGATTCGCTCACTGTCCGGGGACCACACCGGCTCGTTGTAGAAGGCAGGGAAGCGCGTGAGCTGTTGCGGCGGGCCGTTGCCATCGCTGGGGATCTTCCAGATGTGGCCGCCCTCTCCGGACCATGTCGTGTACGCGATCCATTTGCCGTCCGGCGACCAGGCCGGCTGGTATTCCCGCGCACCCGGCAACGTCACTCGCCGCGGAGAGCCACCGCTTGCGTCTGCGAGGTAGAGGCGGGTCATGCAACTGAATGCGATTCGCTTTTTATCCGGAGACAACGAAGGCTGCTGGATCAGGCGCGCCCGAAACGAGGGAGAATCATCCACGCGATCGGGAAAATATAACCGCGGACCCGTGTCGAGGGATACCTTCACCGTAAAGGGGACGATCGCGTCCTCCAGATCGGAGAGACGCAGCCGGTGAATCTTCCCTCCGTAAGAGATCACAATGCCGGAGCCGTCCGGAGTGAACGCATAGCCCGGATACACATCCTGCGCCGCCCGCGATTCCTGATCGTCGCGCTGGATGGCGCGCTTTATCGTGCGATCCTCGCCCGTGTTCAGATCCCGAAGGCGCAGAACGGTGTCCGTCTCCCGGCGCGTGATGTAGGCCAGCGATTTGCCATCCGGAGACAGAAGTGGACGAAAGGCGCTGCCGCTTTCATAGGTCACCGTGTCTTCATCGCCGGTGGTGCGATCGCGACGTACAATCTGCCATGCGGGCAAATTCATGTTGTAGCTGAAATCTCCCATCCGCCGCGCGTAGTAGAAGAAGCGTCCATCCCGGGAAGCAACTACTCCCAGGTCGCGCCGCATCGAAGGCGGCGCGCCGGGGGCAGGCGGACCCGCGGGGGCCGGTTGGGTACGGCTTCGCGTGACCTGGACTCCCGCTCCGCCACGGATGTTGTACATCCATATTTCGTGCAAACTCGCCGCCGCTCCCGGCGACGGAACACGGCGCGAAACCAGTACGTACTCGCCATCGGGCGTCCACGAAGGAGAAAGATAGGAGCCCTGATTGTCCCGCGTCAACTGCCTGGGCTTTGAACCGTCGGCTTCGGCGATCCACAAATTATCTGACCCTTCGCGGTCGCTGATAAACGCCACATGCTTGCCGTCGGGCGAAAAGCGCGGCTGCGATTCAAACGCCATACCGCCCAGCAGCAGCTTCCCTTCCCCGCCCGTACTGGGAATGGAGTAAATATCGCCCGCCAGATCGAATACGATCGTCTTTCCATCCGGAGAGATGTCGAGCGACATCCAGGTGCCTTCATCGGTACGGAATTCGATCTTCCGTTCCGGCTTCAGAGGGAGCCCTTTCTTGGACTTTGCCTTTGTATCCGGCGGCGTCTGCGGTGCTTCCTGGCTAAACGCCAGCCATGCGGAAAACACCAGTAATAGCGAGGCGATGGCTTTTCCAAACATGTGAATCAGGATACCGCGCTCATTCGAGCGCCAGTAAAGCCGCCATCATTTCTATCCCATCCCACAGATTCTGAATGCGGATGTTCTCGTTGTGCGCGTGTTGATTGTTGTCGTGATTCGCCATCGGCACCAGGATCACCGGCGCCTTCAACACCTCCGAAACGGGAGCAATGGGGAGGCTGCCGCCCATCGTAGGCATCAGAATCACCTCGCCGCGCGCCGACCGCACCGCCTCGATAATCTTCTTTGAAATAGGAGAATCCATCGGCGCCCGCACAGCATTATAGCCGCCGCTTTGGCTCACCAGGCAGATCTTGGGATGGCGCAGCCGCATCGCCTCATCCGGTTCTTTGTACACGATGCGATAGCCCTGTTTCTGGACGTGCGCGATCACTTTTACCGATGCCCGTTGGTGGTCCATGCCGCTCACCAGCCGCAAATCGATGGAAGCCGTGGCCGAGGAAGGAATCACATTGCGCGATTGCGCTCCAACGCCGGCAGCGGAAAGTCCGCGAATATTCAAAGCGGGCAGCGTGATCAGCTCCTCCAGGCGCAAGCCGTTGCCCTCGGTACGGGCCAGCCCCAGCTCTTTGCGCAGCTCCTCTTCCATGTTCGGTACTGCCGCCAGCGCGCGCCTGTCCGCTTCGCTGAGCGGCTCCACATCATCGTAAAAGCCGGGAATGAGAATGCGGCCCTCATCGTCGCGCATGGAGGCCACGATCCGCGCCAGCATCGCTGCCGGATTCGGCGCCCAATTGCCGTAATGACCGCTGTGGAGCTCCCGGACCGGTCCATAGATCGTAAGGTTCAGCCCCGTCGTGCCACGCGCCCCGAAGGCGAGCAATTGTTTTCGCGTCGGGTGCACCGGCCCATCGCAAAAGATCCAGACATCGGCCCCCAGCTTCGCTTTGTATTTCTCGAGGATGCGCTTCAAATGCGGCGAGCCCGCTTCTTCTTCCCCATCGAAGAAAAACCGGATGTTCGACTTCAATGGCAGCCGGGCGGCGCGGATCGCATCCACCGCCGTGAGCAGCGAAACGATCGGAGCTTTGTCATCCCCGCTGGACCGCGCATATATCCGCGCCTCGGGATCAAATGTTTTTGCGGGCAGCGGAATGATCCTGCCGCCGTTTTCAATGGAAGCAGTACGGAGCACCGGACGGAACGGACTCGAGTTCTGCCATTCCGAGGGCTCGACCGGCTGGCCGTCATAGTGCGCGTAGAACAGGATGGTCTGAGCGGCGCCCGGCGTAAGGATTTCCCCGTAGATCGCGGGCGGGGCGTTGGGCGCCTCCAGCAGCTCATTTCGAATACCCCGGCGGTCCATCATTTGGCGGATATACGCCGCATTGCGCCGCATATCGTCGAGGTTCCGGGCGACATTGGGAAGGCTCAGAAGACCGATGAACTCATCGACGATCGCCCGCTCCCTGGGCTCGCGCCATTTCCGCGCTGCCCCGGCCGCTGTATGCGAGGCATCCGCAAATGCAACCGCCGCGGTCATCCAGAACAGGGCAAGCCATCTCATAGAGAGACGCTACCACGAAGCGCGTCTATTCACTGAGCGTGAAGTTGATGTCCACCTGGGTGACCACAGCCACCGGTTCTCCGTTGAGCAATGTGGGCGTGTACTCCCACTGGCGTATCGCCTCCTGCGAGGAGGGAACCAGCAGCGGATGCCCGCTGACCAGCACGACGTTCTGCACCTTGCCCTCTTTGGTGATTTCCACCATGAAGCGAACGGTCCCCTGAAGACGGGCTTGCTTGGCCAGGGGAGGGTATAGAGGAGGCACTTTCTTCACGATCTTCATGGCTTGTGCGTTGCCCCCCACTCGTATGAGCAGCGGCGCCATGCTCACCTGCAGGACGCCGTCGGCGGTGAAATTCGCACGCAGGCGGGAGTCCACTTCGGCGATGGCGCGGCCGATTTCCTGGGGCGCATCCTCGGTGAGAGATTCGCCCTCCTTCACGGGAATGCGCGTGACGATGCGTGCTCGCAGGTAATTTGGCACGTCTAAAAACTCGATGCGGCGCAGAACGCCAAGCCGTTCCTGTTCCGGCGCAACGCCGGTGCCGGCCAGGTGGAAATCCAATTCCACTTCCGCTCGCGCCGGCCGGTCATCCGCTTCGAACTCCCATTGCAGCACGGCCTGTAGCGCCGCCCGCCGCAGCTCATCAGGACCCGACACCACCCGCGCATCCGACACCAGCCCGCGCGTATTCACCTGAACCTCCACTACGACGCGGCCCTCGATGCGCCGCAGCTTGGCATCGGGCGGATATTGCGCCGCTACCTGATATACAATCCGGGGACCGGACTTGGCCTGCGCCTGTATATTCGCAATGGTTGTCTGTGCCGCGGCACGCAGAGGCAGGACGGTGGCCGCGATGGCGCCGGTGAAAGCGATTGCCGCTGAGCTCAGTGCCAGCGAGAGCAACATCCGTTTTTGATTCATTTGAGTTACCTCGTTGAGAATGGTTGCCACCCGCTCGGAGAGATGGCGTTTGCGGAGAAACAGGGGCGCGGGCACAAAGTCGATACGCGATTTCAATCCCGCGATAGCCAGCAATGCTTCCAGATACCTTTCCCGATTGCCGGTGGAGCTTACCACTTCCTGGTCCACCACCTGTTCCCTTGCCAGTTGGATGCGGCTGAGAACGAACCAGATCGCGGGGTGAAACCACAGCGCCGCACGGACAATTTCCTCGCCGATGGCGCACAGCCAATCCTTGCGGCGCACGTGCGTCAATTCGTGCTCACGGATCGCATGTTGCAAATCCGCCGGCAGCTCCAGGTAATACTCCGGCAGCAGGACCACCGGTTTCCGCCAGCCGAACGTGACCGGTCCGCTCACCTCTGCCGATATGCGGAATTCGGCCTCCATGCCCGGAAGCGGCAAAGGACTGGAGCGCAGCCGGTATAGGCGGATACGTATGGCGCCCAATCCCAGACGCGTCAGAAAAAGGGCGCTTCCCGAGGCCAACACCGCCACAAGCACGCTGGTCCAGGGAATGCTCCAATTCGAGCGCCCGTCAGGCCGGGCGACAATCACGGCCGAACCCACCGTCACCAGTGAGCCGGAAATGTCCGCGGGCTGCCACCGCTGCACCAGCGGCAGCACGAGACATGCGGCCAGCAGCAGTTGCCAATGCATCAAGCGGAGACGCGGAGCCGGGGGGAGCAATTTTGCGATGACAGCCCCGGTGGCCACGACCAAACAGGTTTGCAGAGACCAGACGAGCAGGTTGCCCAGGTTCATGGCTTTCTCCGCTGCCGCAGCATTCTTTCTATCTCTTTGATTTCCGCATCCGATAGGTGCTTCTCCTCCACCAGGTGGACGATCAGCGGTTCGGCCGAACCGTTGAAGACGCGCTCGACAAACTCCCTCACCATCGATTTGATCACCTGGCTTTTAGGACGCGTGGGCGAATATTGATAGGCCTTGCCGGCCGCGTTCTTCTTCAGGTGCCCTTTCTGCTCGAGGATGTTCATCATCGTCATCACCGTGGTGTATGCCACCTTTCGATGTTCGAGCAGGGTCTCATAGACATCGCGAACCGAGGATTGCCTACGGTCCCAGATGATCTTCATGATTTCGAGCTCCTGCTCGGTGAGAGTGGACGACGCAGACCTCATACTAATTATTTAGTACGAATCCTCTAAAAGGTCAAGAGAAAGTTTTGGGTGCCGATGCCCGCTTCAAACGGTCGCTCACTCCCGCCCATTCCGGACCATCCGGCAGCGCCTCAACCGCGATCCATTCCAGCCCCGCCTCGTCGGCGCGATGCAGTTCCCCGTACAGCGCGCGGGCATAGGCGCCCGGCTCTCCCGGCATTCTTATTGCCCATTCTGCCGCCGCTTCCGTTCGCCACCATAAATAGGCTCCGCGTCCCGAAGGTAGCGCGCCGCCGCTTACCAGCGCCACTGGCGTTCGCGGACTATAGTGCCGTTCCCCCATTCCAGGCGAGGGATGCGCCCCCTGCACTGCTCCCGCTTCGGCGATGTCCCGTCCCAGCGCCAGCTCCAATTCCTGGCGCGAGATCATGCCCGGCCGCAGTAGCATGGGCCCCGTATGCGAGAGCGCCAGAACGGCGGATTCAATCCCCACTTCGCACGGCCCTCCGTCCACGATCAGATCCACCTCATCGCCCAGCGAGTCGCGCACGTGTTGGGCGGTGGTAGGCGATAACTCCTGAAACCGGTTCGCGCTGGGAGCCGCCACCGGCACTCCCGCAAGCCGGATTAGCTCGAGGGTCACCGGGTGCGCCGGCATACGCACTCCCACCGTATCCAGACCCGATGTGACGATGTCCGGCACCCGCGGATGCTTCGGAACCACCAGCGTCAGCGGTCCCGGCCAGTAACGCCGCGCCAGCAGATCGGCTTCCTCGCTCCATTCCCTCACCAGTTCGCGGGCCATCGCGATCGTCGCCACATGGACAATCAGTGGACTGGTGCCGGGCCGCCCCTTGACCTGATAAATGCGTGCCACTGCCGCCGGATCCAGGGCGTTCGCGCCCAAACCGTAGACAGTCTCCGTAGGCAGCGCCACCAGGCCCCCCTCCCGGAGGAGGGCGGCGGCATTAGTCAATATCGTCTTTGGCATCGCCGGCAGTCTTGCCTGTCTTCAGCCATACCAGGTACGCGTGCATGAGGTCTTCGAGATCGCCATCGAGGACGCGGTCCACGTCGCCGATGGCCAGTTTCGTCCGGTGATCCTTGATCATCCGGTAAGGAGCCAGCACATAGCTGCGAATCTGGCTGCCGAAGTTGATGCCGAGCTTGGCGTCCTCAATCTTCTTCTCTTCCGCACGGCGCTTCTGCAACTCATGCTCGAACAGGCGCGCGCGAAGCTGTTTCAGCGCACTGGCGCGATTTTTGTGCTGAGACCGCTCGGCCTGGCACTGCACGACGATATTCGTCGGAATATGTGTCATGCGAATGGCCGAGTCTGTGCGGTTCACGTGCTGGCCCCCCGCCCCGCTCGCACGGAACGTATCTACGCGGATGTCTTCCGGCTTGATGTCGATCTTGATCTCATCGTCGATCTGGGGAATCACATAAACCGATGCGAAGGAGGTATGGCGCCGCGCATTGGCATCGAAGGGTGAAATTCGCACCAGCCGGTGCACACCGACTTCGCCCTGCAGCAGTCCGTAAGCATTCTCGCCGTTCACCTCGAAAGTGGCTGATTTGATGCCCGCGCCTTCCCCTTCCAACCGGTCGGTGATTTCGGAGTGAAAGCCCACCCGTTCCGTCCAGCGCAGATACATGCGCAGCAGCATCTCCGCCCAATCCTGGCTTTCCGTACCGCCGGCGCCGGGATGGATGGTGACGATGGCGCTGCGGGCGTCATGCTCTCCGCTCAGCAGCATGGCGGTTTCGAGGCTGCTCAGCCGCGCGGCCAGCGCCTTCATCTCGCGCTCGATATCGCGCGCCACATCTTCGCCCTCCACGCCCAGCTCAAAGAGCGTGCCGATGTCGCTGGTCATGGCGCCGATCTGCGCTTCATCGTTCAAAGCCTGCTCCAGCTTCTTACGATCCTGCATCACCTTCTGGCTCAGCTCGGGCTGATTCCAGAAGTCGGGCGCGGTAACCTGCTTCTCTAAGGCGTCAAATTGTTTACGTTTGGCAGGCGCGTCAAAGATAGCTCCGCACAGCGTCTGCCTGCTGGCGGAGCGAAACATACTCCCTTTGGAGCTCGTCCAATGTCATACGTTCATGGTAGCAAATACGCCGCGCCGGTCCCGGATTCACATGCGGGCCACCCACGATATAGAATGAAGGCGTCGTACTAAAGGAATATTCATGGAACCCAAAGACAGCCTCTCCCGCAGATCCTTCATCCGCTCCTCCACCGGAGCGACGGCGGGCCTATCCGCCTTCCAGATCGTCCGTCCGGAAGTGGCCCGGGGACAGGTGAAAACCAGATTGAAGGCTGGTCTCGTCGGCTGCGGCGGCCGCGGGCGCCAGGCCGTGATCGACCTGATGAAGGGCTCCCAAAACGTGGAGCTGGTGGCCATGGCCGACATTTTCGAGGACAAGCTCGAAGGCAACCTGAAATGGATGAAGGAGCAGTTTCCGCAGTTTGGCGACCGCATCAAAGTGGACGGCGAACATCGCTTCATGGGGTTCGAAGCTTACAAGAAGCTGGTGAATTCCGATATCGATATCGTTATGCTCGCCACGCCTCCCGGCTACCGCCCGATGCATTTCGAAGCGGCGGTGGAAGCCAAAAAGCATGTGTTCTGCGAGAAGCCGTTCGGTACCGATCCCGTGGGCGTTCGGCGTTTTATTGCTGCGGCCAAAAAGTCCGAGGAACTGAAGCTGACCGTCGTATCGGGAGCCCAGCGCCGCTTTCAAAAGGAATATGTCGAAGTCGTGGACAAGTTCAAAAGCGGCGGCTTTGGCGATGTCACGGGACTCTATGCGTACTGGGTCGGCACGCCCGTACTGCAACAGAAGGAGCGCGATCCCAAGTGGGGCGATATGACCTGGGAGCATCGCAACTGGTATTCCTACGTGTGGATTTGCGGGGACCAGGTGGTGGAGCAGCATCTGCACAATATTGATGTGTGCAATTGGGTCATGGGAACCCATCCGGTCAAAGTGTGGGCCAGCGGCGGGCGCGCGTGGCGTCCTAACGAGGAGCTCTACGGGAACATCTACGATCATCTTTCGGCCGACTTCGAGTACGCCAACGGTGTCCACATGTCCAGCTATTGCCGGCAGTATCCAGCCAAACTCTATACAAACATCAGCGAAGAGATCGTCGGCTCCAAGGGCCGCTGGGACAGCAAGTCGCTGCGCGGCGCGCGCCCTGTGAGCGGCAACCCTTACGAGCATGAGCATACCGCCCTGATCAATTCCATTCGCGGCGATGGTCCCTACATCAACCACGCCATGACGGTGGCGGAAAGCACCATGACCTGTATCATGGCCCGGGAAGCCGCTTACTCCGGCGAAGAAGTTACCTGGGAGCGCATTATGAATTCAAAGCTCGATCTGCAGCCGAAGGAATTCGGATATGACGTGAAGGTGGAACGGACGCCGATTCCGGTTCCGGGAAAATACAAGCTCATCTGAAGTTGTTTCAAACAATGCGCTTTGTTCTTGTTCTCGTGATCGCCGCCTTTCCTCTCAGCGCGCAAATCCGCCGCGATGAGCCGGAGAATCCGGTGGCCCGCGATCCGCAAGCCATCGAAGCCGGCCGCAAGCTGTTTACAGGCTCCTGCGGAGGGTGCCATGGAGCCGCCGGCGAAGGCGGGCGCGGCCCGAATCTGCGCGATGGCAAGCTCATCCGGCGCTCTTCCGATGCGCAGATGTTCCAGACGATTCGCAAGGGTGTGCCGGGAACGGATATGCCCGGCACAAATGTGCCCGATGAGCGCGTCTGGGAGTTGGTGGCGTTTGTTCGCGCATTGGGCGCACCGGCGGCCGAGACCATCTTTCCCGGCGATGCCGCCAGGGGAGAGCGGGTTTACGCCGCCAACGGCTGCGGGAACTGCCATGCCATCTCCGGCCATGGCGGCGCCTTGGGACCCGACCTTTCCAATGCCGGGGGCACGCGCAGCTACGAATACCTTCGCGAATCCATCATCAAGCCGGGCGAGCGCATTTCCTACGGCTATCAGAAGGTGGAAGCGAAGTTGAAGGACGGCCGCTCCCTGGAAGGAATCGCCCGTAATTACAGCAACTACGATGTGCAGATCGCTTCCCGGGATGGCAAGCTCTATCTTCTGAAAACAGACGAGCTCACGGATTTGAAAGTATCGATCGCGACCTATATGCCCTTGGACTACGGCAGGAAAATCACTCGCGAGGAATTGACGGATCTGCTGGCCTACTTGAGCCGGCAAACTTTGCGCCCGCCCGGCGCAAATCGTTAAAAGATGCTGAAGATGAACCGGCTCACCTGAAAGCTCCAGTGCGATAGATAAACGCCAAGAGAAGTCAGAGACATCGCCAGAATCAGCAGCAGAAAGCCGAAGCGCGCGAGTTCCTGATACACCACCACGGGGAACCGCGCGGCAATCAGCAGCTTCGATCCATCGAGCGGCGGTACGGGAAGCATATTGAACAGCGCCAGAAACACGCTGAGAGTGGCGGCGCGGGCGGCGAAGTCGCTCAGGTCCGGCTGAATGGTGCGCGTGTAGGTGAAGACTGCGGCGAACAAAACAGCGAGCAGAATATTGCTCGCCGGTCCCGCCATCGCCACCAGCGCCAGTCCGTTTAATCCGTAGCGGAGTTTGGACGGATTGGTATTGACCGGCCGGCCCCAGCCGATGAGCCCCGCGCCAAGGAGAGTGGTAAGAGCGGGCAGGATCACCGTACCGAACAGGTCGATGTGCGCGGGCGGGTAGAGCGTAAGACGGCCTTCCTGCTCAGGCGTGTCGTCGCCAAGTTTCGACGCCACCCATGCATGCGCGAACTCGTGAGGTACGGTGAGAATGCAAAGCAGGCAAACATTGACGATTGCGGCGGAAATATTAACATCCATCAGATCCCGATTATTGCACGGCCTTTGTAATTCTCTTCGCCACCATCCAGGCGAGCATGGCGATTCCGATCCCTGCCGCCGCATCCACCGCGTAATGATAACGCCCATAAACCGTAACGATGGCGATGCTGATTGCCAGCGCCAGCAGACAGCGCCACACCCAGGGTTCTTCCGGCAGGATCTCCCGCATCCCCAGCGCCGCCGACAGCGAACCGGAACAATGGGCACTCGGAAATACGCTCAGATGGATTCCATAATCGCTCACCAGGCCTAAGTTAAAGCGCCGGAACACGGACATCACTCCCGGCTGGTCCTCATTCGGAAACACCGCCCGCGGAGGCTCCGACGGGAAGAACGGAAAGAGCGCATACGACAGAAAGATGCCGGTCAGAAAGGTAGTTAGGAATGCGTCCATGCGCTCCGGTTTGCGGCGCGCATATAACCAGGCCATGCAAAAAGGGGCGATGGCATACACGAGGGAATAGGACATTTCGAGAATGGCCGGCACCCCCGCCCCCAGCGATTCAATCGCCCGCCGCAGGCCCCAGTCGTTTAACAGCATGCGGTCCCACACGATCCAGGCGCGCTCGAGGTGAAAGTCGTGCGACCGGGGAGCGAACCAACCCATTTCCCGGTAGGCGAGCAGCATCAGCGAGAGTGGATACCAGTCCCGCATTACACCCAGCACCATGTTGTGCCGCAGCCCTTCGGTCCAGGCAAGCAGCACCACGCCGCCCATCACCAGGGAATTTAGCGCCAGCGTCACCAGGCGAATATCCGCCCGCACCGGCAGCACCATGCTGCACAGGATGCAATAAGTGAAGTACGTCATCAGGATCCATTCCGAACGCCGCAGTTTCACCGCGCCTCACCCGCGACATCAGGAAGGGAAATGATCCTCATTAACGCTACCCTCTACCATCGCAAAGTTGACCGGGGTTTGCGCTGCGGGACGGGGTGCGCGTCTCGAAAGTGAAGATCAGCTGGTTTTCTTTTTTTAGGGGCAAATTACCTAGCGTATATGATACGCTAGGACAGGAGGCCCTTT
>DATLCW010000364.1:0-7359 GCA_035526195.1 Bryobacteraceae bacterium
GGAACGCCGCTGTTGGAGCGATTCCAGAGAGGTGGGTTTTGTTGTCAGAAAGGGCCTCCTGTCCTAGCGTATCATATACGCTAGGTAATTTGCCCCTAAAAAAAGAAAACCAGCTGATCTTCACTTTTGAGACGCGCACCCGTCTCCGTTCGTTGTATTTCCGTAGCGCGTGGAATAACTTAAAGTGGAGGAGAGTTCAATTACCCGGAACATCATGGATAGCCCGGAACACAATTCACCGGCCGGAGACCTCCTCAACGCAGGCCCCTCTCCCGCGCACTCTTCTCCTCACCTGCCTCTCTCCCCTGAAATCAGGAGTGCGTTTCTACGATTCGACACCTGCGCCATCGCCAATGCCATCGAGGCATTTCGCGTGCGAATGAGAAACGAGGGTTATACTCGTTCCGGCTTGCGATGCTTGATTGGGCGCGGTTCAAAAGTGCTTGGATACGCCGTTACCGCGCGAGTTAAGTCTTCCGATCCACCCCCGGTTGGCCATGCTTACTACGATCGGACCGATTGGTGGAATTTCCTTCAGAAGTGCCTGCCCCCGAGGATCGTTGTTTTGGAAGACGTGGATCCGGTACCGGGCACCGGGGCCGTTGCCGGCGAAGTGCACGGGGTTATTCTCCAGGCCCTCAACTGCGTTGGCCTTATCACCAACGGCTCCGTACGCGATTTACCGGCCTTGGAAGAGATGAACTTTCCGATCTTTTGCATCCCACGTCGCCGTGTCCCATGCATACATTCATATGGTGGATTTCGGCACTCCCATCGAGATCTTCGGCTTGCCGGTTCGAACCGGTGATTTACTTTACGCCGATTGTCATGGCGTCCTCTCCGTGCCCCCGGAGATCGCCGCTCAGATTCCGGCTGTCGCTGCTCGACTCGCCGCTAAGGAACGGGTCATCATCGATTTTTGCCGTTCCCTGGAGTTTTCCCTGGAAACTTTGCAGGAAAAGGTGAAGGGCTTCCGATCTGGAGGCAACAAATAACTCCGAACGTCTCCCCTGGAATTGCCGGCCATTCCAGCCATCCCTGACCAAGTCAACATCGCGGAGACGAGTCGCCGTGTTGCGCGTTCATCCGCTTTCCATTGCTGGACCCCTATCCCAGGCTGAAAAACGAAGGAAGACGATCCAGTGAGGATAAAGATAGTTGGATAAGGTATTGTAGGATTCAGATCAGTTCGGCGGCAGGTCTGCCCCCATGAATGGCCGAGAGCCCGAGAGCCGAAGTTCTTTGTTTTGTTGGTTGCGGGGGAAGGATTTGAACCTTCGACCTTTGGGTTATGAGCCCAACGAGCTACCAGACTGCTCCACCCCGCACAATTATCGTAACGTAGTCGGTGCGAATCGTCAACACCACTCCACCGCTGCGTTGCCCACGGGAAGACCCCCGGCGTTCAAGTATGTTACCTTTTCAGAGTACGCCTATGATGCCGGCGCAGAACCGGGTCGATGCGGGCATCTGGAATGTGCCGGGGCTCACTCCGGTCATCGAATATTCCCGCGTGGTCCTGAATGAGATCCTGGTCAAGGTCGTAGACGCTTTCGATACCTACCTCGCAGGGGGTTATGAAGTGGGCGGTGTCCTGTTAGGGCATCGGGAAGGCGACACGATCCGAATCCTTGCGTTCCGGCCCATCGAGGTCACGCCTCCTCGCCCCAGCTTTGTACTATCCAAATCCGACGAGCAGCGGTTGACTGTGCTGCTGGACAGTATCGCTTCCGATCCCGATCTCCGGGGAATGGAGGCCGTGGGCTGGTATCACTCGCATACCCGCAGTGAAATCTTTCTGTCGGAAGCCGATGTGGAGATCTACGATCGCCATTTTCCTGAGCCCTGGCAAGTGGCGATGGTGATTCATCCCAGCGATCTGGAACCGGTGCGGATTGGATTTTTCTTTCGCGAAACGGACGGTTTCATCCGCACCGATCAGAGCTACCACGAATTTGTGGCGGATTCCCCGCGGGGATCGAACGGATTGCGGCGTCCTTCACCCTGGGAACTCACCGAGGATGGCCGGCTCAAAGACGAGCGCGTTCCTGAAGTGGAACCGGAGGCCCAGGCGCCCCCCCCGGAACCCTGCCAGCCCTCCGTTTTGCGCCGCGCCGCAAGTCGTGTGTTGCTCTTTTGCGCCCTGTTAGTCATCGGCTCCGGCGCCGCCAGCCTAGTCGTTTTACGCCAACCGCCGGCTACCCTCGGGCTACGCATTATTCCCTCCGAAGGCGAGCTCATAATTCAGTGGGATCCGGCGAACCCGGCACTGCGGGACGGCCAAGCGACGTTATTCATTACCGATGGCGCCAATCGAGTGGAGCTGCCGGTCACTCCAGAGCGGCGAAACGATCCCAAATATTATTACAAGCCGCTTACCGGCAGGGTGGACATCCGGTTACGGACGAAGCTCTCCTGGGGACGCCTCCAGCAGGAGGCAGCCACCTACCTCGTGCATCCCGATATCGGAAAGCCATCGCCGGAACTGCAGGAAGCGCAGAGACAAAATGCCGAGGCGGAACAGGAAACCGAAGCGGCCCGCCGCGAGCTGCTCGAGGCCGCCAATCGAAGCGAAAAGCTCCGTCTTACGATGGAAGATCTTGCTCAACAACAGCAGCAGATCTCGGAATTGAAGACGAGGCAACGTCTTGCCGAGGTACCGAAGCCGAAGCCCGCGGCTGCTCCCAAAGAGCTGCCGAAGGCACCCGAAATCCCCTCCCGCGCGATCGCGCAGGTAGCGCCTCCCGTGCAGATTCCCTCCGTTGATCCGCGCTTGCGCCCGCCGGCCAGCGAGCCTCCTCCAAGACCGTCTCCGATCCCGCCGGCGCAAACCAATGCACGTCCGGCGCCGCCGCTGGTGGCTTCCACGATTACGCCCATGCCCAAGAGCGGTTATGCCGGTCCGCTGGCGGGAAAGATCATCTGGACCGGCGACCTGCCGCGCGATGGAGTGCTGACGATTGAAGGCCGAAAGCCCTCCCGAGGAGCCGTGAACGCCGAGTTGCCCGGCGTCGCCGTAAGGGTGGGAGCGTATCCAGCCGAGCTCAGTAATGATGGCCTGCGGGTGCTGACGGCCAATGCCAGATTCGGCGCCGGGAAGGTAGAACCCCCCAGTGCGGCGAATGGGTATACCAAAACGGTTTACGTCTATGACCCCAAATCAGTGAGGGACTTAATTGTGGAGCAGATGCCGGGCTCGGATTGGAAGCGGATCGTGCTGCGCGCCGGGGGCCGAAGGCTTTCCGCAATCGTGATTGAATGGCAGGTGGCCACACAGTGAGGCGGGGATGCGTGGCGGTGCTGGCCCTAGTATGGTTTTCCCGGCTGCTTGCGGCCCAGCCGGCGAGGCTCGATCCGCACAAGGCCGAGCAGGCTTTCAGCCAGGCGCGAAAGTTGGAACTGGCCGGCCAGCTTCGCGAGGCTGTGGAATCTTTCACCGAGGCAATCAAGCTGGCTCCCGATTTTGCGGCCGCTTTCCGCCATCGGGGTAAGTTGCGGGCACTTCTCGGCCAGGATCAGCACGCGCTGGCGGATCTTAGCGCCTGCCTCCGCCTGCAGGTGGATGACGCCGAGGCTTATCATCTCCGCGGCGACCTATTCTTGAAGCTCAATGAGCCCGCCAACGCCTTGCGGGACTATGACAAGGTTTTGGCTTACAAACGCGAGCGGTTGGAGGTGTACACCAGCCGGGCCGCCGCATTCACCTCCCTGAAGCAATTTCAGCGGGCCATTGAGGAATATGCGCGGGCGGCCCGTTTGCGTCCGGACCGCGCCGGGACTTATATGGCGCGCGGCCTGATCTATAGCAAAATTGGGCAATATCAAGAGGCAATCGACGATTTCAGTCTGGCAATCGAAAGAAAGCCCGACTATATCGATGCAATTCTGGAGCGTGGATTTTGCCGCGGACAAACGGGAGATTTTCCCGGGGCTGTGGGGGATTTCGATCTGGCACTGAGCCTGGATAAGAAATCGGCGCGCGCTTATGGTCTTCGGGGAGAGGCCAAGCGCCGTTTGGCGGATGCGCCGGGCGCCGTGGCGGATCTGACAAGCGCCATTGAATTCGACTCCCTGAATGCGGAGCTTTACCTCTCCCGCGGCTCGACCTATATCGCGCAAAAAGAATTTCATAAGGCGCTGGCCGATCGCGATTTTGCCGTCAGTCTGAACCCAGGGTTCGCTGAGGCTTACGTTGCGCGTGGGGGCTCGTATCATCTGCTCGGGCAGCACGAGAAGGGTCTGGCGGACCGGACTGAGGCCATCCGGCTGAAGCCCGGGATGCCGGAAGCATGGTGTGCCCGCGGCAGCGCGTATTTCCTGCTCGGGGATTACGAGCGGGCGGTGGAGGATTTGCGCGAAGCGGTGCGTTTGAAACGGGATTATGGAGAAGCCATTGCGGTGCTGATCAAGGCGGAGGCGCGTCTGGCGGAAGAGCGTAGCCAGCCCCCCGCACCACCCGCCCCCGAACCTGTGCCCGCGGCGCCGCCCGTAGTTGCTCCCCAACCTCAGGAGGCTGCGCCTGTCCCGGCGGCTCCACCTGCGGCGCCCGCTCTGCCCTCCGTCGTTCTCGCGCCGAAGAAAGCGCCGCTAGCCCCGAAACAAATTGCGGCTGAGGCGGCGGCGCTGCACCAGAAAGGTCGCGCCTTGATAAAGTCGGGCGATTACCGCCAGGCGTTGGCGGCTCTCAGCGATTCCCTCCAACTCAACCCCCGCGATGCATTGGCATGGAACGCCCGCGGATACGTTCACTTCCTGCTGAAGGAATACGCAAAAGCGATCCGGGATTTGGATCAGGCGCTCCAGTTGAATCCCGGTTATGCGAATGCCTATCGAAATCGGGCGGCGGCGAAAAAGGCGGCAGGCGATGAGGTGGGTGCGGCTGGGGATGCGTCCAAAGAGCGCGAGCTCCAACGGTAAGCCGGCTAGCGTGTCCCTTGTGGGACGTGTAATTCAGTTGGTTTTGCTCGCGATTGTTGTTGCGCGCCGGCTGAACTGCGGTGGGGGTGCCCAGGCAGCGGCCGGCTTAACTCACAGTAATTACTTCGTAAAGATCACACGGCCGTCGAAAATCGTCCATATTACCTGAGTCTTGTGAATCTCCACCGGAGGGATCGTGAACAGATCCTGGGAAAGGGCAACCACATCCGCCAGCATCCCCGGCTGGATGGCTCCTTTGCTCTGCTCATCGAACGAAGCATAGGCCGCCATCGTGGTGTAGCCTCGCAGCGCGGTCTCCACACTCACGCGTTGCTCTGGAATCCAGCCGGCGGCGGGTTTACCCTCAATCGTTCGCCGATTTACCGCATTGTGCAGACCGCGGATAGGATTCACGCTCAGCGAGGCCGGCCAGTCACTGGAGAATACCAACTGCCCCCCGGCTTTTTCGATCGAGCGCCAGGGAAATGCCAAAGGCAGACGGGCGGGACCTACCGCTTTGCTCCATAGATCGATGGTATCCGGATCGCAGTGTATGGGCTGCATCGAGGCCATCACGCCCAACGGCGCGAAGCGCGTCAGATCGCTGGGGGCGATCGTTTCAATGTGCTCGATACGATGGCGAGCGTCGCGGACGCCGTTCTGCTTGCGGGCGTATTCATAAGCATCCAGCGTCATGCGTACGCCACGGTCTCCGATGGCATGAGTATAAATCTGCAATCCATTCCGGTCGCACAAGGCGGCGATCGCATGGAACTGCGGGACAGTCCACGCCGGCTCGCCCCGCTTGTCAGGATGGTCCGAATAAGGGTCCAGCATTGCCGCTGTATTGGACTCGATCACACCGTCCATCATCAGCTTCACCGCGCGCACGCCGCGCGATTTTAAGCGTGCCACTTCCTTCACACGGCTTAAGGGAGTGCCCGGCGGCAAGGAGAACGCCAGCGATGACCGCAGCGTTAGTTCCCTGCCGCGCGCCATCTCTTCATAAAGTGACAACTCCTCTTCATCGCCGCTGGCATTCTGAATCGAAGTGATACCGAGTGACGCGGCGAGTTTCAAACCGGCTCGAAGCGCTGCCAGCTTATCTTCCCGCGTGACCTTTGGAATGCGATCGCGCACCAGAGCCATCGCCCCTTCCTTCAGGGCGCCGGAGGGCTCTCCCGTTTTCGGATCCTTGACGATTTCTCCATATCCCGGAAACTTCGTGGCCGCGTGGATATCGGCGCGTTCCAGCGCCATCGAATTCGCCCATCCCGTATGGCCGTCATAGGCCGCCAGGAAAACCGGCCTGTCGCTCACCACCACATCGAGATCCTGCCTGGTAGGCAGCCGCTGATCAGGGAAGCAATAGTATTCCCAGCCGCGTCCTGTGATCCATGCCTTTTCGGGGTGTGCTCTGGCATAGCTTGCGATAGCCTGTTTCATTGCCTGGAGCGTGCAGATCCCGGTCAGATCGACGTTCGCTAGTCCCAGGGACCCACTGAGGAAATGCGTGTGCGCATCGTTGAAACCGGGGATCACGAGCCGTCCCTGCGCATCGATCACCTTGGTGTGCGGCGCCATGCGCTGCTGAATCTGCTCGTCGCCGCCTACCGCGGCGATGCGATTGCCATCGATCAACAGCGCCCTGGCCCACGGGCGCGCGGCGTCGCCGGTCCAGATTTTCGCATGAATCACCGCGATCTGCTCGCACCGCGCCGCAAAAGGAAGCGCCGCCAGCCAGACCAGCCAAATCATGGAAGGCGCGCCGACTGGTGACCGAGCAGCTGCCAACCATCCTTACGCTTTATATAGGTGTGCAGGAACACGATCTTGAATTCCGACTTCTGCCCTTTGGTGACCACCCGGAGCGTCCCTTTGGCGCTCAGCAGCGCCGTGTTGCCGGCCATCTTAACCGTGGTGGAATCGTAATCCATGGCTTCATACTTCCTCACGCCGTTTTTCAGATTGTCGATAAACTCGCGTTTGGAATCCGAGGCGCCGTTGGAATGCGTATAGATCAGTTCCTCGGCAAAAAGTTTCTCGAGGGCGGCGAAGTCATTCTTCGTGACGGCGGCTGCCCATTTCTTTTCGGCCTCTTTGACCATGTCTTCCTGTGAGGCGGCGGAGAGGGCGGCAGCCAGCACGGAGAATATTAAAAGGGATCGTCTCATAGGGGTATTGTGCCATTACGCCGGGATCGATGCGCAGCGAGGCCTCAAGTTTTGGCGGGAACCAGTCGGAGTCGAACCGACCAACGACCGTGAAGACCGTTCAACGGTTTTGAAGACCGTGCCTACCACCGGGCAAGATTGGCTCCCACACTGGATTCTAACAGGCCCGGTCTGCTGAAATACCAGCACGTCCTGGACTGCGATGTCGCGACCCTTGGAATCGAAGATGGACTCGCCCAAAACGCGCAGGCGGATGGTGTGCTTTCCC
>DATLCW010000064.1:0-7365 GCA_035526195.1 Bryobacteraceae bacterium
AATTTTACTACTCGCCGCGTGACCACAGAGCGAATTACAGCGGCGCGGGACGCCGGTCATGGGCGAAGAGCATCAACTCTACACCCGGCATGATCGCGACTGCGATGACACCCGGGACACGCAATAACGCTCCGTCGCTTCGGTGTTCAACTCCACACCCAATCCCGGCTTCAGCGGCAGCGGTACGACGCTTTCCACCAGCCGCAGTTCCTCCGCCACCAATCCCCGCCGCAGCGGAGACCACTTCCGGTGTTTGGGGTTCGAAAAATGGGATTGGGTTGTGTTTAGGTCGATGCTCCGACAGAGGCGTTGCTGGTGCTGGGAATTGTACGATGATGAACCCGAATGCCGAGTCTGCCGAGCCTATTTACGTGATGGCGGATAAGGTTGCTTGGTTCTCAATACGTCATAAACCAAGTGCAGCACGGTGTGTCCAGTAGCGAATCTCGGCGGGTGATTTTGCCACCGTGCCTGGCCGTGATTCGCCAGAACTTCTCTTTGATGAAGCAATTCTTCTTGGCTGCCGCTGCCCACGCACATTCGGTGAGAGCGCTTCGCAGCCACGGGTTGCCCTTGGTTGTCTGGCTGCCTTTCTTCTTCCCCTCGCTTTCCTTGTTTGCAGGGCACACACCGGCCCACGAACTCAAATGCTTGACCGTGGGAAACTGGCTCATGTCACTCCCCGTCTCCGCCTGAATAGTCGCTGCACCTCGCTCTTGCACCCCTGGCACTGTTTGCAGCTTCCATTCCGTTTGCTCCAGAGAGCACACAAGTTCTGTTCAAAAGGAAATTATGACCGTGGCTTACACGATGGCCGATTCGCTGACGTCATTCTGCTTCCGCAATCGTGCAGCCGCCAGGCCACAAATCAGCTCATACGGAATTCTTCAGCAAAACCTCTTTCACCGCGTGGCCGATCTGCATGAATTCTTCTAAGTCCGCCGGCTTCGTGACGAATCGCTCAACACCCAATTCCCTTGCCATTGCCTGATCGCCCAGCGCGTCCGATGAGGTCAAGATGAAGACCGGCACATGTTCGAAAGCCTTACTTTGGCGCATCGCCTCAAGGACTGCGGCGCCGTCGCTCAGTGGCAAGTTCAGGTCGAGCACAACGAGATCCGGTACAGGTCTGGTAGCATACTCTCCCTGACGCAGCGCGAAAGCGAGCCCCTCGGCGCCATTATCGATGACCGTTAACTGGAAATTCAGGCCGGCGGCTTCCAGAGCTTTCCGGAAAAGATAAACATCCGCCGCATTATCCTCCACAAGCAGGATCTGAAACCTCCGCGCGTTGGGTGCGGTGCTCATCGATTTCCCTCCCTAATCGGGAGCGTGAAATAGAACGTCGTCCCGCGCCCCACCCGCGACTCAACCCAGATCCGGCCACCGCAGCGCTCGACCACGCGCTGACAAATAGCAAGACCAATGCCTGTGCCCGGAATCGTGTTCCCGTGCAGCCGCTTAAACACACCGAAAATTAATTCATAATACTGTGGGTCGATCCCGATGCCATTATCTGCTACGGCAAAGCACCACTCCGCTTTTCGCTTCTCAGCAGAAACATGAACGTGCGGAGGCGATCCTCCGCGGTACTTTATTGCATTCCCGATCAGATTCTGGAACAGCTGGACAAAGCGCGCATCGTGTCCGCGGACGGTGGGTAGATCGCCGCTCGTCACAACGGATGAACTCTCCTCGATCGCCGTTGTAAGGTTCTCCTTCACCTTCTCAAAAATCGTGTTGAGATCGATCCATTCATCCGCCTCCTCCCTGTCCGCACTGGTGCCGGTATAGGAAAGCAAATCCGCGAGCAGGTCGCGCATATGCCTGGCGCCTTTGGTAATGAAATCCACACAGAGCCCCGCCTCGCCGTCGAGCTCACCCCTGTACCCCTTGAGCAGAAGTTGTGAAAAACTCGTGATCATGCGTAATGGCTCCTGGAGATCGTGGCTGGCTGCGAAGGCGAACTGTTTCAGATCGTCGTTTGCCCTCCGCAACTCCTCGTTCAGCCTCTCCGCCTCCTCCGTGAGTTCATGCTGATGCACCGATCCGAGGATCAATGCCTGATTCATGCGCTGTAGAGGAACGGGCGTGCTCTCTGTCACTTGGATCATAATTCCAATGCAACGGCCATGTGCGGCGAGAACTGGCCAGATGACACAAGACCAATAAAAACCATCGGAAGCGGCGTGTTCCCCCCCAGTATGGACTTCGGCCTTTCCGCTCCGGTAAACCCGGTCAAGAAGTGACAAACATTCGCTCTGGATTGGCGCGGCCTCGGAGAACGACTTTTCCATCAGTTCTTCTCTGGCTTTACCAATGAGGAGGCAAAAGGCAGGGTTGACATAGCGAACTACGTGGCTGGGCCCATCTACACCCGCCATCGCCACCGGCGCAGTCTCGGCGATGAGCCGGCAGAGCGCCGGCAGTTCGGGTTGCTGCTTCGATTCGCCTGTTAGTATCGCATCCATCCGCCTCTACCTTTCGGCTGTCTTCTGCCGTGAACTCGATTTCCCGGCCGAGGACCTGTCTACCCGCCTGGGAATTCCCGTTATCTGGCGATCGTAGCCCGTGAGCCGTTCGCCTAGGACCACTCCCTGGGAGGTGATTTTGTATTCACGGATGTCTCGGCTGTGAGCGCCGCGGCGCATTTTGACCACCATCAGCACCTTGCGAAGCTGGCCCTCGATCTCCACGTAACGAAGCCGGAGGATGTCATCGGTGAGAAACGAGATCGAATACGTGCTGAAGAGCAACTCCGTGAAAGATTCCTCCACTTCCACCGTGCTTAGAATGGTGACCCCGATACCGGTCAAGGAATAGATCATGCGGTAGAGCGATTCCCGGAAGTCGCTCCGAAAGCCCGGGGCCAGGGCCATCTCGAAACCAGCCAGTGAGTCAAGCACCAGCCGCTTGGCGCCCGTCGTCTTGATCGCATCGAGAATCTCCTGCATGGTTTCGTCCACAGAGAGGTCAAGTGGACGGAGGTAAATCACCTTAAGGTTCCCGTCCTTCATCGGCGTATTTAGATCAAGCCCAAAGGTGTTGGCCCGTGCCGCGTATTCTTCGGGACGTTCTTCAAAGACAGCCACGATTCCCGGCTGTCCCTCGCGTATGCCTGCGGCGATGAATTGCGTCGCCAAGAGCGATTTTCCGGTCCCGGAGGACCCTGCGATCAAGAGACTATCGCCTTCGGGAATACCCCCGCCCATCATCTGATCCAACTCTGGAACTCCCATCGAAAGGCGCTTGGCGCCCAATGCCTTCTCCTTTCGGCCGGCTAACCCAAGGGTACGCGAGAAAGCCTGTAGGCCGGCATCCGTAATACGGAAAGTGTGCATCCCCGGCACGGACGCCTGGCCACGCAGTTTCATGACTTGAAGTTTGCGCACAACCGAATTGCGCTCCACGTTTTGATAGAGCCAGAAGAGGCCATCCGCGACGGTGAACACGGGATTATCGCGCAGTTCCGAATCGACATACTCTCCAATCAGGAAAGTCGTAGCCTCCCAACTCGTCAGGAGCAGGCCCAGTTGCTGCACGAACCCCTGTACCTGGACTTCGTTTTCAATGACGTTGCGCACCACGGTGCGAAACGAGTCTACTACCACGATGCCGGGGCCGGCCGCCTCCACCTCTTTGGTGATGGCTTCCAGTATTCCCGTCAGTCCCCGATCCAAAAGGACCTGACTCAAATTGATAAAGCGGATGGAGCTGTTTAGTTTGGAAAGGTCGAAGAACGTATATTGCTGCTGGTAGCGCAGCATCTTTAATGCGGGTTCGCCAAGCACGGTGAAATAAAGCGCCGGGTGCTCCGGTGTGGCATTGGCGAACATAAATTGATGCGCCAGCGTAGTCTTGCCGCATCCCGGCGCTCCCGCGACGATGTTAAAAGAGAATTCCGGGAGACCGCCGCCCAGTATGTCATCAAGTCCCGGAACTCCGGTCGGCAGTCGGTTGATCTTCACTCTGTCTTGCGGCGTCATGAGCGTTTCTCTCCAAGGTATCTTATGGCGGTAAAATCCGGCCACGCATCGAGCACTAAACTCAGCATCAGGCCTTCGCCGATGAAAGTGACAAGCAATTCGAGTAGCTGGGCGATGAGCATCGCGCCTGTCTGCGCGTGCTGGTCGTTATTACTAGGGTCGCTCAAACCCTCCAGCGAACCATCCGGCGTGACCTGCACGGCGTCAAGACCAGGAACCTGCGCTTTGGCCAGCGTCAGAGATCGGGCCATGAGCGAACGGAAACCGGTGTTCCCCATAAGCGTACTGAGAGGACGGCGCAGCTTTTCGGAGACGCACAACACCGCGGGGATATTCACGTCGCCAGGATTAGCGGCTTCGTAGTCAAGCAGCTGTATGGCAAGCTCCCGAATCTTAGGACTAGGGCCGGGTCGCCTCATGATTTCCGTCGAAGAATTCTAAGCAAGGCGCCGCTCACCCAACGATAAGAACCCAACCTGTAAAAGAGTGTTCGGGCGTTCATCCCAAGCATACCAGGGTTCAAGAACTAGTGTACCTTTTTGCGGGCTTAGGAATGGAGCTACAACTGCCTAGCATCTGCGTGTCCGGCAGGGCGTTTATGTCCCCAGCAAGGAGCGTAAATTTCCCACTAATACCATCGCTGCAAACCGCGGATGTCGCCTTGCTAAGGATGACCCTTCCATTTGTTCGCCGCCAAATGACGCCCTGCTTTGCGGAAGTACCTGCATCGACTTCAGAAATTCTATAACCCCCGCCTTCTCCCATACCGATAAACCCGCGAACGCGTCTCGCGGGCGGGGCAACCCGCCGGGACCTCGCCGGCGCGTATAGGATGGCGAAGTGAGCGGGAGAATTTTTCTTTGGTGATCAGCCGGCTGAGAACTCCCGCTTGCAGAACAACCTCGGGAGATGGCCTCCCAAAGCCAGATCCTATGCGGATCCTACACCCATTTGCCGGCTCGGCTTCGGCGTGCACCAGAAACGGGCTCTCCGCACTTGGAGCACGGGCAAAACATTTCCGCTCATTAATGCTTTAGACTGTACAGGCAATGGCGCCTCCCCCAAGCCATTCGCAAGCAGTTTTGCCTAATCGAACAACGCTCCTTCTGGAAAGGATCGAGCGGGACGAAAGAGACTTTCGAATCTTCGTATGGGCGCACCAGACCGCGTACTGCCCGGTCAATTCTGGTGCGACCCGGAAAAGCCTCCAGGACGTCACCGCCCTCATCCGCGAGCACATCGCATCGGTATATCAGGAAAACTCGCCGCAACTCCGGCGCTCAAACAGATCGCTGTTACGCAGCTTCCAATCAAAAGACTTGTCACATTGTGCCGGTCAGAAGAGGAACTTCAGCCCGAACTGCATAATGCGCGGTCCAGCGCTGCGCCCCTCGCACCACCTACGAGGCATTACGCAGGTTCCCAGACCGGCGTTCTGACTTCGAATGCTCCGGTCTCTCCGGTTGCAGACTACCGAATTGTGAGCCGCAACGGGGCCGCTACACGCGTCATGTAGATCCGGTTGTATGTTATCTGGCCCATGACAGTCATGAGATAGTCGTCCAACAGGGGCGCGTCAGGCTCGGCTCGAAACGTCACGTAGCCTTCAGTTTCGTTGGGTCCGAGAGATGTCTTACTCAGCTTCTCTTCGTAGATCAGGCCGTCCGGAAGCTTACTGAAGCGCTGCATGAGGTTCCACAGAATCACGTTCATTTCAATCGGCCCGGAGTACTTGTTTCGAACGGCGCGGATCTTGACGGTAACCGACTTGCCCCGCTCCAGTGAGATCACCTTCGGATCGGCTTCCAGGATGATATCGCTGCCCTCGCTGACCGAAGCCACCGCGGTGGGTACCTTCAGGAAGCTTCGGCCGCCAGCTTGCCCCATCGGCGCAAACGGCGTGGCGATCCGCTCGATCTCCAGAGAATGGCCCTCGGATGAATTGGTGATCGCACGACCGCCGACCAGAATAGGGTTGGCGCCGGGCCTCGCTTCCGGACGCGCGGTGAGCACGATGTTCGCTTGGTTGAGGTGAGCAGGAATCACGCTCTCATGAGCGAACACTCCATCGGGGAGACCACGTACGAACAGGCGAACCGGTCCCCGGAACCCGTTGCGCCGCTCCACCGCGACCAGCGCAGTCACGGATTCCCCGGGGCCGATCGGCATACGATCGTCATCGAGCACGAGTGCAAAATCTTCTCGCGCGCGGCGCGCGGCAAAAAAATAAAAGCGCTGCCGCCCGCCGAAGTGGTTGGCATCGCGCACGTGTACTTCGTACTGGCCGTCACTGGGGGCTGTCCATTCGATTCTTGGATCTTTGTTGACAGGGAACGCCAAGCCATCCACCGTTTGGCCACTCGTGTTCACCATGTCGTCCTGCGCCTCAAGCAAGCGTCCACTGACGTCGCGTATTTCGATTAGCGCGTCGAGCGACGAGCCCCAGCGCCGCGCCTGCACTTCGAACTCGAATCGTTCCCCGGCCTTCGCCGGGAAGCGGTACCGGTCCGTCTCGCCATCGGTAAGAATCCGGCCGTTGACCCCGGCCGGAATCAAGATTTCCCTGGGACCAGCCGAATCGACTTCGATGCCGGCGGCAAGGCCGGTGATGCCGAGTTCCAAACGATTGGAGGCAAGTTGGAATTCGAAGCTCTCTTTGGCATCCGTTGGAACCTCAACCGCCACCCCCTGCGCCCCTTCTAGGTTGAACCCTTCGAAGCTCAACGTTACCTTTTGACCCGGTCTGACGACGGGAGGAAATACCGATCTGACAACCGGGCCTGCAACGGCCGACAATGCGTACCACCACTTATCTCTGCCCGTATGGTAGCGTGCTTCACGAAGTCGAAGATAGTAAGTTCCGGACTGCTGGAAAGAGTAGGCGAACTCCGGATCCTCCGTCAAGGAGTCGTCGGCGGACGCCAGTTCGGCTCCCGCCGCATCGTGGAGGCTGACGAGAATATCAGAAAAGTCGCGCTCCAATTGCGGTACGGGACGCTGCAACCGCGCGGCGTGTACCAAAAACGCGATACGGTCGCCGGCCTTCGCCTCGAACCGGTACAGGTCCACATCGGCATCGTCGTCAAGGCGCCCGTTCACCGTCATTCTTGGCTGTAGTACCTGGGCTTCCGCCTCCACGTTGTTCGGCTCCGCTTCGTTAACGCATCCTCCACTGGCTACCAACAGGTGCGCTAGAGCCGAAAGACTTCCTTTGGTGAGGATGCGGAACCCATAGATGCCGGGTACCGTATCCGCGCCAACCTCGACCTTGATCCGCAGCCCTTCCCGCTCAAATGGCTTTCTCTTATCGGCTGGAAGCTTCGTGTCGCTAAGGTCCTGCCACTCGATGATGGCGCCCGTGATGCCGGGACGATCAAAC
>DATLCW010000017.1:0-11353 GCA_035526195.1 Bryobacteraceae bacterium
TTGGGGGCAACGGTGGCTTCGCGCCTACAAGGCGGAAGGGGATCGGGTTGTTCGGGGTCTGGAAGGCGATCGGGTTTGGTGGGGGAGGTAAAGTTTACGATTGGCGCATTGCGGTCTTTGCGCAGTTTACGTAGCTGGTTCATGGAATTGTTGTAAGAGCGTTGATAGCGGACTTCGTAGCGGCTGAGGGTATCGAGCGTCGTGGGAGTGTTGGTGCGGATGGTGACGAGGCTGTCAACGAGGCGCATGGCGGGGTGATGATAGGACCACGCGGCTTCAAATTTTTCTTTCTGGTCGAACATTTCAGAGTCGAAGAGGGCGGTTTCCATGGCCCAGATGCGGCGCAGGCGCCAGTAGGAATTGACCATCTGGGTGACGAGGTGTTGTTCGGAGGTTGTGGCGGGCTGCCACTCGGTTTGATAGCTGGTGAGGAGAGTGGTGTAGAGTTCCTCGGATTCATTGGAGAGGACGACGCACTTGGAGGCGAGCCCGTGGGTGATGCTGTTCTGGGAGGAGCGTTGTTTGCCTTCGGGGGTGATGGGGCCTTGGGATTTCCTGCCATTTTCGCGAGCGATGTCTTGTTTATCTTTTAAGTCGATCATAGTGACTCCTTCCCGATCTACGATTTGATGATACAGGGAGGAATTCACATTTACGGGTGACGGCTTATGACAGATTGCGCGGATATAGTTTCCGCTCAATCTGTTGCGGGGTATTTACGATTGATTCTTTGGGCTGTGACCGGGTTTTCGGAAACCCGACGACTTGATACATCATTCAGCCGAAGCAGCGCCGCTCAGCGTGACAGTTTTTGCCAACCGGCGTAAAATGACCTTAAGAGACCTAAAGGAGACGGACCCATGCCGATCACCATTCATCCCGAATTGGAAGCCAAGCTCTGGGCGCGTGCGGAAGCCGCAGGGGTCGCGGCTGAGACGTACATCGAGCGCATCGCCAGTGACGACCAGGCCGCGGAGGAGGAACTCCAAGTACTCGCCGTCGAGGGACTGAACTCCGGGGAGTCGATCGAAGCCGATGAACGGTACTGGGCGGAGAAGCGTCAACGGCTCATTGATCGTCACCAGAAGACCGGCACTCGGTGAGTGCCCGATACTCTGTAAAACCTAAGGTTGATCGCGATCTTGACGGATACGCTGATTACCTTGCGGAGAGGCGAGCCTCTAGAGATGTGGCCCTTCGTTTCTTCGATGCGGCATATGGCACGTTTGCCATTCTCGCCACACAACCGAACATGGGATGGCGCTCGCGCATCAAATATCCAGGGCTTGAAGTGCGGCGCATTTTCCGGGTGAACGGATTCGAGGACATTGCTCAGGCTGTTAGCGATCATCTGAAAACGTAGATTTCTGGACTGCGGCCGGGGCGGGAGTGTCGATGATATGTCGGAGTTTGAGGCGCAGGTACTGGAGATAGCCCCCAGGACCAGGATGTTCCGTGAGTTCTTCAATTACGGGTTGGAAGTAGACCAGTGACCGAATCCGTGGCAGCGGAGGCACGTCGGTAGGCCGCGCCTTACGACGGAGGCAGGCCAGCAAAAGAGCGGTCTCGACCATTTCAAGGGGGACGCCGCGGTCAAACCAGATGCGGGCCTGACGCTGGTCTGGAAGGCTGGCCCGCAAGGGCGTGTCCGGCAGGTCTACGTAAAGAGTTAGAACCGCGGCGACGTACAGCGCGGGATTGGACTTTGGTTCCAAGATCGAAGCGGCGGGAGTCATTTCTTTCTCCGACGCGCGGCGGTTTCTGCTCGCTTTCGCGCATCCGATAGCTGTCGCCTTCAATGGCGGTGACGTCAGCGTGATGGAGCAAACGATCCAGCAGAGTGACGATACAGGTGGCGTTGAAAACAGGGGTTTTGAGCGACCAGCGGGAGCGTCCCCGCAGGGGCATAAACATCTGTTCCCCTGCCAGACGGCTAGTCGGAGAGAGGGTCCCGGGAGAGGGGAACACCTCTCCCGGCGGTTTGGGCAGAAGCCGTCGATCCTCGGGAGGCGAAACCTACGCAGTCGTAGGTTCGTGTCTTAGAGAGCAGCTTTTGTTCCACCCATCTGCACGCTATGCGCCCGGGCAACTGGCTTGGTGCGGGAGCGGGATACTACAATTACGCATTAAGCCAGTTCTTCATGGACGAAAAGCTGACACACGAACGTGTTCTTTCGCTGCTCCAGAAAGCGGCAGCGGCGGTGTGCTCGCTCCTGCAGGAGATTTTACCCTCGATTTCAGAGAAATGGTGGGAAGTCCTCGTCCTATCGCACCTTTCGTTTCAACAACGGAGGGCTGTTGAAGCTAAGCGAGTGACGAAGCTGTCGGGATTGGATCTGGCCGCACTTCTTCGAGTGCTGGACTCAAATTGGTATGAGGTGTCCGAGAAGCTCGCGCTGGCGAACGAGGGCCGGCACTTTCTCAAGGAGCTGCGTACCGTCCGTGATCGGTGGGCGCATTCATCAGTTGCTGAATTCGCTCCGGAGGATATCTACCGGGACCTTGACACCCTTCAGCGGTTCCTGATGGCGATCGAAGCTGACGATGAAATCCTGGTTGAAGTTAAGGCAGTCAAAGAGGCCGCACTGCCCTTGGGAGGTTCAGTCCGTCCGCCTTCCTCAGCTCCAGAATCCCGTGCAGCATTCCAAGTCGGTCAAGTCGTTTCGCTTAAGACTGATGGTAGTTGCACCGGAGTGGTGACCGGTGTCAATCCGGCCGCACCGGAGACGAGGTATTCTGTGTTCGAAGCTGGGTCAATCAAGACCTACTACGAATCGCAACTCCAGCCGGTCCGGCCGCCTTCCCACATTGAGCCAATAGCATTGGCGGATTTTGATGCATACCTTTCGGCGCTGCAAATTCGACACCCGAGCACGTCGATTGTATATTCTTTGAACGCAGCCCGCATCGATTGTGTGCCCTACCAGTTTCGCCCCGTCCTGAAGTTCATCCGGGCTGAGCGGCCACGCTTACTCATCGCCGACGGAGTCGGCGTTGGGAAGACCATCGAGGCTGGGCTGATCTTGAAAGAGTTGCAGGCGCGAGTGGAGGTTCAGCGAGTCCTGGTCATTTGTCCGAAGCCACTCATCACTGAACGAAAGTGGGAGTCGGAAATGAAGCGATTCGACGAGCGGTTTGTTCCGCTCGATGGCGACAAGCTGCGTTACTGCGTTAACGAGACAGACCTGGATGGCGTTTGGCCCGAGCAGTATGCAAAGGCCATCCTACCGTACTCGTTGCTGGACGAGGAACTGCTGTTCGGATCCCGTGTTGGGACGAGACGCCGCCGCAAAGGGTTGTTGGATCTAGACCCGTTTCCAAGGTTTGACCTGATCATCGTGGACGAAGCTCAACACGTGCGGAATCCGGAGACGTATGCACACAGATGCGTCCGGATCTTCTGTGAGAACGCGGACGCGGCCGTCTTCCTTACCGCTACACCGCTTGAGATGGGCAGCAGCGACCTCTACATCTTACTGAATCTCTTGCGTCCGGATCTTGTCCGCGACTTTCATACATTCGAGGTCATGACCCAACCCAATCCGTTGATCAACGCAGCGGCTGCCCTTGCGAGGTCGTCGCGAGACGGCTGGAACTCCGAGGCAAGGGCCCACTTAGAGCAGGCGGCGAAAACTTCCTGGGGTGCCCTGACCATCCAGAGTGATCCGACATTCCTCACGGTTATGGAGACGCTCGCGAAACCGGCTGTGAGTCAACCCGAGCGGGTGGGCTGTATCCGCCAGATCGAGCAACTGCATACGCTCTCCGGTATCGTCAATCGGACTAGACGTCGCGATATTGGTGACTTCACGGTCCGGAGGCCCGACACAGTGACCGTCGACTTCACTGATGCACAGAGGAAGCTCCACGACGACCTTCTCGCGACTCAGGCGCTTATTCTGATGACCCTGCATCCGAGCGCCAATGTGAAATTCTTGATGACAATGATCCGGCGGCAAGCAGCGAGCTGCCTGTACGGACTGGTGCCACTTCTTCAAGGGATACTTACTCGGCACCTTGGGGAACTGAGCTATTTGGAGGCGGACACCCCCGAGTTCGATCAGCCGGCCACAATCGACAGTGTTATCGAGTCCAAGATCGCGGACGTCCTTCGCCAAGCACAAGCCCTCGACCCTTACGACCCGAAGCTCGACGCGTTGAAGAGAGTAGTAAAAGAAAAGATGGCGCTGCCGAACCGGCGGATCATGGTCTTCAGTAGCTTTCGCCACACCCTCGCCTATCTTCGGAATGGCCTAGCCGGACAAGGGGTACGGGTGGGCCTGGTTCATGGGGACGTTCCGGACGAGGAGCGGAACGATATGCGACGCCGTTTCCAACTCGCACCCGAGGACCCAGATGCGATCGACATCCTTCTATTTTCGGAGGTCGGCAGTGAGGGCCTCGACTACCAGTTCTGCGACTGCATCGTGAATTACGACCTACCATGGAACCCGATGCGGATTGAGCAGCGCATCGGTCGAATTGATCGTCGCGGACAGACCAGTGAGAAGATTCGGATCGTCAACATCATCACGCCCGGTACGGTCGACGCTGACATTTATGAGCGATGCCTTCTCCGAATCGGCATCTTCGACCGTGAGCTCGGTGCAAGCGACGAAATCCTCGGCGAGATGACAAGGGAGTTGCGGAACATCGCAGAGGATTTCACTCTTACGGAACATGAGCGCCGTGGGAAACTTCAGCAACTGGCGGACAACCAAGTCCGGCTCATTCGTGAGCAGCAGGATCTGGAGGATCGGCAGGCAGAACTCTTCGCGCTTCGCGTACCTCTTGTGCGGGCTGAGGAGGAACTCCAGGATGCATCGAGCCGTTGGCTCTCGCCCACACTTCTCGATAATCTGATTCGGCGCTACCTGGCGACTCTCAGCGGAGAGCAAGCTGGCTTTCTGGGCGAGAAGGCTGTGAAGACTCTGCGGTTAAATCAGGATACGCGCAACTCGCTGCTGGCGGATTTTGGCAAATTGCCGCGTTTGACGGCGGTGACATATCGCGATTGGGAAAACTGGCTGAAGGGCAACAACCCGCACCTACGGGTCACCTTGGAGCCGAAGGCAGCGACCGAAAATCCTGATGCGATTCTTCTCTCACCCGTTCATCCCCTAGTGCGCCAAGCGGCGAGCAGCTTCGCGCAGCGTGAGCGGGCGGTCACTGCCTGTCAAGTCAAGTCCAACCTTGTGCCAGCAGGTGATCACGCGTTCGCTGTCTACCAGTGGCGATTCCTTGGGCTCCAGGAGGACCTGCAACTCCAGCCGGTGACGCTCAAGGAGAATCTCCGGAGTTGTTTTGGCCAGCTACTGTCGGAGGGGACTCCCCTCGATCTTGTCGCTAATGAAGTGCCGTCATCATCAGTGCTCGATGATCTGGAAAGAGTGCACTATGACCTTTGGTCCGTAGCGCGGGAGCAGCACCGCGAGGAGAACTTCAAGCGCGCTACCTTCCGTCTGGCGAGCCTTGAGTCGAGCCATCAAGCCAGGATCTCACTGCTCCAGGATCAGTTCGCGAGGGCGACGGACGAGCGCATACGGAGAATGCACCAAGCCCAGATTGAGCGGGCTGTTGCCGAACACACACGGCGGGTTGAGGAAGTAAATCGCGCCAAGGTTGTCACCGACGTGCAAGCACAGGTCGTTGCGTTTGGGATCATTCGGGTGAGGCCATAAACAGGCTATGCCGAGCGACTACGACAAGATTTGCAGAGAGAACCTGGAGGAGTATGGGAAGGGCACAAGGCACCTGACCTTCCTGGAACGTCTCTACTCCGAACGCACTCATTTCATTTTCGAGCTTCTGCAGAACGCAGAGGATGCCCGTGCTACACACGTAAAGTTCGACCTCAAGGCCGACCGGCTGGAGATTGGGCACGATGGCCGACCGTTTGATGAGAAGGACGTGCGGGGTGTTTGCGGCATAGCAGAGGGGACGAAGCAAGACGATCTAACTCAGATAGGGAAGTTCGGCATCGGCTTCAAATCGGTTTATGCCTACACGCGCCGCCCGGAGATCCACTGCGGCGACGAGCACTTCGCCATAGACGGGTACATCCGTCCCGTTGCCGTCACTCCAGTCGCCGTCGACTCACCCTGGACGCTTTTCGTTCTTACGTTCAATCGAGACGACGTCTCGCCGGACACCGCCTGTGGCGAGATTGCGCAGCGGCTCAAGACACTCAACTCTCGCACCATGCTCTTCCTGCGTCATATCAGGCAAATTGACTGGTCGTTGCACAATGGAGCGAAGGGCGGCTACATCCGCCGTGAGAAACCTCACGGTACTGCGCGACGCGTAGCAGTAACCAGCGAGACAATGGGGCGACGAGATGAGGAGACGTGGCTGGTCTTTGAGGCTCCGGTTGTCAACGAAATCTCCCAAGATCCTCTGCGCGTCGAAGCCGCATTCAATCTGTTGCGCGACGACAAAACGGGAAGAGAGAGTATTGCCCGCGCAGAGTCCTGTGAACTGAGCGTTTTCTTTCCGACTGAGAAACCTACTGGGCTGGGCTTCCTCATCCAGGGACCATACCGGACGACACCGGCCCGTGACAACGTGCCCAAGGGCGATGAATGGAACCGAAGGCTCGTCGAGGAAACCGCCTCCCTTATCGGTTCAATTTTGGGTCAGCTTCGTGAGACTGGCATGTTAACGGTCGGCGCGCTTGAGACGCTGCCTATCCGTCAGCCCGACTTCCTGCCTGGAACCATGTTTCGGCCGATTTTCGATTCTGTGGCTGGCACACTGAGAACTCAGGCCCTGATTCCTACTGACTCTGGCGAATTCGTCACCGTGAAACGAGTGAAACTTGCCCGGGGAGGCGATCTCCGGAATCTCTTCCCCTCCGAAACTCTTACCGTCCTACAGGGCGCGGCAGAATCACTACAATGGGTAACCCCTGAAATCACTGAAGGCCGCACGCAGGGTCTGTACAATTACTTCCGTCAGGTCCTCAACCTCGAGGAGGTCACTCCGGAAAGCATAGTGGCGCAGATGGATCGGCGGTTTCTTGAGTCCACGTCCGATGAATGGCTATCACGGTTCTACGAATTCCTCGCTAGTCAGGAGGCGCTCTGGCGAAAGCCGGAAAAAGCCCGCGAGGCTCCAGGACCGGCGCGTTCGGCACCGATGATTCGTCTAAACGACGGCAGCCATGTTCCGCCTTTTCGAAGTGACGGATCTCCCGCCGCTTACCTGGACTCGCCATTGCTATATGGCGAGGTTCCGCTCGTCAAAGCCGCATTACTTAAAAACGAAGGGACTCGCAGCTTTCTCCGAAGGCTGGGTATCAGTGAGTTCGATGTCGTGGCGACTGTCAGGGAGAAGCTGTTGCCCATATACCGCGCAACCCCTCCACCGGTGGCGGTCGAAGACCATGTCGGACACATCCGGCTTATCGACAAAGCGCTCAAGAAGGTCGCCGCGGAGAAGCGTGCGGAACTCATATCGCTCATCCGCGACAAACCCATAGTCCGCTCTCGGAATGCCGCTTCGGGGGTCGAATCGTTTCGAAAGCCTGGTGAGGTGTACTACGAGAACGAGCAACTCGCTATGTATTTTGCGGGTAATTCAAACGCATGGTTTGTCAGTGACATCTACCCCGAAGAGTTAGCTGCCGTGCTCAAAGAACTTGGGGTCTCACAGACTATCCGAATTTCGCACCCCAACCTGTCCGACCCGCAGAACAACACTAATCTTCCTCGTTCAAACATCTATTACCGGCGCGGCAGGCAAGGGTTTGACCCGGACTTCAACGTAGACGGACTTCGCCATGCCTTGTCGTTTCCAACAGCGGAACGATCGGCCTACGTGTGGGAGATGATCGCTCGTCCGTATAGTCGACAGATCCGCGGCGATGTTGAGGAGTCGACCTTTCCGAACTTCTACAGGTCGACGTCGAGACCCACTTGGTCGAAAATGGGGAAGATGCTCTCTGAATGCTCTTGGCTACCGTGTGACGGCGGGTTCGTCAATCCTGCCATGCTTTCGTTTGGTGACATGCCTGACAGTTTCACTCTTGACGAGCAACTGGCGAGACATTTGGAAATGAAAATGGACGATGAGGCCCTCCTGGCGAGGAAGGCGGGTGTAGACATCGAGATACTTAGCCTGCTGAAACACATCTCGAAGGACCAGGAACTAATCGCCCAGATACGTCAGTTGGTTAACGCCAAGGTTCAAAAGCCCAACTTCCCATCTCGCCCAACGCCGAACCAAGACAGGAGGGCCGAGCGGGTTGCTCGCGACGCCGCTGCAGCACCTCAAAAAACGTACGACGAACGAACACGAAGTGTGCGCAGCTCAGAACCTGCGCAAGATCCGACGACTTGGCTTTGTGAAGCTTACACCAACTCCTCGGGGCAGATGATATGCCAAATGTGCGAGGAGGCGATGCCCTTTAAGAAACGGGATGGCCAATACTACTTTGAGTCCGTGGAGTCGGTGAAGACACTCCATCAGGAGCACCACGCACTTTACTTGGCGCTATGCCCACTTTGTGCCGCCAAGTTCAAGGAATTTGTCAAACGTGACCCCGGTGCTATGGAGCGTTTTCGAATTGCTCTCACATCGGCTGCTGAGCCAATAGTTTCGGTGGAAGTGGGCATTGAAGCTGCATCGATACGCTTCGTGGACTCACATTTCCTCGACCTTCAGACAATTCTTCGAGGGAGTTAGGGGACCATCCAGCTATGCCGACTTTACAGAACCGGCCGGTGAAGGGGGAGCGACGGCGGAGATCCCGTTGCGGGTGGGCGACGCGCCGCACTGGCTGAAGCTGGAGCGGCGAGCGAACGTGTGTTTATCGCCCCGGTTCACCGGCTGCCTGATTTCGTTACCTTCAGCCATGCGCGTCATGCCTCTCTGGCGGGTTGCAAGCAATGTCAGCGGGATGTTTGCACGCAAAAGCGCATGCAGCCGGTGCTGGCAATGAAGATGAAATCTTGCGTGAGCTGCCATCAAGCGAATTGTGCGACGGTCGCCTGCACTGCGTGCCACGAATTGGGGCAATGGCTCAAATCAGCCGCTCGCGCAACGCCTTGGCTACGGCCTAAAGCGGGCTCGGCCCGGTACCGGGACGCCCCTTCGTAATGGGCAACACCGTATTACACATCTTGGGACGGCGGCAATGCGAGCAACTCGCGCGCCCCCGCAGCACCACTTTCGCTTTGATCAATTCCCGTACGGCCATGTTCACCTTCTCTTTGCTTTGCACCATGGTGAGCGTGCTGAGGCACTCATCGCAATATTCCGACGCCGGATGCTCCTTCAAATACAAATCCACTTTCCGGCGAACACCGGGATCGGCGGCGGGCTTTGGCGCGGTTTTCCGTGGAGCCGCTTTCTTCCGGGTAACGCCCAAGCCCTGTTCCATAATCTGCTCGAGCATCACGCGCTCGCCCGCGGTCATCACCTTTTGGAACTCCGCCGGCCGCTCTTCCAGCAGCTTGCGAAGCTTGCTCAACCAGAGATACGACGCGGCGGCGGGGTGATCCCCCACGCTCCGGATCAGTTTGTACGCCGCGTCAAAGTCGGGAATCTCGCGGTAGCAGGCAAGCGCCTCCTTGAAGTTCTCCACCTTGAGATAAGTCTGCGCGGCGCGTTTCAGGTCCCCCATGCCGCGATAGCATTGAGCCTCCCGATCATAGTCGCGCTCCGGCTGTTTTTCCAGAACCCCCAGCGCATCCTGAAACCGCCTGTTCTGCATAAAGCTGTGAACGGTGGCTCCCATGAGAGTTCTCTTGCGCGATTCGGCATCCGGCAGGGACACGGCATCGTAGAAGTCCGGCAACAACGCCGCCAGCCTTCCGGCGTTCTCCGGCACCCGCATCCCCACCTCGAGCATCGTCGCCCACAACGAAGCTTTCGGAGCAATGCTCTGGAAGAACCACTCCGGTAGTTCCTGACGATTCTTCACGATGTTTTCCGCCAGGGACGCAACCCCCGCTTCCCCGAGACCATCCAGGAAACCCACTTGAAACAAGATACGGCCCAGCTGGGCAGATCCCGAAGAAGTGGCGGCCTGACTCGCCTGGTGCATGAGCTTCGGGCTACCCAACTCCGGCGGCAGCTTGACGCCCAGCATCGCCAGCCGGAAACATACTTCGGCGAGCGTCAGGTACGCCGTCTTACGTAATTCCACGTCAGACACCCACACCCTGTTCGAACGTTCCTCCCCCAACAGCGTTACCGCCTGGTGAGCGCGCGACCAGGCAATCTCCGGCCGGATCGACAGATACTGCCGCGCGTCGTGTACGCAGCGCTGTACGCGCTCTTCCACGTCCAGTTGTTCTTCCGCCAGCGCCGTCTGCACGGCTGAGGGGATCACCAGCGTCACCGTATGGGCTCCCTTGTCCGGATTGAAAAATGCCATCGTTCGGTTGACCGTATCCTGCTTGGGCTGCACATCCAGCCAGATCAGGCGATCGGTGGGGCGGCTGAGCGCCACGCGCAGCCGGTCAATGGAGAGCCGCCGCCGGATGCTAGCCAGATCGGTCATCCCGGACCGTTCCCCTTCCAGTGCGAACACGCTGTCCAATACCTTTCCCGCGTCAATCAGGCAGGCGGTGTGGAAATCCAGTCCCTTGGCTTCGGCCACCGTCAGAATGGAAGAATGGAATTTCTGCGGTACCGCCTTCGGAATCGTATCTTCCATGGCGATCAGCGCCAGACCTTCGCGCCCCGCCAGGTCGGCAAACAGGCTGTTCAACTCCTCCCCCGGGGCCGCCGCGCAATAGAAGATCTGATCGGCGGCATCGTCGTCGATTTCCGCGTAGCCCGACCCCGACGGGCGATCCTTCTTTTCCACTTCGGAGTATAGATCCCAGACGTTGTTGACGACCTGTGCAATCTGCCGCGGGCTGCGAAGATTGCTCTGCAATCGGAATTCCTGCGGGGTCATCAGGAAGTTGTGCAGCATTTCGCTTAACCACGCCCATTCAAAGTCGGTGGGGCGAACGGTTTGGGCTTCATCTCCGGCCACCAGGAAAGGAATGGGAGCGCGCTTTCGGGTGCGAATGGCTCCGGCCAGCGCCACCAGCACGAAGGCTTCCATCGCCGTCAAATCCTGGCATTCATCAATGGCGATGCAGTCGAAATGGAAGAATTCCGGATCCAGCCCTGCCGGTGCGTCAGGCGACATCAGCCCACAGGCCGCCTGAAACCCCAGCGAAAGCTCCGGAAAATACCGCGAGGCCAACGTCACCCCGCTGTCGCGCTCCAGCCGGCCGGCAATATCCAAAGCCGCCTGGGCTGCCGGTAATCCGATGTAACGCGACCGCCGCTGCTTGTACGCCGCGTCCGGCAGCCGTGGGGTCTGGCACTCTACAAAACGGCCGCCCGCCCC
>DATLCW010000029.1:0-7137 GCA_035526195.1 Bryobacteraceae bacterium
CCCGCCCACCCGGCCCCAATCAGCACCAGGGCCACCAGCAAGACCACTACCCAGCTCGGCATGCCTGACTTGGGGGCGGCGATCGTATACGTAGGTTGTGGGGGAGGCGGAGGCGGCGGTGCTACAGCCGGCGCGTATACCGGCTGAACGGATGACAGAGACGGGGAAAGGGGTGCGGCACTGATCGGGGCTGGGGCCACCGGAGCCACCGGCTGCGGGGGGGCGGCCATTTGGGGAGACACAGCGGCCGCAGCCGCGGCTTGCGCCCGGGCGCATCTGGGACACTCGTCTTCGGACGGAGGTACGTCGGCGCCGCACTTTGGACAAATCCAGGTGAACATGAGCTTGCTACCATCTTGACACATGCGGTTTTTGCGTAGAGCGCAGGGTGTCCCCCCGCGCCTGGGAGTTCTTCCGGGCGCATTCCATCCACCCACCCGCGCCCATCTGGCGTTGGCTCAGGCGGCCCTCGATTCCTTGGAAACAGACGAGGTGCTTTTTGTTTTGCCCGCTGAATTCCCCCACAAGAAATATGAAGCCGTCAACCTGGATCAGCGCCTGGATATGCTCGCGGCGGCGACCCGTCAGGACCCGCGATTTTCCATCGCTGTAAGCACCGGCGGCCTGTTCCTCGAAATCGCCCGGGAATGCCGCGAAGCCTATGGCGCCGATGTAAGATTGCGGTTTCTATGCGGGCGTGACACCGCGGAGCGCATCGTCGGCTGGAATTACTCCGGGCAGCCGGCGATCGATGAGCAGTTGTACGAGTATGAACTGCTGGTGGCCCCGCGCCAGGGCGGCTTTGCAACCCCGCCGCGCTTGAGCGCGGTCATCCAACATCTGCCCGTGGATCCGAGCCATGACGAGGTCTCCTCCAGCGAGGTCCGCGAACGCATCGCACGTGGGGATCGCTGGGAGCACCTGGTGCCGGAAGCGATTGTGCGGCAGGTACGCGAACGCTACGGCGGGTAGCGCTGTCCCCGGCTAATCCTGGTGGCTCGCTTCCAAAAACGCGCGGAGCCGGTGGCTGCGGCTCGGATGCCTGAGCTTGCGCAACGCCTTGGCCTCAATTTGCCGGATACGCTCTCTGGTAACGGCGAAGTGCTGACCGACTTCTTCCAGGGTGTGCTCGCTGCCGTCCTGCAGCCCGAACCGCATCTTGATGATCTTCTCCTCCCGCGGGCTGAGCGTCTTCAAAACCTCCGCCGTCTGCTCGCGCAAATTCAGATTGATCACCGCTTCCGATGGCGACACAACCCGCCGGTCGACGATAAAGTCTCCGAGATGAGACTCTTCCTCCTCTCCCACCGGTGTCTCCAGAGAAATCGGTTCCTGCGCGATGCGAAGCACTTTGCGCACCTTGCCCACCGGAAGCTCGAGTTTCCTGGCTAGCTCCTCGGTAGTAGGCTCCCGTCCCAACTCCTGCTGCAGGAGCCGTTGCGTGCGCACCAGTTTGTTGATCGTTTCGATCATGTGCACAGGGATCCGAATGGTGCGCGCCTGGTCGGCAATGGCGCGGGTGATGGCTTGTCGCACCCACCATGTGGCGTAAGTGGAAAACTTGTAGCCACGCAGATAATCGAACTTGTCGACCGCCTTCATCAGGCCGATATTGCCTTCCTGAATCAAATCCAGAAACTGCAGTCCGCGGTTGGTGTAACGCTTGGCAATGGAGACCACCAGTCTGAGATTGGCCTCAATCAATTGTTTCTTGGCGGTTTCCGCCTCCGCCTCGCCGCGCTCCACGATCTGCAAGGAGCGCCGCAGGTCCGTCGCCGATGCGCCATACTCATCCTCGAGCTGCGAAATGCGCTGCAGAACGACCTTCAGCTCGCGCTGCGTCTCCTTCGCGGCTTTGTCATTCGGGCTGTCTTCAATCTTGCGCTGCATGCGCGCCACGTCGCGCTCCAGCGGCTTGAATTCGTCCACGGCGCGATGCAGCTTCCCCGCAAACTTCCGGTATACGGCGCTCGTGAAAGCAACCCCGCGAATCATGTGCGAGATCTTCACCATCGTGCGCGCCAGTTGCCAGCGCAGCGTCCGATGCTGCTTGGGCTTCATGCCCTTGGAAAAGGACAGCATCTTCTGCTTAATCTGCTGGCCTTTTTTATGCAATCGTTCAATTTCCGTAATCGTGGCCAGCAACTCGCTCGTCTGAGCCTCCGCCGCTTCATCGCTCACCAGCATGTCGGACTGAATCAGGATGTCCCGCACCGACACATTGAGTTGCTGAACGTCGACGGCCATACCAAACAGATCGCGAATAATCAGCGGGGAACGCGACAGCGCCCGGCTCACCAGGCGTTGCCCATGCTCAATGCGCTTGGCAAGCTCAATCTCGCCGTCCCGCGTGAGCAAGGGTACCGTACCCATCTCGCGCAGGTACATTCGCACCGGATCGTTGGTCTTATCGCCGAAATCCTGGGCCAGATCGAGATCGACAAAGTCATCCGCTTCATCGGTCTTTTTCTCGAAGTCGAGTTTCGGTTCTTCGAGAATTTCGACGCCCGCGGTGTCCAATTCCGCTAATAGATCGTCGATCTCCGGGCCACCGCTGATATCGTCCGGAAGAATCTCGTTAACCTCATCATACAGGACGTACCCCTTCTCCTTTCCCATATGCATGAGCTGTTCGAGACGGCCGTATTTTTCCTCCGTAGCCACCGTTATGCTAACCCCAATTTTGCTCGAACGTGATCCCTAATTCTACACCATCGTTGATTGCCGACGCCCATTTTCCACCTCCGTATCACTGCATTCTCACCCGCGTGCGTTGCCGTTTCAGCACATCCAATTGTTCCGCCAGCTTCATCGCATCCGCGTCTTCCCCCCGCTGCAAAGCTTCTCTTAATTGTCTTTGCAAATCGGAAATCTGCACTTCCTTACTGCTGGATTCCAGACTCCGGAGACACGACAGGGCATCCAGCCGCGCTACGTCCATGCCGCCGCCCTCTTCCATCTCATCGGCAAAAATCAACCCCGCCAGTAGAGTGCTGTCACTCTCCTCCAATCGACCTTCCAGCTCCGCATAACCGAAGTCCGGTTGCACTTTGTACAATCGCAAAAGGCACTCAAATACGCGTTTCATCCGGAACTCGGCGATCAGGCCCGGCCGCTCCAGGTGCGGTGCCAGTTCCTCCCGCAGCTCTTTATGGCGCACCAGCGTCATCAACAGCATTCGTTCCACCGCCGGCACCGGCGGTGCGGCGGGGTTTCCCCTGGCCCGCTGATCGATGGCGGCTTTCTTGAATTGCTCCAGAATCATTCCGCGATCCACCCCCAGATACGAGGCCAGATCTCCGGCCACGCCCGCCCGCTCGATTTTGTCCGGAATGCGCTGAATCGCGGGCAGCAGAAAGCGCAACGCCTGCTGCCGGCCTTCCGCCGTCCGGCTATCATACCGTTTGCGCGCCTGGTCGGCCAGCCAAAAGTAATAATTCGGGGCGCGCTGGGCCAAATTCAAATACGTTTCCACTCCGTATTGGTGGATATATTCGTCCGGATCGAGGTCTTGATCGAGCTCCAAAATACGCACTCTGGTGTTCTCATCGAGTAACACCTGAATGGATTTCTCCGCCCCGCGCGACCCGCCGGTATCGGGATCGAAATTTACAATCACCTGGTCCGCGAAGCGCTTCATCAGCTTTACCTGTCCGCTGGAGAGCGCCGTGCCGCAACTGGCCACCACTTCGGAAATGCCCGCCGTAGAGAGGCCGATCACATCCATATAGCCTTCCACCAGGATGAAGCGTTCCCGCTGGCGAGCCGCTTCCTTGGCACGGTTCAGATTATAGAGCAATTGGTGCTTCTTATATAGCCCGGTTTCCGGCGAGTTCAAATATTTCGGCTCATCGCCCTTCGCCAGCGCCCGGCCCGCGAAACCCACCACCTTCCCTTGTTCATTGTGTATGGGAAAGATGAGCCGCCCTCGAAAGCGGTCGAAAAAACCGCCTTCCTGACGCTGGATCACCAGTCCGGAAGCCTCCAAATGCTCTGCAGCAAAGCCCTCTTTCTGTAAAGCCTGGATGAGCGTGTTGCCGGTGCGATCCGCCAGACCGAGCCCGAACATGGCGGCGGTCTCCAGAGAAACGCCCCGCCCGGCCAAATAGCTGCGCGCTTCAACTCCCTGCGAACCGGTAAGAGCGGAGCGGTATACCCGCTGCGCGATCTCATTCATCTTGAGAAGGGCGTCGCGCAGGCGGCTCTCGCGGTCGCCATACTCGCTGCGCTTCGGCATGTCGATGCCAAAGCGGTCCGCCAACATCTTGAGCGCCTCGGGAAATGTCACGTGCTCCATTTCCTGGATGAACTTAAAAACATCCCCCTTCACACCGCAGCCGAAGCAGATGAAAATCTGCAAGCCGGCATGAACGGAGAACGATCCGGTCTTTTCGGTGTGAAACGGGCACAAGCCCATATAGCGTGGGCTAGACCCCATCCGCTTCAGGCGCACGCGCTCACCCACCACTTCTACAATATCGATTTGCGATTTTAACTGCTGAGCAAAGTCCATACAGCTAACTTTGTGCCGGGAGTGAACTGATAAACGGATTGTAGCTTGTGCCGCGCCGCGATGTTCGGAAGTAGATTACCAGCCGGCCGCGACCCGGTACCCGTAAGGATCGGCGCCCGCCTCAATCGTACCGCCCGGCAGCATCCTCACCACCACGGGCATGGCTCCCACAGCCCACCGGCTCCGCGTAGTCACTTTGTGGCCGCGTACCGCCAGCTCCTGGAAAGATTGCGACGACATCCGCTCATCAATCTTCAAATCTCCCGGCGCCATCGCATGATTGTCGAAGCTCGACACCAAATGCCGCGTTTCGAACCGTGGAGCCTCCAACGCCTGCTGCGCATTCATCCCGAATTCAATGATATTCAATAGGACCTGCAGCAGACTCTGGTCCTGATTGTCCCCGCCCGGGGTCGACATGACCAGATAAGGCTTGCCGCCCTGCGTGACTAAAGTCGGGCTCAAGGTGATCCGCGGCCGCTTGCCGCCCGCCAGCTCATTCGGATGCCCTTGCACCAGCAGAAAGCTCTGTGCCCGCTGGGTTAACGGAATTCCGGTATCGCCCGCCACCACCGCCGGCAGCCAGGCGCCCGATGGCGTTGCCGAAAACATCATGCCATCTTTGTCCACTGCGTCGACGCAGGTGGTATCTCGCGCCTGGAGCATGTCTTCCGGGGTGAATCGCACGATTTCGGATTCTGTTGGATGCTTGCCCGCGAATCCTGGAATTTTTCCCGGCAGGAATTCCACCGAAGCGCGTCCGCCAATGATTTTCCGGCGCTCGTCCGCATAGGCCTTGGAAAGCAGCGTGTCCATGGGGATCTTCGAAAATTTCGGATCTCCATAAAACGTGTCGCGGTCGGCATAAGCGAGCTTCAATGCCTCCAATACGCGATGCACGTACTCAGGAGAATTGTGCGTCATCGCCTTCAAATCGAAGCCTTCGATGATATTCAAAGCCTCGATCATGGAGGGGCCCTGGCTCCAGAATCCCGGTTTGTACACCATGTATCCGCGATAGCTGGTGGAGACGGGCTGCTCCACGGCCAGCCGGAACGCGGCCATATCCTCATAACGCAACAACCCGCCGTTCGCGCGGCTGAAAGCATCGATCTTCCTGGCGATCTCGCCGCGGTAAAAATAATCGCGTACCGCATCGATCGCCGCAACACGGTTCTTTCCCGCAGCCAAAGCGCGCTTCTCCGCATCCACCATGGCCCGCATCGTGCGCGCCAGCGCGTGCTGATGGAACAAATCCCCGGGCTGAGGTACACGGCCATTCGGCAAAAATATCCGCCGCGCGTCGGACCATAGATCAAAGAACCGCCGTGTGCTGGCGATCGTCCGTGATCGCATGTCATCGATCGCCATTCCATCCGCCAGATCGATCGCCGGAGCCATTACCTCCGCTACCGATTTGAAGCCGAAATCGCGCAGCGCGAGCAGACAGGCATCGGGCAGCCCGGGTACCAGCGCAGGCATCAACCCCGCTACCGGCACCATGCCCTTCAACCCTCCCGGCTCCATCATCCACACTTCGCCCGCCTGCAGTTTGCGGCTCCGGAAGAACTCCGCGGTGGCCTCCTTGGGCATCGCCCCAACCCCGGCGATCGCATGGACTTTTCCATCTTTCGCGCGAATCAGGATCGGTGATTCCCCTCCCAGGCCCACATGGGAGAACTCCGCAACCGCGGCGGCGAACACCGTCGCCACTCCCACATCCACCGCATTGCCGCCGTAGTGGAAGAGCCGCATCCCGGCCTCAGTCGCATAATCGGACCCGCCGCCCACGCCGCCCCTGGTTCCCCGAACCGGCCGCTTGACAGGCCGTTCCGCTTCCTTCCGCTGAGCCAATAAATTAAGCGCCAGCAGCAGGGCCGGCACGACCAGGATCAAACACGCAGGCTTGCTCCGCATAGTGTATATGCCCATTATAATGGTGCTTTGAATCCCGCAGCGGCAACGTACCGGGCAAAGCACAAGGAGTTTTCATGAACGAGTTTGCCGGTCTGATGGAACGGTTCCGCCGCGGAGGGGAGTTGCTCGCCGTCGTTACAACCGGCGCCGCCGGCCCGGAGCTCGACTGGACGCCCGCACCCGGCAAATGGAGCGTACGCCAGATCGTCTGCCACATCGCCGACTCCGAACTTGTCGGCGCGGCCCGTTTCCGCGCGATCATCGCCGAGGACAATCCCACCCTCATTGGTTTTGACCAGAATGCCTGGGCCGTCCGGCTCGATTACAAACGGCGCAAATTTTCCCAGGCTATCGAAACCTTCCGCCGCTTGCGCGGCGAGAATTACGAGCTTCTCAAAGAGCTTCCCGCCGAGACTTTCCAGCGCACCGGCACGCACAGTGAGCGCGGCCCGTTAACTCTGCTCGATCTCCTGCAGACCTACGCCCAGCACGCCGAAAATCACGCGCGCCAGATCCAGGGCGTGCGCCAGGAATACAAACTTTCAAAAGCAAAATGACGTTCCGTACCCCTTTCCACATCACCCTGCTCTGCACCGCCACCGCAATCACAATGGCCGCCGGAAGCCAGGAAGCCCGGCGCTGGTGGTCTCACATCGAGTTTCTTGCCGATGACAAACTCCAGGGCCGCGATACCGGCAGCGAAGGCC
>DATLCW010000031.1:0-35321 GCA_035526195.1 Bryobacteraceae bacterium
ATCTGGACTAAGGAAGCTGGAGCGAACGATTCAGGAGGAGGTAACGCGGATGCCGCTTTCAATCGATCTGATGGAGAACGAAGTGCTTCGTGAGATGTTCCTGCAGTGGGAGCAGCGGGGCCGCGAGCAGGGAATGTCGGAGGGAGAGGCGAAAGGAAAGGCTGACGGGAAAGCCGAAGGCAGGCGCGAAGAGGCTGTTCGCCTCCTGACAAAGATGTTGGACCGGCGTTTCGGACCGCTGCCGCTGTGGGCTTCCACCAAAGTGGAGCGGGCAGAATTACGGGATATCGAAGCGTGGCTGCTCAAATTGATGGAATCCTCCAGTCTGGAAGACACCCTGCGCGATATTCCGCAACTCTGACGCGTAAGCAGCGTCAGGCGGTGATGCAAGGTACTGCAACGCAAGTGGGACGGGACGTTCTCCGAGCACGACTACGGGTTTGGCTTGGGCGGTCGGCGCAACAGGCATGGAAGCAGCGCAGCAAGAAGCTCCAGGTCAACGAGGAGAAGAGTCCGGTGGCGCGGCCATGGGAGCGAAGTTTCTGGGATTCAGCGTTACACGGGATCTTTTGCCAAACGGCGGATAGCGCCGACGGTTCAAACAGCGAGTTGGGAAATAACGAGCCGGAGGAGGGGAGTAAGCATCGAACGCATGGCGAGGAACTTGCCGGGATGGAGCGGCTATTTCGGGAAGTGCCAAACGCCCTCGGTGTTGGAAGGTCTTGAACAGTGGCGTCCGGCGCAGGTCGAAGCACTGGAAACGGGGGAAGGTGCGGTTCGGCGAAGGTTAACCGCACGCACGGTGGTGCCGGAGGCGAGGAGCCGCGGGGCTTCGCCATTCCGATTACTCTGGAGAGATGCTTTCGTGGCTATTTTCAGATCCGTTACCGGTGGGTTCGGCGGCTCCCGCTTTCACGCTCCCCGATGACAGCGGTAAGACCGTGACTCTGGAAGGCCTTCGCGGGAACAACGTGGTGCTCGTGTGGTATCCCGGAGATGACACCACTATCTGCCGCGCCCAACTTTGCGAACTGCGTGACCGGTGGAGTGAGGCGCGCGCCCGCGGTGTGGCTGTCTTCGGCGTGAACCCGCAGGGCAGGGAAAGCCATCGCAAATTCCGCGCCAAATTCTCCTTCCCATTCCCGCTGCTCATCGATAAAGGGCAAAAAGTGGGCGAGCTTTACCAGACCCGCGGTCTTATCGTGAAGCGCACGGTCTATCTGATCGGACGGAACGGCCTGATCCGCTACGCGAAACGAGGGAAGCCATCCGTGGATGAAGTCCTTGCACATGCGGAACCATGATGTACTGGGGTGAGGAGCTATCGAGACATGACCCCTGGCCTGGCATTCAAAACGGTAACTGCGCTCCTCGTCCCAATCGCTCTGTTCGCCCAACGTCCGTATCTAACCGAACCGCACATGGCTCCCGATCGCGCCGAGATTGCGTTCGGCTCAGGCGGGGATATCTGGCGCGTAGCGGCAAACGGCGGCGAGGCATCCTTGCTCGTCTCCCATCCGGCGGAGGAATCGAGGCCCCTTTATTCTCCGGACGGGACGCGGTTAGCGTTTGTCTCCACCCGCACCGGCGGCGGCGACATTTATCTATTCACGCTGGCAACCGGAGAGTTGCGGCGGCTGACGTTTGAAGACGGGCTGGAGCAGCTGGACGCCTGGTCGAGGGATGGGCAATGGCTGTACTACCATTCGTCTGCTCGCGACATCGCGAATATGAATGATGTGTACCGCATACGTTCGGACGGCGGAACTCCGATGCCGGTGGCCGCCGACCGCTACGCCAGTGAATTTTTCGCCGCTCCTTCTCCCGACGGGCGGATTGTGGCCATGAATGCGCGAGGAATTGCGTCGCGCCAATGGTGGCGCAAAGGGCACAGTCACCTCGACCAGAGCGAGATCTACCTGGTGAGGCCCGGCGTGTCTCCTTCCTATGAACGGCTGACCGACGGGGCGGCCAAGGAGATCTGGCCGATGTGGGCAGCGGATAGCAAGTCCATTTTTTTCATCTCCGATCGGACAGGTAGTGAACAGATCTGGCGGCAACTCATCGGGGGTACCTCCCGGCAAATCAGTGCGGTCAAAGAAGGCCGGGTGCTGTGGCCCACCCTTTCCTACGACGGCAAATATATCCTGTTTGAGCACGATTTCGGAATCTGGAAGTTCGACACGGCAAACAACAAGATGGCCCAGGTTCCCATCCATCTGCGCGGTGCTTCTTCGACCCCCGCGACGAGTCATCTCAGTTTGAACCGCAATTTCGACGGGCTGGCTGTTTCTCCCGACGGGAAGAAATTGGCGTTCGCCGCGCATGGAGAAGTGTTCGCGTCTTCTTCAAAAACCGCCGGACAGGCCCAACGCATCTCAAATACTCCGGCGCTCGAATCTCACCTCAGTTGGTCTCCGGAGAGCCGCAACCTGGTGTACACATCCGAGCGCGATGGAGTCCCGCACTTATTTCTGTATGATTTTGAGAAGCAGACGGAAACCCGAATCACGGCGTCTTCGGAATCCGATGCCGCGCCGCACTTTTCCCCGGACGGGAAACAGATTGCTTACTTACGCGGCGGCTCGGGCCTATGGCTTTTCGACGTGGAAAACAAGCAGGAGAAGCTGCTGTCTCCGGGAGCGACCGGGCGTACCCCGTTCGTCTCTCAAAAGGCACTCGCCTGGTCGCCTGACGGTAGATGGCTCGCATTTGCGAGCCGTGGGACCAAGGGCTTCTCGAATATTCTGGTCGTGCCTTCCGCCGGCGGCGCCGCGCAGCCGGTGTCCTTCCTGGCCAACAGCAATACGCGGACGGTAGCATGGAGTCCGGATGGTACGTATCTCTTGTTCGACACCTCGCAAAGAACAGAAGATTCCCGCATCGCGCGGGTGGACCTGATCCCGCGCACGCCCCGCTTCCGTGAAGACCAGTTTCGCGAGCTGTTTAAGCCCGATGTCCCTGCAAAGACCGAAACAAAACCGGTTCAGATTGTTTTCGAAGATATCCGGCGGCGGCTGTCCTTTCTCCCGTTGGGCATGGATGTAGGAGATTTTCAGTTGAGCGCGGATGGCAAGCTGCTGCTGGTTACGGCGGCGACTGCCGGCCAGCGTAATCTGCATACATACTCTTTGGAGGAGCCGGCAAATGAGCAGGCCGTGGCGCGGCAGCTCACCTCCTCCGCCGGTCCGAAGTCGGGCGCCCAGTTCGCAACGGGAACGCGCGATGTTTATTATCTGGAGCGGGGACAAATCCTGATCGCATCGCTCGACTCCCGGACCTCGAAGCCACTGGCGATTACCGCTGAGCTCGATATCGACTTTCAGAAGGAAAAGAATGAAGTCTTTCAGCAGGCGTGGACTTATCAGCGGGATCATTTTTTCGATGAGAAGTACAACGGAGCGAACTGGGACGCATTGAAGCGGCTATACGAGCCCTTGATCGCCGCCTCCCGCACGTCTCCCGAAGTGTATAGGCTGCTGAACCTGATGCATGGCGAGCTCAACGCGTCGCATCTCGGCATATCCGCGCCCCCGCCCGGACCCGGGCAATCCACCCTGGGAAATCTCGGCGTGCGCTTCGATTCGTTGGAATACGAGAAGAACGGAAGGCTGCTCATCGCCGAAGTGCTTCCGCTGGGTCCCGCGGCCTTGGCGGAGATCAAAATTGGCGACGCGCTTTCCGAGGTGGATGGAAAAGCAATTACAGCCGCCGCCAATCTACACGAATTGCTGCAGCACACCAGCGGGAAGCGCGTGGAACTGACGGTAAGCGGGCGCAAGGTGGCGGTGCTGCCGGTGACTACCGCGGTGGAGAAAACTTTCCTGTACCGCGCCTGGGTCGAGGACCGGCGGGCCTATGTCGAAAAGATCAGCGGCGGCAGGTTCGGCTATGTGCATATGCCGGATATGAGCGAGGAGTCGCTGTCGCATCTCTACATCGATCTGGACGCCGGCAACCACTCCAGGGAAGGCGTCGTAATCGATATCCGCAACAATCGCGGCGGGTTCGTCAATGCATATGCTTTGGATGTCTTCGCCCGTAAGCCCTATCTGGCATTTCAGCAGCGGGGCCGTTCGCCAGTGGGAGCACGCTCTGCACTCGGTCAACGCGCGCTCGAGCTGCCCACCGTTTTGGTGACTAATCAGCATTCTTTATCCGATGCCGAAGATTTCTCAGAAGGCTACCGCAGGCTGAAACTCGGTAGAGTGGTTGGAGAACCAACGGCGGGATGGATCGTCTACACCTCGAATCAGTCGCTGGTGGATGGCTCCCTGTTAAGACTCCCGCGCACCAAGGTTTTGGACAATGACGGCGCACTGATGGAAATGCATCCACGTCCCGTCGACGTGCCAATCCAACGGCCGGTAGGCGAAAGCTATACGGGTAAGGATGTGCAACTGGACGCGGCGGTGCGGGAGTTGCAGCAGCAGCTTGATTCGGGCCGCGCCAAAGGCGTAATTAGCGGCGAAGGCGTGCGATAATCCTCAGAACCAGCGCGTCATGATTACCTTCGATTCCGTATAGAATGCCACCGCATCTTTGCCGTGCGCATGCAGGTCGCCGAAAAAGGAAGCTTTCCAGCCGGAAAACGGAAAGAATGCCATCGGCGCGGCGACGCCGATATTGACGCCCACCATGCCGACTTCAATTCGTTGCGAGTAGCGCCGGGCGGCTCCGCCATCGCGCGTGAAAATGGATGTCGTATTCCCGAATGGACAGTTGTTGACCAACTCGATCGCCTCATCGAGAGTCTTGACGCGCATCACCGACAGCACCGGACCGAAGATTTCCTCCTGGGCGATCGTCATCTCCGGTATCACATGATCGAACAGCGTCGGGCCGACAAAATATCCGTTGCTTTTCACGGCGTCGCGTCCGTCACACAGAGGCACCGCCCCCTCCGCCACACCTTTCTCGATGTAGCCAACCACCCGCTTGCAGTGATCGGAAGTAACCAGCGGGCCCATCTCGCTGCCTTGCAGCCCATCCCCCACCGTAATCCTCTTGATGCGATTCATCAGCACCTCCAACAGCGGCTCGGCGGCATCGCCCACCGGCACCAGGATGCTTCCTGCCAGGCACCGCTCCCCCGCCGCTCCAAACGCCGAGCTGACGATCGCTTCCACGGATTTCTCGAAATCGGCATCAGGCATCACGATGAGATGATTTTTCGCTCCGCCCAGCGCCTGCACGCGCTTCCCGTGAGCAGCCGAGGTCTGATAGATGTACTTCGCAACCGGCGTCGAGCCGACAAAAGAAACCGCCTTCACCAACGGATGAGCCATCAATGCATCCACCGCTACCTTATCGCCGTGGATCAGGTTGTAGACTCCCGCCGGAACACCCGCATCATGCAGGAGCTCCGCCGTGCGCGTAGGCGTCATTGGCACTTTCTCCGAGGGCTTCAGCACAAAGCTGTTTCCCGCCGCCAGAGCGAAGGGAAACATCCACATCGGCACCATCGCCGGAAAATTGAACGGTGTGATCCCCACGCACACTCCGATCGGCTGCCGAATGCTGTGGCAATCGATATCCTTCGCCACATCGTGCAGTGAGTCGCCCATCATCAGCGTGGGCATCCCGCAGGCAACCTCCACCATCTGGATGCCGCGTTTTACCGACATTTTGGCATCGTCGAATGTCTTGCCGTTCTCCATCGTGAGGATCCGCGCCACCTCGTCGGTATGCTTTTCAAGCAGCGCTTTGTAGCGATAGAGCACCTGCACCCGCTCCACCACCGGCACTTCGCGCCATTTCAAGTACGCCGCGTGCGCGGATTGTACGACTCGGTCTACTTCCGCCGCGTCGGCATACGGCACCTGCGCTATGACTTCTCCATTGGCGGGATTAGTCACCGCGTGCAGCGAATCCGCGCGGCCCTTCTCCCATTTCCCGTTGCTGAAAAACGACAGCTCCTGAACCGGTGTTGCGATCATGCTTTTTCTCCTATTGTCAGATTCGCATGGACCGCAGCTCCATGCATCAACACTTTGTAAACCGCTCCGGAAATCACGAAGCCGACAAACCACGCGTAATCGTAGAGCGGCCTGAGAAAAGGAATCACCAGCCCAAGCAAGGCCAGCGCAATGCCTGCCCCCAACGCCGCCATAGCCCGGTAGTTGACGCCATTCTCGAATTCATAAACGCCGCCCCGCCGGTAGAGGTCGTTCACATCCAGGCGCGCCCGGCGCACCAGAAAGTAGTCGGCAATCATAATGCCTGCGATGGGGCCGAGCAGCCCTGAATAGCCCACCAGCCACCCGAAAATGTAATTGCTGTAATCACTGAGCAGCTTCCACGGCATCATCAGAACCCCCAGCACCCCCGTAATCAGACCTCCTGTACGAAAGCTGATGAGGCTGGGTTTCAAATTCGAGAAGTCATTGGATGGCGAGACGACGTTGGCGGCGACGTTCGTATTTAACGTCGCAATCAGCAGCGCCACCAGCGCGATAGAAGCGATCACAGGCTGATTGAATTTCCCCAGCAGGGCCACAGGATCCCAGATCGGTTCGCCAAACAAAACGGCGGAAGCCGAGGTCACCGCCACACCGATGAAGGAATACAGCGTCATGGCCGCCGGCAGGCCAATGGTCTGGCCCAGCGCCTGGTCTCGCTGCGATTTGGCATAGCGGGTGAAGTCCGGAATATTCAGCGCCACCGTCGCCCAGAACCCTACCATGCCCGTAAGCGATGGGATGAAGAAATGCAAAAATTCCCCGGTGGTTTGGAAGCGGCTTGGCTTATCCAGCACCGGGCCAAATCCGCCGGCCTTGTTCGTGATCCAGAACAACAGCAGCAAGCCCACGGCAAGCATAAACGGGGCGCCAATGCCTTCCAGAACCTTAATGGTTTCGATGCCTCTCCAGATCACCCACATGTTGAGCGCCCAGAAGGCGAAGAAACAGATCCAGACGCCTCCCGGGAACGCCGCTGCGCGCGGCCAGACAATCTTTAGCATCGAGTAGATGGCTTGGCCGCCGATCCAGGTCTGGATACCGAACCAGCCGCACGCCACAATCGCTCGCAGCACGGCCGGCACATTGGCTCCCCTCACTCCGAATGACGCCCGCACCAGCACCGGGAAGGGAATGCCGTACTTCGTCCCCGCGTGCGCGTTGAGAATCATCGGGATCAACACAATCACATTGCCCAACAGGATCGTGCCGATGGCCTGCTTCCAGCTCATGCCGCCCGCAATCAGTCCTGAGGCGAGCATATAAGTGGGAATGCACACGCTCATCGCCACCCACAGCGAGACGTAGTTGTACAATCCCCAGGAGCGGCGCTCCTTCGGAATGGGCGCGAGGTCCGCGTTATACAGCGACGGATCGCGCGGCGTTAGTAATTCCATGCTCCTCCCCGCGCCTGCCGCCGCAGATACGTGCCTCGCCCTTTCCGTCCGTGGAACTGGTTCTTGTCGACGATCACTTCCCCGCGGGAAAGCACGGTCCTCACGTTGCCCTTCACCTCGTAGCCTTCAAACATCGAGTAATCCACCCGCATGTGATGCGTCTGGGCGCTGATGATGTGTTTTGCCTCCGGGTCCCAGATGACGATATCGGCGTCGCTGCCGGGCGCCAGCAGTCCCTTCCGCGGATACAGGCCGAAGATACGGGCCGGCGACGCGGCCACGATTTCCACAAACCGGTTGACGGTGATCTTGCCCGCGTTCACGCCGTGGTGATAGATCAACTGCAGCCGGTTCTCCACCCCCGGGCCGCCATTGGGAATCTTGGTGAAGTCGTCCTTACCCAAAGCTTTCTGATCCGCAAAGCAAAACGGACAATGATCGGTAGAGACCACCTGCAAATGGTCGTGCTTCAACCCTTCCCATAATTTCGGAAGATGATGGCGATGCCGCAGCGGCGGCGTAAAGACGTATTTCGCTCCCTCAAAATTGGGCCGCTCGAGCTCCTCAATAGATAGCAGCAGATACTGCGGGCATGTCTCGGCGAAGGCGGGCAAGCCCCGTTCGCGCGCTTCGCGCACCTTATTTAACGCGTCTTCCGACGAGAGGTGCACGATATAAATGGGCACGCCGGCCATCTCCGCCAGCGCGATGGCGCGGTTCACTGCTTCCGCTTCCGCCGTCACCGGGCGGGTAAGAGCGTGATAAATCGGCGCCCGCTTGCCCTCGGCCAGCGTGCGCTGCACGATCACGTCAATCGCGCCCCCGTTTTCGGCATGCATGCAGATCAGGGCGCCGTTCTTCGCCGTCTGCGCCAATGATTTGAAGATGGTCGCATCGTCCACCATCAGCACACCGGGGTAGGCCATGAAGAGCTTAAAACTGGCCACGCCTTCCTGCACCAGATCGTCCATATCTTCGAGTCCGGCCTCGCCCAGATCGGTCACAATCATGTGCAGACCGTAGTCCACCACGGCGCGGCCCTCGGCCTTCTTCCACCATAAGTCGAGTGCATCCCGCATCTTCGTGCCGCGGGCCTGAATGGCGAAGTCGATCAGCGTCGTGGTGCCGCCGAACGCCGCCGCGCGGGTGCCCGTTTCAAAATCGTCACTCGACACCGTACCGCCAAAAGGCATGTCGAGATGCGTGTGGACGTCCACGCCGCCCGGGAGGAGCAGCATGCCCGTGGCATCGATCACATGATCCGCGGACGTTTCCGGCAGCCCCGCGGCTATTTCTTTTATCTTTTCATCCTCCACCAGCACGTCGGCAGGAACCGAAGACCGTTCGTTGATTACCGTGCCGCTTCGAATCAGGGTTGTTGGCAAGTGGAAGTCCTCATTTCCCAGGTTTGCTTCGGGCGGCCGGTATCGACTTTCTCCATGGTGATACAGCCTTCCACCGGACAAACCAGCCAGCAGAGATTACAGCCGACGCATTCCTCTTCATCCACGTGCGGAATGCGATCGGGCGGTGTCCTGCCAGGATTCAGGGCCAGCTGGCTGGCTTTCGATACCGGCGTGGAGACGACCCTGCCCCGGCTCAGCGCTTCCACTTCAGCGGGCGTGGCGCCATGGTCCAGGTGAATACACTGATGCGCCCCATCCCAACACGCGGTGTAGCAAAGATCGCAGCCGATGCACTTCTCGCGGTGGATGCGCGCGACGATCTTGTAATTCAAATCCAGGTGCTTCCACTCTGTCACGCGGGGCAGGCTCTTGCCGCGGAAATCCTCAATGGCGGCGAAGCCCTTTTCGTCCATCCAGTTCCTCAGACCGTCGATCATGTCCTCCACAATGCGATAGCCGTAGTGCATCGCGGCGGTACACACCTGCACGGTGCCGCAGCCAAGCAGGATGAACTCCGCCGCATCTTTCCACGTCGCAATGCCTCCAATGCCGGAAACAGGCAACTCCACTTCCGCGATCTGCTGCACCAGGTGGAGCGCGATTGGCTTCACGGCCGGTCCGCAATAGCCGCCGTGCGCCGAAAGACCGCCCACTTCCGGACGTGGAATCAACGTGTCGAGATCGATACCAGTGATCGAATTGATCGTATTGATCGCGGAAAGGCCGTCGGCGCCCCCTTTGCGCGCGGCGCGGGCGGCGGTGCGGATATCGGTGATGTTGGGGGTAAGTTTCACCAGTACCGGCGTACGGGCCGCCTCTTTCACCCATTCCGTGATCATCGCCGCGTATTCGGGAACCTGCCCGACCGCGCTGCCCATACCCCGCTCGCTCATGCCGTGCGGACATCCGAAGTTCAATTCCAGGCCGTCGGCGCCCGCGTCTTCCGCCTGCTTCACGATGGCGTGCCAGGCTTCGCGTTTGGAATCCACCATCAGCGAGGCGATCACCGCATGCCGCGGATAGCGCTTCTTCACCTCCGTGATCTCACGCAGGTTCACCTCCAGCGGCCGGTCCGTGATCAGCTCGATATTGTTCAAACCCATCATTCGCTGGCCATTCCAATCGACCGAGGAATACCGCGAGCTGACGTTCACAATGGGTTCACCCAACGTCTTCCATACCGCCCCGCCCCATCCCGCATCAAAGGCGCGCATCACCTGTTCGCCGCAGTTGGCGGGTGGCCCGGACGCCAGCCAGAAGGGGTTTGGACAGTGGATCCCGGCGAAGTTTGTGGTGAGATCAGCCACAGCGTTTCTCCAGCCATGCGGCGATTCCCTGGGCGGCGCGTTTTCCTTCCGCCGCCGCGTCCACCACTTCGCGTCCGCCATTGGCGCAGTCTCCGCCCGCGAAGTATTTCGGATTGTCGGTTAGCGGATTGGCGCGATCCGCCAGCAGGCTGGTCAGCTTGGCCTGTCCCAGAGCAACGATCACCAGATCGCAAGGGATGAGGAAGTTGGAACCCGCCACCGGCTCCGGCGTGCTTCGTCCCGTGGCATCCGCGGCGCCCGGTTCCGTGCGGACGCATTCAACACCCGTTTCCCGAATGGCAACGGGAAGCGTCCGCCAGAAAAACCGGATCCCGTTTTCTTTAGCGTGCTCATACTCGAATCCAAAAGCGGGAAGATCGTGCTCCTCGCGCCGGTAAACGATGGCGGCTTCTTCGGCTCCCAGGCGGCGGGCGGCTACGGCGGCATCAATGGCGGTGTTGCCGCCTCCGAGGATCACCGTGCGGCGCCCAACCGTTACCTGCTTCGAAACTTTGTAGGCGGCAATGAAGCTCACCGCATCCATCACGTTTTGCCCGTCCTCGCCCGGGATATTAATTTTCTCCGTAGGCCCGAGTCCCACCCCAAGAAAGATCGCGTCATACTCCTGGTCCAGTTGTTCCAGGGCAATGTCTTCCCCAATGCAGACGCCGGTCCGTATCTCGACGCCCAGCGAGCGGATGAACTCCACCTCGCGCAAGCTGTCCGGGGCACGCAATTTATACTCCGCCACCCCGTGCGTGTTCAACCCCCCGCCCAGGGACTGCGCTTCAAAAATCGTTACTGCGTAGCCTTGCCGCCGCAACTCCGCGGCGCATGCCAGCGAAGCGGGGCCGGCTCCGATACAGGCAATTCGCTGCCGCTTGGCCTCCACCTCCTGCGGCGGAAGCTTCGCCCCGGTATCGTAGAAATGCTCCATCGCCCGCCGTTGCAGCCGGCCTATTTCAATCGGCTTTCTGTTGTAACGATGCATCACGCAGGCGCCCTGGCAGAGCACATCCACCGGACAGATGCGGGAACAACTCAGCCCTAACATGTTTGCATGGAGAATCGTCAGCGCCGACCCGCGAAGATTCTCGGTGGCGATCTTCTTGATGAACCGGGGAACATCGATGTGGGTGGGGCAGGCATTCGTACAAGGCGCATCGAAACAAAACAGGCACCGGTTGGCCTCCACCACCGCTTCCTGCGGCGTGAATGCCGGATGCAGATCGGCAAAGGCGGCTTCCAGCCCCGCGGCCGACAGTTGCGCGTGAAACAAACTCACTGAACCGCTCCCCGGGCAAAACTCGCATCCAGCGCATCGATGAAAGTGTCCACGTCCGATTTGCCGATATTCATCGGCGGGGAGAGACGCAGCACGTTACCGAACATCCCGCCTTTCCCTAGTAATATGCGATTCTCCCGCGCGGCTTCCATCACCTGAAGAGTCTGGCGCGTGGCCGGCACCTTGGTTACCCGATCCTCCACCAGTTCCAGTGCCTGCAGCAGACCCATGCCGCGCACCTCGCCAATCATCGAGTGCTTTTGCTGCAGCTCCAGCAGCCTGCCGCGCAGATAATCGCCCACCTCCGCGGTATTGTGAAGCAGTTTTTGTTCCTCAATCAAATCAATCACCGCGTGAGCCGCGGTGGAGGTGACCGGGTTCCCTCCGAAAGTGGAAATCTGTACGCCTTTAATCGAATCGGCAATCTCCGGCCGCGCTATGGTAACTCCAATCGGAGCCCCGTTGCCGAGACCCTTGGCGCTGGTGATGATATCGGGCTGCACGCCCCATTGTTCAATTCCGAACCACTTGCCGCCGGTCCGTCCCCAGGCAGTCTGCACCTCGTCGCTCATAAAAACGCCGCCGTACTTGCGCACGATCTCCGCCACGATCGGGAAGTACTCCTTAGGAGGAGTGATGAAGCCGCCGACCCCCTGGATAGGCTCCGCGATAAACCCGGCAATGCGCCCGGAAGTGGTCGTCCGGATCACATCTTCGAGATCGTTCGCGCACGCCACCCCGCACGAGGGATACGTGAGATTCATCGGGCACCGGTAGCAGTAAGCATTATGAGCATGCACGATGCCGGGCTGTGGCACGCCCCCCAGACGCCAGCTGGCTTGGCCGGTCAGTGTCATAGCCACCGCGCTACGCCCATGATAGGAATGCCGCAATGCCACGATCTCACTGGCGCCGGTGTAGCAGCGGGCTGCCAGCACCGCGGTTTCATTGGCCTCGGTACCGCTGTTGGTGAAAAACGATTTCGTGAGCGCGCCGCCCGGCGTGAGGGACGCGAGTTTCTTTGCCAGCGCCGCCTGCGGTTCATTCGCGAACACCGTGGATACATGTTGCAGCTTGTCCATCTGCGCATGCAGGCGGGCATTCACTTTGTCATTGCAATGGCCCACGCTCACCGTGACAATGCCTCCGAAAAAATCGAGATACTGATTCCCGTCGGCATCCCACACAAATTGGTCTTTGGCGTGGTCAATCACCAACGGCTCCTTAAAATAGTGAAACAGCGACGGAAAAAGAAATTCTTTTTGCGCCAGGATGATTTCGTTTTTGGTCATGATTTATGCCTTTACAAGCGCCTCATAGGCGTCCGGACGGCGGTCCCGGAAGAACTGCCACGTCTTTCGTACTTCCCCAATCAGATCCAGGTCGAGGTCAGCGGTCAACACTTCGTCTTTATCCCGCGAAGCTTGCGCGACAATCTGACCGCGGGGATTGCAGAAGTAACTCTGCCCGTAAAATTCTCCGATATTCCACGGCGCTTCCACGCCCACCCGGTTGATTGCGGCGATGAAATAGCCATTCGCCACCGCATGCGCGGGCTGCTCCAGTCTCCACAAATGTTCGCTCAGCCCGGCCACCGTTGCCGAGGGATTAAACACAATCTCGGCCCCACCCAGACCCAGGGCCCGCGCTCCTTCCGGAAAATGCCGGTCATAGCAGATGTAGACGCCGATACGGGCAAACCCCAAATCGAAAACCGGATACCCAAGATTGCCGGGACGGAAGTAGAACTTCTCCCAGAACCCCGGAGCCACGTGGGGAATATGCGTTTTGCGGTACTTGCCCAGATACTTGCCGTCTCTCCCGATCACCGCCGCGGTGTTGTAGTAAACGCCTGCCTGTTCGATTTCATAGACAGGTACAAGGATCGCCATCTGATGCTTCCGTGCAAAATCCTGCATCAGGTGCATCGTCGGCCCGCCCGGCACCGGTTCCGTAAAATCGTACCAGCGCGTGGTTTGTTCCGCGCAGAAGTACGGTCCATAGAAGATCTCCTGCAGGCACACCACCTGCGCGCCGTCCTTTGCCGCCTGTTCCATCAGGTGGACGTGCTTATCGATCATCGCCTGTTTCACCTGCTCCAGCGGCAGATCGGGCGAAGCCGCATTCGAAGCCTGGATCAGCGAACATCGCACAATGCGGGGCATGGTACCTCCCAAAAAAGAACCTTCATTTCACTTCGCCCCGGCCACCGATATCACGATGTCCCAATGAAACTTGACAAACCGGTGCATCTCCGCTTCCAGAATCCGCTCCTGGTCGCTATGCGCGCCAAACCCTTTCGGAGCGTCTTCGGAATCCGTCGCCGGTCCCACCCCGTAACACTGCACGCCTTTCGCCCGCAGATAGGCCATGTCGGTGGCCCCGGTCTGCATGGTGGGCAGCGTGACGGCTCCGGTGTAATAGCGTTTCACGCCGGCTTCAATCGCGCGGAAGGCCTCCGTGTCGAGACGCGTGGGGATGGCCGCCGGCCGCGTGTCGCGAGCCTCACGCACTACCTCTACCGCCGGGTCGTTGATCACCTTTTTGATTTGTTCGACGAATGCCGGGAAGTCCTCATCCGGCAGGGCGCGAATGTCCAGCGTTGCCTCCGCCTGCGAAGGGATCACGTTCACTCGATACCCGCCTTGCATCATGTTCGGCGAGATCGACGTTCGCAGCATCGAGTTATGGCCCGCTTCATGCTCCGCGAAATATTCCTGGATCGCGGCCGTCTTCTCGGGATTGACAATGTTGTTATACCGCGCCGCCTCTTCCGGAGTACTGATCGTGGCGAGCCGTTCAAAATACGCGCGGGTGGTGTCGTTCAGCCGCATCGGCGGCTGCCAGGAGGCAATCTTCGACACCGCTTGCGACAGATGAACGATCGCATTCGTCCGCAGCGGCCTTGACCCATGCCCCGCCGGACCGTGCGAAATGAGCTTCACCGCATACGGGATCTTCTCCGCGGTAGAGATCGAAACATGGCGCAGTTTGGCGTTGGTGCGTACCGCCCCGCCCCCTTCGGCAAAGCAATACTCGGCGTCGATCTTGCCCCAATGCTGAGTCACCATGTGCAAAATGCCGAATTTCACGCTCCCTTCTTCACCCGACTCGGCCAAAAAAATCACATCCCGATCCAGCGGCACTTTCAGCCGTTTCAACATCAGCATGATCATCAGGCAGGCGGTGAGATTATCCTTGTCATCCACCGTGCCCCGCCCATACACGTAACCGCCGTTGCGGATAGCGCCAAACGGGGGGAACGTCCATTTCTTCGGGTCCACGTTCACCACGTCGGTGTGTCCCATAATCAGCAGCGGCCGCTTCTTGCCGCTGCCTTTCAGCCGCGCCACCAGGTTCGGCCGGTGCGCCGCCAGCGCAAAGGTCTCCGTCGGAATCCCTTCAGCCTCCAGCACCTTCTTCAGATACTCCACCGCGGGCAATTCCAGGCCCGGTGGATCGCTCGTATCGATTCGAAGCAGCGCCTGGAAGTGCCGCATCGTCTCTTCTTCCACGGAATTCCAATTAGGACTTTGCGCTGCCAAGGAGGCGCTGAACAGGAACAGAGCGAACAACCGAATCATGCGCGCTATTGTAGCCGATTAAGGACCTCGTAGAGCCGTTGCGCAACGTCCGGGGCGGCATGCTCACGACGAATATGCCGCCGCGCCAGGCCGCCGATTTCCTTTCCGTATTTACGAAAGCGGGCAAGCGACAGCATCCATTCTTCCAGATGCGCCTCTTCCCCAAGCCCGGTGTCGATGGGGACATAACTCCCCCAAGGAAATGCGGCCAGCTCTTCGCCTGCCGTCATCAGGACTGGCTTGCCGATGCCCATCATGCGAATGGCGATTCCGCTCGTTTCCCCGCAACTGGGGTAGCGCAGGTTGATGCAGGCATCGATGGCCTGCGCATACTTCCAGAAATCCTGCTCGGGCAGAATCCCGGGGATCCTAAGGACGGCGGCGCTCGGCATCAGACTTTGCTCCAGGGTGGAGGACACAAACTGTCCCGCAATCCCAAGACGAATCTTCGTATCCTTGCTCCGCGCCTTATGATAAGCACGCAGAATACACCCCAAGCGTTTCGATTCCCGCAAATGCCCGAACACTCCAAACAAATAGTCGCTCCCGCTGAGCCCTAGTTGGTAGCGTAGCGCCAGCACTTCATAATCGGCCGGTAAGCGCGGGGCAGAGAAGAGGTGTGGCAATTCAATCACGGGGCAACGGACTCCATGGGCCGCAACGATTGCTGCCGCCGCCGCGTTATGCACGATCACGGTGGTGGCCGATTGGATCGCCGTGCGCAACATCGGATAGCGAAAATACCGCTCATCGCCCGCCGAAAGCGCCCGCCTGTCCCAAAGCTGCAAGGCGAAACTGCGATACCAGGAGCCATACTGCTTGCAGAACTCATCCAGATACGCTTCGCGCCCGAGCGCCCCCAGGTAAAAATGATGCAGATTCGCATCGTGCAGCAATACCACTCCCGGATGGCTTATCGCCCGCTCATAAATCGAACGGTGTAACTGGTTGTTGCCCAGTTGATACAAGTGCACATCCGCCGTGCCCGCATTCGGAACCACGTCGCAATACGCCCGCAAGGCGTCCAAAAGTGCCTGCGCGTAATCGGCGACGCCCGTTCTCGCCGGCGGCAGAGGCGCATGATACCCAACCCTCACGGCTTCACGCGCCGGCCGAATAAAGCGGTTCCGACGCGAATGCAGGTCGAGCCTTCCTCGATCGCCACCTCAAAATCGTGCGACATACCCATCGAGAGCTGTTTTAGATCGTAAACCTCGGCAAGCTCCCGCAGCCGCCGGAAATAACGGCGCGTCGGCTCGGGATCGTCCGACCACGGCGGCATGGTCATCAGCCCCAGCAAGTGAAGATTACGGCAGCCCCGTATGGCTTCCACCAAGGCGGGCAGTTGGTCTGGCGCCACCCCGTACTTGGTCTGCTCCGGCGAAAGTTTCACTTCGATCATCACATCCAACGCGCGGGCAAATTCATCCAGCCGCCGGGCGAGTTTCTCTGAATCTACCGTCTGGATGACCTGAAACAACTCGGTCGCGCGGCGCGCTTTGTTCGATTGCAAATGCCCGATGAGATGAAAGCGCGCCCCCGGCAGATCCTTAACCACCGGATGCTTGTCCTCAAACTCCTGCACGTAATTCTCCCCGAATTCGCGCATTCCCGCCGCATACGCTTCCTCGATCACCATAGCGGGAAACACTTTGGTAACCGCCAACAGCGTAATCTCCTCACGCTTGCGGCCGGCCTTTGCCAGTGCGCTCGCCAGTCTTTCTTCAACAATCTGCAGGTTGGCGTATATTGGAGTAGGCACGAAAAGATAATTTTAGCTTCTAAATGGGAACCGCCGATACGGCGGCGCTGAACCCAGTGCAACTGGCCCTTCAGGCGATCGAGCGTTTTCTCCAATCCAGCCGCAGCCCACAGCTACTCGAACCAGGAGAACCCGCGCTCCCCTTACGCGAGGGTTTGTATTCTCTGACGCCCTCCGGCCGCTGGCTGATGCTCGAGGCCTGGGATCAGAATCGCGTTCTCTCCCGCCGCATCGCCGGCGTGAAGCAGCACTCCACCGGCCGCCTGGAACTGATCACGCAGCGCTTCGGCGGCAAGCCGGGATCGCTGTTTCTATTGGATGCCGCGCGGTCCTCCAATGACGGGCTGTGCCGCAAGGCGCACCGCTTGATCTTCGGCGAGCAGTTCCGCCAAATGGTGCGGCATCAGTTTAACGGCTGGCGCATCGTCGATTTCTCCACCGGGGCCAACCTCGAGGAATCGTTGAGTCCCTCCTACCCGCGGGCATTCACCCGCAAAGGGGCGCGCGGGTGGGCCGTGATGGCCGCTCCCCCGGACTCTGACGTGGATGGCATGTTGAGCTTCGCCCTGATCTGGCTGGATTATCTGCGCCGCCGCGAACGCAAAGTCGTGGTCGAAGGCGTGGCCGTCTTTCTCCCCTACGGCCTGCAGCGGACCACCGCGCTGAGGCTGCTCCATCTCCACCCCGGGCTCGCACAGTATTCGGCGTTCGCCTACACCGGCGAGGGTCACACACTCGCCATCGATCTGCGGGACTTCGGCAATCTCGACACGAAGCTCGAAGCAAAACCCGTACCCCGTCCCGCGCGCCAGGAGCCGGAAGCGATCATGGAAGCGCAGGTTCGCTCGTACCTCCCGTTCCTTGACTCGGGGTTGCGCCCGGAACCCGTCTACGGGCAGGTCCCCACCGTAGCTGGAACCGATCATGGAATCCTCGATCTGCTCAGCGTTGGCTTTGATGGCCGGTTGGCGGTCATCGAATTGAAGGCCACCGAATCGATCCATCTCCCCTTGCAGGCGCTCGATTACTGGATGCGCGTCAAGTGGCACCTCGACCGTGGCGATTTCGCCCGCCAGGGCTATTTCCCGGGTATTGCGCTTTCCCCCGATCCGCCGCGGCTGCTGCTGGCCGCGCCCGCGCTGCGATTTCATTCCACCAACGAGCGTATCCTGGGGTTCTTCCGCGCCGAGATTGAAGTCGACCGCATCGGGCTGGCTGAGAGTTGGGGCGGCCCGGTCCGGGTGATGTTCCGCCACTCGCGGCCTACAATAGGAGGTTGAATTCTTCCCGGCACCGTTCAGCTTTCCGTAACTGGAGCGAATACGCCGCTGTCCGTCTGCTCCTGTTTGTGTTGGCCGCTACCCCGCGTGAGCTTGCCCTGCGGCTCGCCCAAGGGATGACAAAACTGTTGGACGTTCTTGTGCCCCGCCTCAGACGCACCGGCCTGGAGAATCTCGCCTTCGCGCTGCCGCATCTCACAGCTCAACAACACAACGCGATTCTTGATGGTGTCTTTCGCTCCATCGCCCGCCTCTTGGTTTCGTTTTCGCGATTCCCCAGCCTCAACTCCGCAAACATTGGCGAATGGATCTCCTGTCAAGGTTTTGAGCATTACGCGGACGGACTCAAGCTTGGACATGGCGTCCTGTTCTACACCGCGCATCTGGGAAACTGGGAGCTGAGCGCGTTCGCCCACGCGCTGCTCGCCCGCCCCATGCATGTGGTCGTACGTCCGCTGGACAACCCCCTCATCGACGCACTGGCCGCCCGCTACCGTTCCGCTTCCGGGAATCATCTGATCGGAAAGAAAGAGGCGCGCCCCATCCTGAAAGCTCTAGCCGCCAACCAGGCAGTAGGCATTCTGGCCGATCAGGACGCGGGGATCGAAGAAGGTGTATTCGTCGACTTCTTCGGCCGTCAAGCCTCCGCTCATCCCGGCTTTGCACGCGTGGCGGCGCATTCCCGGGCGGCCGTAGTTCCTGGTTTTGCCCTGTGGTCGGAAAAAGAAGCCCGGTATATCCTTAAGTTTTATCCGCCCGTTGAAATGACAGGCGATGCGGTGGCCGACACGCAGCGGTTGCATTCCCACCTGGAGACCGTGATCCGGCAGTGTCCGGATCAGTGGCTCTGGATCCACCGCCGCTGGAAAACCCAACCGCCGCTACCACGCCTGACGGTAGAGTGACAGCAGGTCTTCCACCGTACAAGGCCGCGGATTCAATTGGTGGCACCCGTCCTCGATCGCTTTGGAAGCGAGCGTTCCAAGAGCATCTTCCGGCACCCCGTAGTCCCGCAAACGCGGCGCGATTCCGCACAACCGGTTCAACTCCACAGTCCGCGCAATCAGATCCGGCACACCGCATTGCCTCGCCAGAGCCGCCAACCGCTCCCCGCTCACACTCCTGTTGAACTCCAACACATATGGCAGCACCACCGCATTCGCCGTCCCGTGGTGCATCCCGAATTCCGTCGACAACGGATGCGCCAGCGAATGGGCCGCGCCCAAACCCTTCTGGAACGCAATCGCCCCCATCATGGACGACATCAGCATACCGCCCCGCGCTTCCAGATCTCGTGGCTGGGCCATCACCCGCGGCAGGTTCTCCGATGCCAATCGCGCCCCTTCGAGCGCAATCGCATCGCAAATCGGATGAAAGCCCTTGGAAAGATACGTTTCCACGTTGTGGGTGAACGCGTCCATGCCCGTTCCCGCCGTCACCGGCGGCGGCAGATCGAGCGTCAGTTCCGGATCCGTAACGGCCACCGAAGGAATCAGATACGGGCTGAAGATCACGGTCTTTCGATTCGTCTTCTCAATCGTGATCACGGTCGAACGGCCCACCTCACTACCGGTTCCCGCCGTCGTCGCCACCGCGATAAAAGGCGGAACATCGGATGAAATCCGCTTCCACCCATCGATCAGGTCGTCGTATTCGGCGAGCGAAAGCGGATGCGTCACCTTCAGCCGGATCGCTTTCGCCGCATCCAATGGCGACCCGCCGCCAAGCCCGATCACGCTATCGCAGCCCTCGTTCCCGTACAACTCCGCGCCATCCAGAACGTTCTGCTCGGTAGGGTTCGCATCCACTTTGGTGAACACCACCCCCTCGGGAACCAGTTTTCTCACTCTCGCAAACACGGCAGTGGCGGCAAGCCCCCCATCCGTGACCAGCAGCGGCCTCTTCATCCCGCGCTGCTCCATCTCCTTCGGCAGGCGTTCAATCGCTCCCGGTCCAAACAGAATTCTGGTTGGAAACGAAAAAGTCGAGATCATATGGATTCCAGATAGCGCGTCAATTCCCAATCCGTTACACACTTTTCAAACTGCCGCATTTCCCAGTCCCGGGTGGCCGCGAAGTGGTCTACAAAAACATCGCCGAACCATTTACGAGCAGTTTCGCTCGAGCGGAAGCGATCCGTCGCCTCCCGCAAATTCCGCGCCAGCGCCGGAGCATCCTTCGCGCCGTAGGCATTGGTGACCGGCTCGCCCGGTTCCAGCTTATTTTCGATTCCATCCAGACCGGCCGCCAGCGCTGCCGCCATCGCCAGATACGGATTCATATCGGCCCCGCTCAGCCGCAGCTCCACCCGCGTCGATTTCTCGCTGCCGGGAATCGCCCTGACCGCCGTCGTCCGGTTATCGATTCCCCAAGTCGCATTCACCGGAGCCCAAGCTCCAATCACCGTCCGCTTGTAGGAATTGATCGTCGGGCAGAACATCACCTGAAACTCCGGCATGTGCCGTACCAATCCCGCGATGTAGCTTTTCATGGGGGGCGACATCCGCTGCTCGCGGTCGAAAAACGCGTTCTCTGATCCGCGCCACAAGCTCTGGTGCAGATGTCCGCTCGACCCCGGCAGTTCGGCGCTCCACTTCGCCATAAACGTGGGAATAGCGCCGTGCCGAGTGCTGATTTCCTTCACCGCGCTCTTGAATAGAGCCGCTTTGTCGGCCGCCGCCAGTGCGTGGTCCACCGCGATGGCTGCCTCGTAAACGCCCGGCCCCGTCTCCGTATGGAAGCCTTCCAAAGGCACATCGAAGCTCTTCAACTGCTCGATCAGGCCCAGCACCAGCGGCGCATGTTGCGACGCTCGTAGAATACTGTAGCCGAACATCCCGTGCGAGAGCGGAGTAAGGTTGCGAAAGCCCTTCTCGCGCAAACTCTGCGGCGTTTCCCGGAACATCCAGAATTCATACTCAGCGGCGAAGCACGCTCGATAGCCCTGTGCCTTCGCCATCTCAATCACCCGCTGCAGCACCCGTCGCGGCGACATATCGAGGTGGATGTCCAACAGGAAAAATGCGGTACCCGGTTCCCACGGAATCAACCGGAAAGTGGAAAGATCGATGCGCGCATGCGCGTCGGGATATCCCGTATGCCACCCGGTCACGGCCGCGTTGTCATAAAGCACATCGCCAATGTCCCAGCCGAAGACCACGTCGCAGAAGCCCATCCCGCCCTCGGCGGCGCTCTCGAATTTCTCCACGCTGATGTACTTGCCCCGCAGCACGCCATCAATATCGAACGCGCCCAGCTTGACGCGCTGAATACTGTGTTCCTGAAATTTGTCCAGAACTTCCGCGAGTGTCATCGGCGTGCAAACCATCACAGTGTACCCGATTGCCTTCAGATTTACGAAACGGCTGCCAGTGTTAAGCGATCAGTAGCATCCGGCTTAGGTCCCCAAGCAACTTACCGAGCCGTGACCGTGAGGGAGCGGTCACCGTTTGACGTTCTTTTGTCCAAAGCCATTTTATTCTCGTGCTAGCCTCAAACGTACCGTCATCATTACGTTACAGGTAAACCGAGACTCAGTCTCTTTCCCAGACCCACTCAAGGAGTTCGTTGACGACCAAGTGGGTTCCGGGCGCTACAGCAGTGTCAGCGAGTACGTCCGCGAGCTCATTCGCGATGATGAGAAGCGCAAGGCACACGAAAAACTCGAAACAATGCTCATGGAAGGCATTCAGAGCGGTGAGCCAACTGAGATGACCCGGCAAGACTGGGCCGATATTCGCCAGGAAGCACTGAAACAGTTCGAAGCGCGAAAATCTCGGAAACGGGCCTGATGGTCCGCGTACTGAAACGTGAAGCCGCGAAGCGCGATCGGATCGCCCAGTGGATCTGGTATGCAGAGAACGCCAGCATCGAGGTCGCCGGCCGGTTTCTTGCTGCCACCGAGAACACCCTCAAGCTCCTCTCGACCCAGCCGGAAAGCGGTACGGTGTTTTTCGTGACTCAAGTGGAACTACAAGGTATGCGCCGTTTCCCTGTCTCTGACGGTTTTGAGAAGATCCTCCTCTTTTACTTTCCGCTTCGAGACGGCGTTGACCTTGTTCGCGCGGTCCATGGCAGCCGTGACTTGGAGCTGCTGCTGGGCGAAGGATTCTTTGGCTAGCGGCCAGGCGGATTTTGGCGGCGTTACGGATTTGGCCCTTGGATCTCGGCCACCCAGATGTTGCCGGTGATCTCTTCCATAGACCAGAAGAATCTGTCACGGGTCACCGCTTTGCTGAGTGAGGGATTCAACGAGCGCCGGGCGTTGTGAAACCTCAGCACTTCAAAAGGCTCGCCGACAGGCGTTTTAGTGGAAGCGTTAAGACGCCGGGCCCAGATATCCTGGAATCCGGAGCGTCCGGTGTAGAAATACAGCAGATTCCCATCGGGCGACCAGGTTGGCGCGCTGTCCTCCCCTGTTCCGTCCGTGATGGAGATCCACTCTTTCTCCGGCGCCGCCACTCCATCGCGGAAAGGAGTGATCCGCATCGCCGATTGCGTGGCGCTCTTGGCATTAAATGCGAGCCAGCGGCCGTCTGGCGAAAACTGCCCGCGGTGCAGATCAAACATCGGATGACGCAAGAGGGGAGTCCGTTTTCCCGTCTGTGTATCGATCAGGACGAGCTCGATTGGACGCCCGAGGTGTGTGACAATCTGCCGGCTGTCGGGCGTCCATCCCAGCACGGTACCGCCACTACATGCATCGCAAATCCTCTCCTCCACGCCACCCTTGGTGGACATTAGGAAGAGGCTACCCCGCCGTGCGTAGGCGACCCTTTTGCCGTCCGGGCTCAACTCGCCCCGGCCGGTCCCCATTGGGGATGAAGTGAGCGCTCGCTCTATTCCCGACGCGGAGTCCTTTAGGTACACATCCGCAATGCCGGATTTGTTCGAATTGTAAGCCAGCATGCGTCCATCGGCGGAAACAGTCGGGTAGCTCTGTCCGCCGGGACCTTGGGTCTCTGGCACAATGGGACCCTTCACTTTTCCTGTATTCCCCTCGATGGGTACAGACCAGATTTGCAGACTGGGATGCACTTCAGCCGTCACGAACCGGCTGGCTTGCGGATCGGCCGAGATTCCTCTAATCCACCCGACACCGGAGGTGATAGATTCGGCGGAGAGGAATCGGTGGTCCTTCCCGAACGACAAGATCTGAACTCTCTGTTGCGAACCAAAGCTGGATGGCCGCCGGATCGCACGTCCGTCCGGCAACCACTGGCCCGGAGCACCATTACGGAACCTTGCGGGAAGACCAACCGCGTTCGCGTGCCCTCCTCGCGCCGGTACGACGAACCAGTCATCCGTGATGCGGCCCTCTTTCGCTCCCGCAAATAAAATGGACTTACCGTCGGAGGACCAGACGGGGCTTTCCGCATGCGGAACATCCGTTTCCAACTTGCTGGGTGGACCACCACCCGCAGGCATGAGATATATACTCGATTCGCGCAAAAAGCCCCCAACTTGAAACGCGATCACCTTCCCGTCTGGCGAGAATTGGGGCAACACGCCCTTCTTGGCTACCAACCGCGGCTCTCCTCCCAATGCGGAAACGATGTAGAGACTGCCTCCGTCGCGAGAGGATTCAAACACGATTTGCGTTCCGTCAGGCGAAAAAGCGGGCTGGAAGTCGTCCGCGGGATCATTGGTTAACCGGATTGGCTTGCCGCCCGCCACCTGCTGCACGAACAGGTCGAGATTCGAGCCGGAAGCGCGGTCGCTCGCATACGCCACGAGTTTGCCGTCGCGGGAAATCGCCGGCGTTGTGGTCAGGCCGGAATCGTAAGTCAATTGCCGGAACGAGTATTCCGGCCGTGGCGGAACGGGACGGCTCGCGTACCAGAAAGCGGCGGCTGCCGCCAGGAATCCGCAGGCGGCGAACGCGATCCAGGGCCAGCGCGAAGCAGGAGACGACGCGGGCACAGCGGCCGTCGGATTGAGCTTCCCGGACTCCGCCTCCTCCCGCAATTCCTCCAGCGCCACCTGGAGGTCGGCCATCGTCTGGAACCGGCGCGCCGGGTTTTTGCGCAGGCACCGGGATACGATACGGTCCAATTCGCTTGGCAATGCGGACGAGAGCGAGGTGACCGGCTTCGGCTCTTCACGCAAAATCGCCGCCATTGTCGACACGTTGGTCTCGCCTCGAAAGGGGCGCTGCCCGGTTAGCATTTCGTAGAGGATGATTCCAAGGGAAAAGATGTCGGATCGGGCATCGAGCTTTTTGCCTTCCGCTTGCTCCGGCGACATGTACGCGGCCGTCCCCATGATGGCTCCGTCGTTCGTAAGCGGCGCAACATTGGTTTTTGTAGCCACGTCGGGTCCCGTAGCCGAGGGGTCGACGACTTTGGCGAGACCGAAGTCAAGCACTTTGGCCTGGCCGCTTTCGCTGACCATAACGTTGGATGGTTTCAGGTCGCGATGCAGGATCCGGTTCGCATGCGCCGCCGACAGGGCGGAGGCGATCTGTGCGGCGTAGCCGAGGGCTTCCACGAGCCGCGCCCCTGACTTACCGATGAGGCAGTCCAGCGTAGTGCCCTCAATGTACTCCATCGCAATGAAGTCGAGACCCTTATCCTGGTCCACGTCATAGATGGTCACGATGTGAGGATGGTTGAGAGCGGATGCCGCTTTGGCTTCCTGAATCAGGCGCTTACGCCGTTCGCCGCCATCAATGAAGCCCTGGGGGAGAAGCTTGAGCGCGACGAGGCGATCCAAGCGCCCGTCCCGGGCCTTATACACGACGCCCATGCCGCCGGCACCGAGTTTTTCGAGGATTTGGTAATGGCCCAGTGTTTGGCCGATCATGGGAAGTTGAAAGATTATCTCACAGACCACGGATATAGTTTTTGGTACCGGCCAGCGGTGTTCTGAAAGGCCGTAAACTGGACGTTGTCAACAAGAAGTGCAACCCTGATTCGTTCGAAACTTTATAAATCTAGGCTCATCCGGCATCGACTTTCCTGTTTCACGCACATAACGCTTCCATGCCCCCACTGTCACTTCCGTCTGCCCAAGCCAAAAGCTTGTAGTGATCCGGGCGTGTCCCATAGAGAGTGGGGAAACCACCCATGCTTCGAACGCTTCCAGGGCGTATCCCAACCGCTCCAAATCGGCCGAATCTCTGTCCCCTGGAGAGGGTTTCGGATACCCCATGCTATACTGGCTTTGTACCAATTGAAAGGAACCGTAGTCCCGATGAAAGCCGCAATTCATCCCGCCTATAACGAATGCAAAGTCATTTGTGCGTGCGGGTCCACCTTCCAGACCCGGTCCTCCCATAAGGGTGACATCCGCGTGGAAATCTGCTCCAGTTGCCATCCCTTCTTCACTGGCAAGCAGAAACTGATCGATACCGAAGGGCGCGTGGATCGCTTCAATAAGAAAGTGATTCGCTCGAAAGCGATGCAGGAAGCCCGCAAAAAATAAACTGCGGACAGAACCACCCCCTCGATCATGCGGCTGAAAGTTTCCTGGAATGCTCCGCGGTGCAGGTTCTCCTTTATCCGCTTCATCCGAACTTCGGAGGCGTCCGTATAACGCGTGATAGTCTCAACTAGACCGCTCAGCATGTTCTGAAGTCTCGCTTGCGCGTGCACCATCGCGGCGAGATTCGCTTCAATTCGCTCAACACGTTCCGTTACTGCCGGTTTTATTTGCTTCCTTCTTGTTTTGCTTTAGCGCATGCTTAACCGTGACTTATCCAGTTCCGAGATGCAATGCAGCAAAGCCCGGTCACCAGGACATCCAAACTCAATTTAACGTATTTCCAGAGACTTACGTCCAGCAAAGCGCAGGGTTGCCGGACCGTAGTTTACGCTGGTCCCGGAAAACACCACCGTGCAATGGTGATGTGTTTCCGGGAAGGAAATTGATTATGGAACAGGATCCCTGGCGGGGATTTCGCAAAATGCGACTGGGCTATCTGCGGCGCTTTCGTCCGTCCGATTACGTCGAGCGCGACCTGGTGACGCAACTCGCCATCGCTTCCTTCCGGCTGCACCGCATTTTTATGCAGGAGGCGCAAGCCGATTCCAGTAACCTAACCGCCCAACGCGACCGGCGCAAGGCGGAGATCCATCTGCGCCGCGTCTTCGACCTCATCCTTGAAACCTTGCTCAAGCTTCAAGCTAAACCTCCCACACCCCCGGCGAAAGAACACTCGCTGCGGGTTGCCTGAACAGATCCGAACACTTTTCCATGTTTCCGGCCTCCGCGCCCCGCTCTGCTACGATGGCCGAATGACGCTCCAAATCGCAATTCCAGCTCTCCTCCTGGCCGCCACGGGCCACGCACAGAGTTGGATGCAATGGGGCAGGAACGCTCAGCATACCGGCACAGTATCGGTCGCCGGCCAGATCCCAAGCCGCATTCTGGCCGAGCGCATCTACGACCCTTTTTCCAAAGCCGCCCAAGCAGAATCGGGCGGCAGTCTCGTCAATCATTACATGGCTCCGCTCACCGACGGACGCGATGCCTACATGGCCTTCAAAACCGGCCGCTACGTTTCCTGCGACCCCCCGGGCTCGCAGCGTCCCGCCCCCTGCGGACCCGCGGCCTGGAACGAACAAATAATGGAACATCAAAAACCTGCGCTGGGGGAATGACAACCTCAAAAACCCCGCCCTGAGTGAGCGCTTCCTCTACTACGTGCCCGCGTCGGGGGGAGAATACTTCGTCATACGGCGCGGCAATGGACAGATCGTGCGCCGCGTCCGTCCTTTCGGACCGGATACCGATCCCAACAAGTATGTGGCCGGCCCCGCTGACCGTCGACGACCAGGGTAACGCTATCTACAACGTGCTGGCGCTCAATCCCGCCGATCCCTGGGGCAGGCAGGGTAGCGATATCGCCGGAGCCTGGCTCGTCAAGGTCACTCCACAAGGGGTTTCCGCCGCCGCCAAGTATAAGACGCTGATCCCCGATGCAGCACCCACCCAGTGCCGCCGGCGCCGGCCGGGTCGAGTCCGTACTTGCGCCCCTACCCAGCAAAACCCTCACGACAATCGTCGGATCACGGAGTTAGCGGATGGGACCGGCTCTATAACTCCGCGGTGGTGTTTCGACGCGGATCGGTAGCCGGCTTGCATCGCAAGCTTTATCCTGCCATTCACCGGTCGGTCTATGAGGCTGGCTGCAAAGTCCCGGTCTTCCAGATTGGCAAGCTGAGGTTTGGAATGGTCCGGCGTTGCTGGCCGCGTCGGCGAATTGGGGTCCTTCGAGTCTTCCGGGATGGAATCGCGAAGTCAGCCACGAGCATGCCGCGTCGCGGCATCTCTACATAACTACATAAAGTAGTCTTTTACCTTTTCAAACAGTCCCTTCTCGTGGGGCTCGTTCTCTTCGGGCAGGGTATCGCGAAGCTGCTCCAGCAGTTTCTTCTGCTCTTTCGTCAGCTTCTCGGGTACTCGAACGTCAATGTGTACCACCAGGTCTCCCCGTCCATGCGCGTTCAAGCGCGGCGTGCCGAGCCCTTTCAACCGGATGTTGGCCCCTTGCTGCACGCCCTCCGGGACCTTCACCGTTTGCAGACCGTCAAAGGTCAGCAAATTCACTTCGGTTCCGAGCGCGGCCTGTGCGATGTTCACCGGCACGGTGCAGTGCAACTGGTCTTCATGGCGCTCAAACACCGGATGGTCTTTCACTTTCAACACCACATACAAGTCACCCGGCGGTCCGCCGTTGGCTCCTGGTTGTCCCTCCTGGGTCAGCCGGAGCCGCGTATTGTCATCCACGCCCGCGGGAATGTTAACCTTCAATTTCCGGTCGCTCCGCTTGTAACCTTCGCCCTTGCATTGGGTGCAGGCCCGGCGGGTAATCTGCCCGCGCCCGCCGCACTGGGTACAGGTGCGCCGGATCGAAAGAAAGCCCTGCTGATACGTCATCTCCCCGCGGCCGTGACAGGTGGTGCAGGCGGACATCCCGCCCGGTTCCGCGCCCGTCGTATGGCAGCGGCTGCAGGGGTCGAGCCGCGGAACCAACAGCTCCGCCGCCTTCCCGGTCATCACGTCTTCGAGGTTGATCTCGAGATCGAACCGCACATCCTCGCCGCGCTGTACACGATTCTTCCGCTGGCCGCCGCCCCCAAACAGATCGCCGAAGCCGAAAAAATCTCCCAGGATATCACTGAAATCGGAAAACTGAGAAGGATCGAATCCCTGCGCCGCTCCTACTCCCTGCACCCCCTGGTGGCCGAAGCGGTCATAGGCGGCCCGCCGCTGCGGATCGCTCAGGATGCTGTAGGCTTCGGCAGCTTCCTTGAACTTCTCCTCAGCCTGATGATCGCCTGGATTGCGGTCCGGATGAAACTGCAGGGCCAGCTTGCGGTAGGTGCTCTTTAGCGTCTGGTCGTCCGCATCCCTGGCAACACCCAGCACCTCATAATAATCTCTCTTCGTATTGGCCATCATCTGCTCACCCTTAGGAACGGACGGAAACTTTCACCATTGCCGGCCGCAGGATCCGGCCCTTGAAGCGATAGCCTTTCTGATATTCCTCGAGAATCGTGTCCTCGTCATGCTCATCGGACTTCTCTTTCGTCACCGCGTGATGCAGGTTCGGGTCGAATTTCTGCCCGGACGTTTCGACGGTCTCGAGTCCAAGTCTTTTCAGAGAATCCGCCAACCTCTGATGGATCAATTCCATCCCCCGCGCGTATTCCCGATCCGCTGATTCCACCTTGATCGCACGGTCGAAATCATCCACGATCGGTAGAATCGCGTTCACTGCTTCCAGACTCGAGTACTCGAGCAACTCCATCTTTTCCCGGTCGATCCGCTTGCGGAAATTATCGAATTCCGCCTGCCGCCGCATCAACAGGTCTTGCAGTTCCGCCTTTTCCGCGGCCAGCGTTGCCAGCTGCTCCGCCGGATCGGAAATCCGGACCGGATCGGCCGCGCGGTCCACATTCTCAGCTTGTTCTTCCGTATCGACACCCGCCGATCCGGAAGCGTTCTTTACCTCATCCATAGATACTTCCAGCGTACCAGAATTCGTTTAAAGTCCAGTAGATTGCAGCGCCTGACCTACGTGATAGACGGCGTTCATCACGCGTTCATAGTTCATGCGCATGGGCCCGAGAACCGCGATCTTGGCCGCGATCCCACCCGGAAGATGGATCGTAACTCCAATCAAGGAAAGCTCATCCATGCTCGCATGCACATCGCCCAGCCCAACCTGCACCTCTACCTCCCCGCCGGACTTATCCAGAAACCGCTCCAGCAGGTCGAGGATGCGCTTCTTCTCCTCCAGGGTACGAAACAGCTCACGCAGCTTTTCCCTCGTGAGATGCAGATCCACGCCCACCAGGTTCGACGCTCCTTCCGTATGCAGCGTCGGAGCCAATCCAATATCCAGCAGCCCCTTCTGAACCAGCAGGCTCATCCTTTGGAGCATCTGGTCGTACGCGGCCCGGTCCTCTTCCAGGCGGCTCTGCAGCTCACGTTGGATGGCCGAGAGTGTCCAGCCCGAGAAATTGTAATTGATGTAGTTTCGAATGCTGCCCAACTCGTCCTGCGACAGATCACGATCCATGTGGATGATTTTGTCGCGAACCATGTGATCCCTGGTTACCACCACCATCAACACCCGCCGGTCGGCCAGCGGAATCAGCTCCACCTGATCGAGAATCTGGTGATCGGAAGGGATAGCCGCCGCAATCCCCATGTTGTGCGAAATCTGCATCAGCACATGCGACGAGCGTTCCACGCGGGCTTCCATAGAATCCAGGCTGCGGATTTCATGACGCATCCGGCTGGCTTCCACCGAGATGTTGCGCGACACCTGCAGCGCATGAACGTATTCCTTAAACGCTTTCGCCGTAGGCACGCGGCCAGCCGAGGTATGAGGCTGCGACAAATACCCCTCATCGCTCAAATCCGCCATAATGTTGCGGATAGAAGCCGCGCTCAACTGCGCGCCTTCCCGGCTCGAAATCGAACGCGAAGCCACCGGCTCGCCGGATTCGATGTACGCATGAACGATCGAGCGCAGGATCTTTGCAGACCGCTGCGGCAAGGATTTCGTACTGCGGCTTTCAGCCTTCATCGATCCTGAGTTCCCCTCGAAGCGTGATGGTGTTCCTGAGACCTATTGTAGGCGGTTGAAACCAAAGGGTCAAGAGTACCAACGGGAGCAAACTCCGGCTGCTGATGGAAAAGTGCCTGCCGGGACACGCTGCCGCGGCAGGCATTCCAGTTGACTGGGAGAGTTTCTCTACCGTGCTTCCGCGATATGCAAACCCTTGTGAATGGCGTACAGCGCCAGCTCCAAACGGTCGGAGACACCCAGTTTGTCGAAGATGTTGTGCAGATGGTTCTTTACGGTTTGTTCGCTGATGAACATCTTTTCCGCCATCTCCTTATTCTTGTAACCCTGCGCAACCAGTTGAACGATCTCGCGCTCCCTCGTGCTCAATGGCGACCGCTCGCGGGCCTTCCCGGCGCCTCCGTTACTTGCCAGATCCCCCGGCGCCGCAAACTGCCGCATCACCGCCGCCGTGGTGTGTGAATCCAGCCAGATCTCTCCCGAATACACTTTCCGGATGGATTTCACGATCAGTTCCGTCGCTGTCTGCTTCAAAACGATGCCCGAGCAGCCCAGTTTCATGGCCTGGACAAACTCGTTCTTATCCTCCGAGGCAGTGAGGACGATCACTCGGGTCCGCCGGACGGTTTGTTGCATGCTTTGCAGGACGCTCAGCCCGTCGAGGTTCGGCATACGGAGATCCAGAAGAAGAATATCCGGTTCGTACTCCTGCATCATCTCCAATACCTGCCGTCCGTCGCTGGCTTCGCCCACTACCTTGATGTCATCTTCCAGCAGCAGTAATTTCTTGATCCCATCTCTCACAATGGGATGATCGTCAGCGATCACAATTCGAATAAATTTCTGCGCGGGCGCTTCCGGCGCCTCCTCCATCGGGATCTCGATTGGAAGGTCAGTTGTTAGAACTGCGGTGCCCTTATTCATAGCCGCTCCTTGGTACCACGACTTGATTCTAGATGGGTCCTGGTACCGGGTCAATTCAGGTTAGTCTTATATGGAACACCGGAATCCCCTCCAGAGCGGTCCTACGTACTACTTAGAACCCCGGCCGCTCTTACTTACTTCGCGAGTAAGGAAATGGTGCTACGGTCCCCTCTATCCAAATCCTGCAGCTTGCCTTCATACTGGATGAAGATGAAACTGACGTTTCCTTTCCTTGCTCTTCTTTCGATCTGCTCCAGCGTCCCCGCATTTCCCCAGGCTGATGTGGTGTGGGATTCCAGCGGCAACGGTTTGCTGCAGGGCGTCTACAATTTTCGTGAAGTAGTTTGGCTGACGGCGGACAATACCGGGAATCTGAAGCGCGCCGTCTCGATGAACGGCACGATTAATTTTGATGGCGCCGGGGCCTACACTCTTCAAGGCTCTGTGATGGATTCCAGCGTTGGCGCTCCCCAGATTGTGAGCTCCACCGGCACCTACGTAATTGCCGCCAGCGGCCACGGCTATATCAGTAGCCCGGTGAATGAAAAGGGCAAAGTCTTCGGCGTGGTCTCCCAAGGCATTTTCGTCGCCAGCAGTACGGATGATCCGCTGAATGACCTTTTTATTGCTGCCCCCGCGGGTTCCACAGCCCCGGATGACGCAAGCTTTAACGGAAGATATCAGGTCGTGGAAATGAACTTCCCGAGCCTTACCGCCGCCCAGGCCCGGGATGCGCTCTTTCAACTGAACCCGGATGGGCAGGGCGGCGCCGGAACCGTGAACGTGACCGGCTACATCGGCGCCGGCAAGGCCACGACCCAGACCGTAAGCGGCGTGAGATATTCCTTCAGCAATGGAGCGGGCACCCTGACCTTCGGCACCGCCGCGAACGCTCAGACTCTGCTCGCCGGTTCCCGCACCTTCTATATTTCTCCCGACGGCAATTTCATCTTCGGAGGCACGGCTACCGGCTACAACATGTTCGCCGGCGTGCGCGCCCTGGCCGAACCCGCCAAACCGGAGCTCTTGAACGGCCTCTTCTATCAGGCCGGCGTCGATGTGGATATGAGCGCCCTTTCCGATGGCGTTGCCACGCTTCATACCTACTACGGCTCCTTTACCGCCAGTGGGGGCACATTCCTGGGCCATCAGCGGTTGCTCTCAGGATCGGGAAGTGATCCCTACGATTACACCTATGCCGACACCTATGAGGTGCGGCCGGATGGATCCTATGAAGACTTTCTCGGCTTCCGCAACATACTCGGAGCCGGCGGCGCCATCCGCCTCGGATTCGGCCAGGAGGGGATTCCCGGTCTCAGCGTGGCTTTGAAGGCTCCCGCTTTTTCAGGACCGGGAGTCTTCCTCAACCCGGCGGGAATCGTGAACGCCGCCAGTCTGGCGCCATTCACCGTCGGCGTTTCACGCGGGGAACTGATTTCCATTGCGGGCACAAACCTGTCCCTGGAAACGTCGGAGGACAGCACCTTTCCCACATCCCTCGGGGGCGTGCAGGTTTCAATCAACGGGCGGCCCGCTCCCGTACGCTCCGTAAGTCCCACCGCGCTGACCGTTCTGGTCCCCTATGGGACCACCGAGCGGATTGCCCGGATTCAAGTCAGCAGCGGCGGCGTGGAATCCAATGCCGTTACCGCCTTTGTCAACACCACCACGCCCGGAGTCTTCACCGTACCGGCCGGTGGCGCCGGATACGCCGATGCGGTACACGCCGACGGTTCGCCTGTGACCGGCGGGAATCCAGCCCACATCGGAGAAACAATCACGTTCCGGCTCACCGGGCTTGGTGATGTCAGTCCCGCCGTTCCCGATGGCGCCCCCGGGTCCGCCGATGCCCCCAGCCTCGTCAGCGCCTCCACGGCCGTTTACATCGGTGGAGAGAAAGCAGAAGTACTGTATGCCGGGCTGGCGCCGGGGCTTGTGGGAATTTATCAGATGACCGTTATCGTGCCTCCCAACATCGGACCCGGCGATGAGTACCTCGAGGTATCGGGGCCGGATTCCTATACTTCGCAAGTCCAGATCGCCATCGGCGGCAAAGCCTCCGCCGGGCAGGAAAGCCGCACGAAACAATCCCTGAAGCACCGCCGTCGCGTGTTTGGCCCGAGCCGTACCGTGCGATAAGGCTTGACCCTCGGGTCATAAAGGAAGATCATCAATGCAGGAGACGTGGGGGCTATGCTGAAATTCGCGACCGCGGTTTGTTTGCTTCTGGCAATCTCATCGGCCTTTGCCCAGATGGCTATTTCCGTCCGCTCGGGGCTCATCCATTACGCCGAGGGTCAGGTGTTCATGGAGGCTGCGCCGCTCACCATGGAGTTCGGTAAGTTTCCCGTCGTGAAGGAAGGCTTGGCGCTGGCCACGCGTCAGGGCCGGGTGGAGTTGTTGCTCAATCCTGGCGTGTTTCTACGAATGGACGAAAACAGTTCCGTGCGCATGCTCTCCAACTCCCTCACCAATACCCGCGTCGCCATCGAGAAGGGTGTGGCGCTGGTAGAAGTCGTAGAACTCGCAAAAGAGAACCGGGTGGCAGTGAACGTGGGGGAATCGGAAACAGTAGTGCTTAAAACGGGTTTGTACCGGTTTGATGCGAGTACCGGACATGTACGCGTCTTTGAAGGCAAAGCCGTTGTCAGGAGCGACGATCAGCCCCTCGATCTCACACGCGGCCGGGAAGCGACGCTGGCTCCGCACCTCTTGGTGAAGAAGTTCAGAACCAAAGAAAAAGAAGCGGATTCCCTCTATGCCTGGAGCCAGCAGCGCGCCTATCTGGTGGCGCGGGCGAACATCTCCGCCGCCAGTTCCTTCCAATCGAACGGTTATCGCATGTCCAGCAGCGGATGGGCCTATTTTCCAGGTATGGGCTTGTTGACCTTCATGCCTAGCTCCGGCTACTTTCGCGGACCCTTCGGATGGTCCTACTACAGCCCATCTTCTGTCTGGCAGTATTACGCGCCGCGATATAACAACCCCGAATCCGCCTATGGTTCCGGCGGCGGACGCCAGGCATCCTGGGGCGGCTTGGGCGCGGATTCTTCCCGCGGGTCCGCCGTGCCGATGTCTTCCGGCGGCGACTCCGGAGTTCGAGCCGCAGCTCCGGCTCCCTCGGCGCCCGCCGTATCCAGTCCCGGCGGGGCGCGAGGCAGGTAGTCCTGAGCAATCGCAAAGGGAGGCTGTAGCCTCCGCGATCCACGCAGAGTCCCTCTGATGGAAGCGGATGAATGTCGCGGCGGCGATGTTTTCCGCTAAAGTAGAAGTGACGCAAGTCGTGGGGGACTTTGGATTGAAACATAGGGGATTCTTGTTGTTGTGTGTTGTGTTAGCGCTTCTCTCGGGCATGCGGCTGCAAGGGCAGAACACACCCGGCTATGAAGGACCGGCGGTCTCGAGCCGGGGAATGAGAACGGCGGGATCGCGCGGCGCAGAGCCTGTCTCCATCCGGCCTTACGCAAGCGTGTTGGGGGTCTTCGACAATGGCTTGTTGGGCGCGGGCCTCGAGCCGAACGGCGACATCACTAACCCCGGGGCGCTCTATGGAATTGAGGCCAACCTCGGGGCGTATGGAACGAAATCCTGGAGAAAAGCACTGCTGGGGCTGGATTATCAAGGGAACTACCGCTACTACCCCAATAATTCGTTTTACAGCGGAAGCGATCACTTGCTGAGCCTGGACTATCGAAGGCAACTCACCCGCAGAACTTCTTTCGGATTGAAAACAACCGCGGGAACCAGCTCACGTCCCGTCGGGGGAGTGTTTGCATTTGGCGGCGCCGATCCGAGCATTCTAGGAATTCCGCTAAACGATATTTTCGACAACCGGGCTTACTTTGCCGATATCATGGGCTCATTTACCATGCACTTAAGCAGGCAAAACTCGTTGAGCATTGGCGGAGCGGGTTTCGCCGTGCGCCGGCAATCCAAAGTTTTAATCGGTCTAAACGGGCAACGCGCGCTTGCGGAATACTCCCGCCGGCTGAGCAGGACCACGGCCATCGGGCTGGACTATCAGTTCTTTCACGTGGACTATCCCCGTGTTTTTGGCGAGGCGGATGTCCACTCCCTAAAGATCACTCTGAAACGTACGTTTGGCCGGCGCTGGGTTCTTGCCCTCGGCGCGGGGGGCAACCGGACCGATTTCGCGGCCATTCGGGAAGTGACTCTTGACCCGGTGGTGGCGGAGTTGCTTGGCCGGTCATCGGGCCGCGAGGCGTTCAATGCGATCAACCACTCCCCGGCGTTGAATGCCGATGTGATGCGCGCCTTTCGCCGGTCTCTGGCGCGCATCTCTTACAGTAGAGGCGCCAACCCTGGTAACGGAATCCTGTTGCTTAACCGCATGGAGGCGTTGTCTGGATCTT